>CAZNOC010000013.1:0-36827 GCA_964574545.1 uncultured Bifidobacteriaceae bacterium | reverse complement strand
TCACGAGATCACCAGATTCTCCGAGGTCTCCGCCCCCTGCCCCGGAATTGCGGTGGCGTCTTTCCGCCCGACGAGTCGGGCGATGAACCAGACGACCACCCAGGCGGCGAGCGCGAGCATCAGCAGGCGAATCACCATCGCGAGGAGGGCCGCATCGATCACCGGTGTCGGAAACTGGCTGAAGGCGTCGTAGCGCTCCAGTGCCCAGTGCCACCCGGTGTGCGCCACCAGCGCCGACAGCAGGATGGTCCCGACCCGCTCCGCCACCACGTACCGGAACAGCAGCGCCAGGGCGGGGAGGAGCACGGCCAGCACGGCGAGCTGTCCGAGTTCGACGCCCACGTTGAACGCCAGCAGGGACGTCACGATGTGGCCACCGGCCAGCTGCAGCGTGTCGCGCAGCAGGAACGCAAACCCGAACCCGTGCACCAGCCCGAAGCCGAACGTCACCCACCACCGGCGTTCGAGACGCGCGCCGGCGATGTTCTCGAACGCCATGTAGACAATCGACGCCGCGATCAGCGTTTCCACCAGGGGCGGGAACCAGAGCGCGTCGGGCGCCATGCCGAACGCGGACGCGATCAGCGTCACGGAGTGCGCGATGGTGAACGAGGTCACGATCACGACGAGCGGCCGCACCCGCCGGAACGGGATCACCAGGCACAGCAGGAACAACAGGTGATCCGGTCCGTCGAGGATGTGGAAGAAGCCCTCGCGTACGAAGCGGTACGCGGCCTGGTGCCACCGCGGGTCGAGCTTGACGAGGCCGTGCTCCTCGTGGATGTCGAAGACGCGCTCCACGCCGCCCGGCATCAGGAAGCGGAGTACGACGTTGACGTTCAATCCGAGGCGCGTGAGGCCGGGTTCGATCGCGAATTCCGCGTTGGCCGATTCGATCGGGTAGATGAACATCACGTCCAGCAGGCCCTGCTCCCAGTAGAGCTGGGTCTCCTCGGGGAGGCGCGGCCCCTGCAGGCTCGCTACGGCTTCGTCGAACGAGGCGAACGAGCGGTCCGACGGCAACGAGACGCGGATCGCGCGCACCTCGGGCCGGCTCAGCCGCCGGTCGCCCTCGTAGACCTGCACGTAGTCGGCAATCCAGAGCTGCGCGGCCTCGCGGAGCACCGGGTCGGCTCGGCCAATGTCGAGGTAGCCCGGCCCGCGGACCGGAACCTGCATGTCGCGCATCGCGTCGAGCGGCGCGCGCACGAGCAGGACGAGCTCGGTCCCCGTGGGACGGAGCAGCGCCTGCACGGTGACTTCGTTAGGGACTTCGTGAGCGGTGGGAGCGGCCGGTCGCATCACGACCAGCAACACCGCCGCGGCAAGCGCAGCCCTCCACGGGCGTTGGAGCTTCGTCGGCACGTCAGGAGCGTAGCAGAAAAAAAGAAGTCGCCCGCGGAACGGCGGATTTGCGTATACTGCCTCGGATCAGAGAGGGAGGGTCCCGAATGGGCCGCATTGTGAAGTCGCGTGAAGTGATCGTCGGAGTCGGGGTTGTCGTCGTGCTGGGCGTGCTGGGCGTCGCGCAGTCCGCGTTGGACCGGGTGGCGGCGCAGGGCCAGACTGCTGTGGAAGCCCCGATGTTCGAGGTCGATCCGTTCTGGCCGAAGCCGCTGCCGAATGCGTGGCTGATCGGCATGACGATCGGGATCGGCGTCGATGAGCGCGATCACGTCTTCATCGTGCACCGCCCGGACACCTTCACGCCGCGGACCGAGATCGGCCTGGCGACCGACCCGCCGACCGCCGAGTTCTGCTGCCGTCCCGCGCCGCCGCTGCTCGAGTTCGATCCGGCGGGCAATCTCGTCAACTCCTGGGGCGGCCCCGGTGAAGGCTACGACTGGCCCAGCTCGAACCACGGCCTCTGGCTCGACCACAAGGGCAACATCTGGATCGGCGGCAACGGTCCGAACGACGCGCACGTGCTGAAGTTCACGCGCGACGGCAAGTTCCTCGCGCAGTTCGGCAAGCCCGGTTCCCGCCAGATGCCCGAGAGCGGCGGCAAGCCGGCGTTCCAGGCCAACAGCCACGACCCGACCAATTTCGGCCGTGTCGCGAAGATCTTCGTCGACCCGCGCGCCAACGAGGCCTACCTCTCGGATGGCTACCTGAACAAGCGGGTCGCGGTGATTGACGCCGACACCGGTGCGCTCAAGCGCTACTGGGGCGCCTACGGGAACAAGCCCGACGACGCGAACCTCGGACCGTACAACCCGGAGGCGCCGCCGGCGCAGCAGTTCAGGAACCCCGTGCACTGCGCGGACGTGTCGAACGACGGCCTTGTCTATGTGTGCGACCGGCCGAACAACCGCATCCAGGTCTTCAAGACCGACGGCACCTACGTCTCGGAGATGTTCATCGCGCGCCGCACGCTCGGGGACGGCGCGATCTGGGACGTCGCGTTCTCGAAGGACCCCGATCAGCGCTTCCTCTACGTCGCTGACGGCAAGAACGAGCGCGTCTACATTGTCGAGCGCAAGTCGATGACGTTGCTCACGAGCTTCGGCGACGGCGGCCGGCAGCCTGGGCAGTTCTTCGGCGTGCACAGCATCGCGACCGACTCGAAGGGCAACATCTACACGACGGAAACCTACGAAGGCAAGCGTCTCCAGAAGTTCGCGTTCAAGGGCCTGGGGAAGGTCACGACGATGCACCAGGGCGTGCTCTGGCCGCGCCAGACACAATAGGGCTCGTCCTGTAGCGACGCTCGAGAGGGCCGGGGCTCAATGCTCCGGCCCTTTTTTCGTTCCGAGGCCACATAGATACAGATAGTAGATCTTGTGATCTTCTGATGTGGTGATGTGGGGATCGGACGTGGCGATGTGAGATGTAGGGAGCCTTGCCGCCAGCATCTATCTTCTGATCGGTGGCGGGCCGGCGACGCGCTCAGGCGCTCAGAAGATAGATGGGCCCCTGGACGCCCAGGATCGGCGCGTCGCACATCCCTTCACCACATCACCACTTCACAAGATCGTCAGATTCTCTCGACGTCAGCCATCGAGCGTCGGCAGTCCGGCCCGTCCGTGGGCCGCGTCGTGGCCGTCTTGCGGCTCCAGGTGCGTGATGACGCTGAGTCGCGCTCCCACGGCGCGGTGGAGCGCGGCCTCGATCTCCGAGGCGGAGTGGTGCGCATCGGCCAGAGAGACGGCGCCTGGGAAGAGCAGGTGCAGCTCGACGAAGAGCGTGGTGCTCGTCGCCCGGTAGCGCAACGCGTGGTAGGCGAGCCCCCGTGTCGAGGTCTCCTCGTCAAGGATGCGCCGGACGAGGGCCTCCACCTGCGGATCCCCCTCATCCATCAGTCCTCCCACCGCCTGGCGCATGAGACGGCCGCCAGCCCAGAGGATGTTGAGGGCGACGGCCATGGCCACCAGGGGGTCGAACGGCAGCCAGCCCGTGGCGATCGTCAGCAGGAGCCCCGCGACCACGCCGAAGCTGGTCCAGGCGTCCGTGAGCACATGGTGGCCGTTCGCGACCAGGATGATCGAACCGGTGCGGCGGCCGAGCCAGACCAGATAGCCGCCGAGAGACACGTTGATGAGCGCGGCCGCGGCCACGTACCACGTGCCGGTTGAGAGGTTCTCCAGTTGCAGGCCGCCCATCCACTTCTCGACAGTCGCGTAGATGATGTAGACGGCCGCCACGATGATGAGGGCGCCCTCGATACCGGCAGAGAAGAAGGCCACCTTGTCGTGGCCGTACGGGTGCGAGTCGTCCGCGGGCCGTACGGCGATCCAGAGGCTCCAGGTCGCGAACGCCACCGCGAAGACGTGGACCACCGACTCCGCCGCATCCGACAGGATGGCGGCCGACCCGGTGATGGCGTACGCGTAGGTCTTGCCCGCCAGCATCAGCAGACCGACGGCAAGGGACAGCCGCATGGCCATCCTTTGTTGGGCCATGCCCTCGACCGTGTGGTTATGGCCGGCTTGGAGAAGGCGATCGAGCGTCTGCATCGGGCCGTGTGCGCCAGAGGATCCAGAACGACAAGGCCAGGAGCGCCGTTGCCGCGGCATAGCCTCCGGGCTCGAGGGAGGCCACCGACCACCCATAGTAGCCCGTGACGAGCGCCAGCGCGTTGTTGAGGGCGTGCCAGACCATGGCCGGGTAGATCGACCCGGTGATCATCGTGACGGCGGCAAACAGCACGCCCAGAAACGCCGTCGGGAACAGGCGGAACAGCGACACGTGAAACAGGCCGAAGATCAGCCCGACCAGCAGCACCGTCGGCACAGGCCTGAAAAAGCGGCGGAGCGACTGCTGGAGGACACCGCGGAAGGCGATCTCCTCCAGTACGCCTGGCATGATCGTCAGGAAGGGCAACAGCAGCCAGAACGACATGTCCGGCGGGACCAGGTACTGCGAAAAGCTCTCGAGCACGGCGCTCGGGACGGGCACGATCAGATTCGCGAGCTGGAAGACGCCGGTGCCGACGGCCAGCCCCGCGGGCGCGCCGACGAGCACCGCGACCCACACCTCCCACCGCGGAACGCGGAGCAGCAGCGTCTCGCGCCAGTCGAGTCGGTACCGGCGCATGAAGAGCCACGACCCGCCGAGAAAGATGCCCCCCAGATTGATCAGCAACTGCAGGCGGATATCGAAGTCCGGGCCGAGGTTGAGCGAGACGAGGAGCAGCACCGCCCACATCACGGCGAACCACGTGAAGATCCGCCCGGGTCTGAGCGCCGGGACGCCAGGCCGCTCGAACGTGTCGGCGGCGGATGGCGTGATCAGACGCTCGGTGGACAGCGTCCGTGCGGCCAGACGAATGGCCCATCCCGCGGTCGCCGCCGTGACCCCCCAGGCCAGCAACAGGAACGGCCAGTCGAGACGGCCAACGAGGATCTCTTTCACGCCGACGCTGATGTTCGCCACCGGCACCAGCGCGATTGCGGACCGGAGCGGCACGGCCGGCAGGGTGGCGGCGAGTGCGGGCACCGCCGTGACCAGCATCAGCGGCATGAAGTTGATTTGCGCCTCGCGATACGACCTCGCGTAACCGGACACGAGCAGCAGCATCGCCGAGACGAGCGCCGCCAGGGGCAGCACGAAGACGAAGAGGCCCGCCGCGACCACCGGGGTGACGACGGCGGCGAGCGGCGCGGAGGTGGGGATCAGCTCGAAGCCGACGTACACGAGCAGGTTGGCGACCTGGATTCCCGCAATCAGCACCGCGATCGAGAAGACGAGCAGGAACTTCGCGGTCACGATCTCGCCCCGCGCCGCCGCCGTTGTCAGGAGCGTCTCGAGCGTGCCCCGCTCCTTCTCGCCGGCCAGCGTATCTTGCGCGACGACTGCGCCGCCGGTGAAGAGGAAGAGCAGGAGCATCAGCGTCGCGAAGCGTCCGAGCGCCAGCCCCGCCACCTCCTCGTCGCCCGCGAGGTTGTCCTCGTCTACCGTCAGCACGGCCCCGGCAGCGTCGCCGAAGCCGGCGTCACGAGCCAGGGCGGCCCTCCGCGCGCGCTGTTCGCTCTCGAGCCGATCGGCCAGGCGGTCGGCCGCGGATTCAGACGCGTCGACGTTGCCGCGGTAGATCACCGTGAGCGCCATGAGGTCCGGGGGGAGCGCTGAGAGCCATTCGTCGGCCCCGAGGAGCGCCGCCGGGCGGGAGGGCGCGCGGCGTTCGCCCCGCTCGGCCTCCTGCACCTCGCGGGTCTCGCCGGCCTCCACGACCGCGTCCACCTCGCCGCGTGCGAGCGCGGTCAGGGGATCGTCGGGCCGCACCTCGCGGAACCTGGCCGAGGGCTCGCCCACACGCGCGACGGCCGCCGCCACAATCGAGCGGGCCTCCTCGGCCCGCGAGCCGGTGACGGCGTAGGTGTACTCGCGCGCTTCGAGGGCGCGCTCCCGCCGCTCCTCCGTCACCTGCTGCGCGAACAGCAGGAGGGGGATCATCACGACCGGGAGGACGATGGACATCACGACCGTGCGCCGGTCCCGCACCATCGTCCGGAGCTCGGTGGTGAAGAGCGTGGCGATGCGCCGCGTCGCGGGGCTCATGGGGTTGGGGCGGCGCCGGCCTGTTCGACGTAGTGGACGAAGATGTCTTCCAGGTAGTGACGGCCGGTGGCCGAGCGAAGCTCGTCGAGCGTGCCGGACGCGTGGAGCCGGCCACGGTGGATGATGGCAATGCGGTCGCAGAGCCGCTCCGCCTCGCTCATGATGTGGGTCGAGAAGATGATGGCCTTGCCCTCATCCCGCAACTCGCCGATGACTTTCTGCATCTCGAGCGCGTTCAGCACGTCGAGGCCGACCGAGGGCTCGTCGAAGATCAGGACGGGCGGGTCGTGCGCCACCGTGCGGGCGATCGACACCTTCTGCTTCATCCCCTGGGACAGCCGGTCCACGCGCGCTCCGGCGTACTCGCCGATGCCGAAGCGGGTGATGAGCGCCTCGACCCGCGCGGGGACCGCGTCCTCGGGGAAGCCATTGATGCGCGCGAAGAATTCCAGCGTCTCGCGGCCGGTCAGGCGCGGGTAGAGCGCCGTCGTGGCCGAGTAGAAGCCGAGCGACCGGCGGACCTGCCCGGGATCCCCGACGATGTCGTGCCCCATGACCGCCGCCCGTCCGGACGACGGGGTGAGGATTGTGGCGAGCATGCGTAGCGTCGTCGTCTTGCCCGCGCCGTTGGCGCCGAGCAGGCCGAAGATCTCGCCGGGCTGGCACACGAAGCTGACGTCGTCGACGGCCCGCACTTCGCCGCGGCTGTCGTCGATGTAGATCTTGGTCAGCCCGGCCACGTCGACGGGGGTCATCGCGTTGTCTCCCTGGGGGTGGATGAACCGCGGCCAGCCATGCCGCGAACGAAGGTCGCGAGGGTCCCGCTGTAGGAACCGGCGACGACAGCTTCGGCGCCGATGATCGCCGCAGCCAGGCGGACGAGCCCGGCGATGGCGGCGAGGGTGACGGCGACGGTGATAGCGATCTGCGGCCATTGGAACACGCCGCCGAGCGCGTCACGGATGACGAGCGCGATGTTCACGACGGGCACGGCCGCGAGGGCGGGCGAGAACTCCGTTCCGCGCGCGCTCAGGAACACCGTCGGCATCAGGACCAGGAGATAGAAGGGCGTGATCATCGACTGGCCCTCCCGGAACGTCCTCGCAAAGGCCGCAAACACCATCATGCCGGCGGCGATGAACCCCGACAACAGCACCGCACCGAGCGCGAGGACCGGAATCGCCGCCGTCCTGACGGTGAAGTCGAGCTCGGGGGTGGAGGAACCGGCCAGCTGCCCGATCACCGTCCGCATCGTCAGCACCATCGCGCCGACGTTCAGGAGCCCGGCGACGCACCCGAACGTGGCCACGTAAAGGTACTTGGCTGTGATGATGCTGGTGCGGCTCGCCGACGTGACCATCAGCGTTTCCCATGTGTGGCGTTCGCGCTCACCCGCCGTGGTGTCGATGGCCGGGTAGAAGCATCCGACGGCGACCATCACCACGAACATCAACGGCAGCATGAGCCCAAGCAGGAAGCCGCCCATGTCCTGCTGGCTGGCCACGTTGCGCCGGTCGATGATGAAACCTGCCCAGTCGCGTGCCGCGACGCCGCGGTTCAGGGTCTCGGTGCGCAGTTGGAGGTCGCGGTACTGTCCGAGCAGGTCCACGACCCGTTGACGCGCAGCCGCGCTGCGCTCGCGCGAAGCGTCGTAGACGACGCGGGCGCGAAGGTTGGCGGGAAGCTGGGCGACCGGCTGGACCGTGAATTCGACGTGCAGGTCGAGGCCTCCAGCCCTGAGGCGCGCCTCCTCGTCTCCGGCCGCCGGTTCGAGTTGGAGGCGGCGGTCCTGCCGCAGCGCCTGCTCAAGACGCGGGTGCGCCTCGAGCGGGCCGGACACGACAATCCGGGACGCCATGTCGTCGGTCTGGCCGCGGACGAACGAGATGCCCGTGAACGAAAGCCACATGATGCCGGGATAGAGCAGGATCGGCAGGAGGATGGAGTTGATGACGATGCTCCGCTCGCGGAGCGCGGAGCGGACTTCCCAGCGGTAGAGGGTGAGGACGTCGCGGCACGACATGGAAGGTAGATCCTAAAACAGAATCTGGTGATGTGGTGATGTGGTGATGGATGTTCCGATGTCAGGATGTTGGCGGCCCGGCGCTCCCGCGCCGGGCGAGCGCGCTCGCCAGATCGACCGCTCATGAGATAGATTCCCACATCACCAGATCGCCACATCAGATCACCACATCACCACATCACGAGATCACCAGATGTCCCTGACTCCCCACGTCCTCCGCCCCTGCCTCCTCTTCGCGGCCCTGGGGGCGGCCTGCAGTCCCGCCCAGCCCGAGTACGATGTGCTGATCAGGAACGGGCTCGTCTACGACGGCACGGGCGCGGCGCCGGTGGCCGCGACCGTGGCCGTCACGGGCGACCGAATCGTGGCGATCGGCGCCCTCGAGGGCGCCCGGGGGCGGACGGAGATCGACGCGGCCGGACACGCCGTGGCGCCGGGGTTCATCAACATGTTGAGCTGGGCCGACCAGTCGTTGCTGGTGGACGGCCGGTCACAAAGCGGCGTCAGGCAAGGTGTCACGCTCGAGATCTTCGGCGAGGGCTGGTCGATGGGGCCGCTCAACGCCACGATGAAGGAGGAGCTGATCGCCGAGCAGGGCGACCTCAGGTTCGAGGTGCCGTGGACGACCCTCGGGGAGTATCTCGAACACCTCGAATCGAAAGGCGTCTCGACCAATGTCGCGTCCTTTGTCGGGGCGACGACGATCCGCATCCATGAACTCGGGTACGTGGATCGCGAGCCGACGCCGGACGAGCTGGCGCGGATGCAGGAGCTGGTTCGACAGGCGATGCGCGAGGGCGCGTTCGGACTCGGCACCTCGCTCATCTACGCCCCGGCCTTCTACGCGAAAACGCCGGAACTCATCGCGCTGACGCGCGCCGCCGCCGAGCACGGAGGCATGTACATCTCGCACATCCGAAGTGAGGGGGCGCGGCTGCTGGAGTCGATTGACGAACTCATCACGATTGCGCGCGAGGCGAACGTGCCTGCCGAGATCTACCACCTGAAGGCCGCCGGCCGTGAGCACTGGGGCAAGATGGACGCGGCCATCCAGAAGATCGAGGAGGCCCGTGCCGCGGGCCTCCGAATCACGGCCGACATGTACACATACGAGGCCGGCGCCACGGGCCTCGACGCAGCGATGCCGCCGTGGGTGCAGGAGGGCGGCCAGGAGGCCTGGGCCGCACGCTTGCAGGATCCGGCCATCCGGGCGCGTCTTCGCCGGGAGATGACGACGCCGACCGACGAGTGGGAGAACTTCTTCGTCGGCGCCGGTCCGGAGGGGATGATCCTCACCGGCTTCCGCAGCGAGGCGTTGAAGCCCCTGACCGGCCGGACGCTGGCAGAGGTCGCCGCGATGCGCGGCACGTCACCCGAGGAGGCGGCCATGGACCTCGTCATCGAGGACGGGAGCCGGGTGGGGACGGTCTACTTCCTGATGTCCGAGGAGAACGTGGCCCGGCAGTTGCGGCTGCCCTGGGTGAGCCTCGGGTCGGACGCCGGGTCACTGGCGCCGGAGGGACCGTTTCTCGGGTCGAATCCACATCCCCGCGCGTACGGCAACTTCGCCCGATGGCTGGGGAAGTACGTGCGTGAGGAGCAACTGGTGCCCCTGGAAGAGGGCATTCGCCGGATGACGTCGCTGCCGGCAGACAACCTGGGCCTGACCGAGCGCGGCCGGCTTGCACCGGGGCAGATGGCTGATGTCGTGGTCTTCGACCCGGCGACGATTCGCGACCACGCGACGTTCGACAAGCCGCACCAGTACTCCACGGGCGTGGTCCACGTCCTGGTCAACGGCGTCGCCGTGCTGCGCGACGGCGAGCACACAGGCGCGACGCCGGGCCGTGTCGTCCGCGGGCCGGGATACCGGCCATAGGACTCGGGCCTTCGCCCTCGTGGGAGTGACACGGAGCCTACGCGCGCCTGAGCCGTTCGATTTTCGAGTCGCGCTCTTCGTGCAGCTTCTGCACGTCGTGCCGGAACTGTTCTTCCAGAGGCTGGCGCTCCGCGGGATCCCAGATGCCCGCGGTAGATGCGGTGTGCATGATCTCGCGTTCAGCGACGCGCGCCGCATAGACACGGCGCACCTCGGCAATCTCCGCCTTCAGTGCCTCCGTGACCTGGCGCTCCTCGACGCCGGCCTCGGCATCCTTCTGGCGCAGGCGCGCCATCGCCAGCTCGTAAGCGCTCTTGGGCGCGTCATCGGACATGGGGTCATGATACCCGGCGGATGCAGAGGGACGGGGGAAATGCGAGTGACAGGACGAAGCTGAAAAGCCGATCGCTGAGAGCCAGGCACCGATCCCCGGTCCCCGATCCCCAAGCACCAGCGCGTCCCGGCTATCATCGTCGGATGTCATCCCCACCCCTGAGCGACGACGAGGTGTACGGCCGCATCGGCGAGGACGGTTTCGCGCGGCTGATTCGGGCGTTCTACGCCCAGGTCCCCTCGGATGACATCCTGGGGCCGATGTATCCGGCGCACGATCTCGGGGGCGCCGAGGCGCGGCTGCGCGATTTCCTGGTGGGCCGCTTCGGGGGCCCCCCGCGCTACGTCGAGGAGCGCGGGCATCCGCGCCTGCGCATGCGGCATATGCCGTTCGTCATCGACCAGCGCGCGCGCGATCGATGGATCCAGTTGATGGGGAAGGCGCTTGACGAAACGGAACTCCCCCCGGACGTCACGGCGCTGCTGCGCGAGTTCTTCGACGGCGTCGCGACGTTCATGATCAACCGAGCGTGAGACGACGGGGGCCAGGCCCGTCGCCGGTCCGGCGAGGGCCAGATCGCTGCAATACGTTGACAGGCAAGTGTTTGTGACTCATAATTGCTCTTCGTCTGAGGCGGGTATTTTCTTGGGCCGTGTCAAGCACGTGCAAAGAAATACAAAGGATTACAACGCCCCGACGAGCCCCTGTCGTATTCTCGAAACCGTAACGACAGAGGGGAAGCACCGGGTGGGGCGTCTCCAATGAGCCGCAGCGCCCCGCCCGGGTTTTTACGCCGTCGCGAGCGAACCTTGTCGGGATTATTCGTCACTACTGCCACGAGGGAGACTATGTTCGAGACCACAGGAAAGAACGTCGATCGCCGGAGCTTCCTCCGCGGATCCGCGCTGTTTGCCACCGCTCTCGGCATGGCCGTCGTGCCAGGCGTGGCCGGGGCGCAGCAGCCTCAGCAGGAGCCGAAGAAGGAAGAGAAGCCGGCCGATCCGTTCGCTGCGGAGGAGAAGAAGGACGGCGTCCTCGTGGATGCCGACGGGCGCGAATACCGCGTCTGCCCGCAGTGCGCCTACAACATGTACAAGCAGGGCCGCATGTGGTTCTGTGAGAACTGCGGCTACAGTTACGTCGAGTAGCCCGCGCCGCCGGATCTGATAGATTGAGCGCCCGGCTCCCGCAAAGGGGGCCGGGCGTTTCTGCGTCCGGGGTCACCCGAATCGGAGTGTGCCCACGAGCGACGCGAGCCTGCGTGCCGGAGGCGCGCCCCGATGTCCCTGCACGGCAAGACGCTCTTCATCACCGGCGCCAGTCGAGGCATCGGCAAGGCCATTGCCCTCCGCGCCGCCGCGGACGGCGCCCGTGTCGTGATCGCCGCCAAGACAGCCGAGCCCCATCCAAAGCTCTCCGGGACGATCTTCACGGCGGCCGAGGAGGTCGAGCGGGCGGGCGGCGAGGCGCTTCCCGTCGTGATGGATGTGCGCGACGACCGGCAGGTGGAGGCGGCGATCGCCGCGGCCGTCGACCGCTTCGGCGGCATCGACATCCTGGTGAACAACGCCTCGGCGATCAGCCTCACTGGCACGATCGACACGCCGATGAAGCGGTTCGACCTGATGCACCAGGTCAACACGCGGGGCACCTTCCTGTGTTCGCGGACGGCGCTGCCGCACCTGCTGGCGGCCGCCAACCCCCACATCCTCAACCTGGCCCCGCCGCTCGACTCGACGCTGGAGGCGCGATGGTTCGCGCCGCACCTGGCCTATACGATGGCGAAGTACGGCATGAGCCTGTGCGTGCTCGGAATGGCGGCCGAGTTCCGGCAGCAGGGCGTCGCGGTCAACGCCTTGTGGCCACGCACCGCCATCGATACCGACGCGATCGGCCTGATCGCCGGGCCCGAGGGCCGGCGCCGCACGCGGTCGGTCGCCATCATGGCCGATGCCGCGCACTGGATCCTGACGCGCCCGAGCCGGAAGGTGACCGGCAGGTTCTTCATCGACGAGGAAGCCGTGGCCGCCGCCGGCATCACCGACCTCGGCCGCTATCGTCCCGAGGGCGTGGCGGAAGAAGATCTGATGCCCGACTTCTTCGTGTAGGCGTGCCGCGGACGGCGACTGCGCGCCGGGGTCAGGGCCGGTAGTTCCCGAACTGCAGGGCCACCCCGAAGTCGTGCTCGCGCAGCGCCGCCATCGCGGCCTGCAGGTCGTCCTTCGCCGGCGCGCTGATGCGGAGCTGGTCGCCCTGAATCGCGGCCTGCACCTTTTTCAGCTTCTTCTCCTTCAGGAACTTCACGATCTCGCGGGCGGCGTCGCTCGGGATGCCCTGCTGCAACGTGACGATCTGGCGCACGGTTCCGCCAGCGGCCGGCTCCACCTCACCGGGCTTCATGTTCTTCACCGGCACGCTGCGTCGCACCAGGCGCGTCTGGACGACCTCCCAGACCGCGCTCAGCTTGAAGGCGTCTTCGGCAGCCAGCGTCAGGGTCGCGGCCTTCTGGTCGAGGTCGATCGAGGCCGTCGACCCCTTGAAGTCGTAGCGCTGCGCGACCTCCTTGCGGGCCTGGTTGACGGCGTTGTCGACCTCCTGCAGGTCGATGATTGAGGTGACGTCGAAGGAGTAGGTGGTGGCCATGGTCTAATCGTAACGGATCGGTCAACACGGTCGAGCTGGCGAGGGCCACCGGCACGGCCGTTGAGCTTGAGCGCCCGTCCGGCGCGGCGTATACTCCCCAATCCCGTGACGCAGGCCATCCCCGACCACCGTGCGGCGCCGCTTGTCCTCGTTGTTGACGACTACGAAGATGCCCGCGAGATGTACGCGGAGTACTTCCTCGTCGAGGGCTACCGTGTGGCGATGGCGCGGGACGGGAAGGAAGCCGTGGCCGTGGCCACGTCGCTCGTTCCCGACCTCGTGCTCATGGACCTCTCGCTGCCGGGCATGGACGGCTGGGAGGCCACGCGTCAGATCAAGGCCGACCCCCGCACCAGCCACATCCCCGTCGTCGCGCTCACCGGCCACGCCATGTCGAGCGCCGCCGCTGGCGCGCTCGCGGCCGGGTGCGACGCGTTCGTGGTCAAGCCCTGCCTGCCCGACGAGGTGCTGGTCGAAGTGAAGCGGATGCTCGGTCCCTCCGCGCGCGCGGACTCCGTCTCGGTCCGAACGGGCCAGCCCTGACGCCCGCGTGCGCCCCGTTCGCATCCGGCAGGCGGGCCGCTCCCATGGTCTAATGGTCCGTATCAACCGGGTCGGCAGGGCCGCCGCACGCCTTCGACGAGGAATTCTCGGCGGTGCCAACGGCGCGGCCCGGTCGCGATCTCGCTGTGACATCCCGCTGATCGCACCATGGACGACCGCATCCGCATCGGCATCTCGCAGTGTCTGCTCGGGGCCCAGGTGCGCTGGGACGGGGGGCACAAGCGTGACGGGTTTCTCGTCGAAACGTTCGGCCGCTACGTGGACTGGGTGCCCGTCTGCCCCGAGGTGGAGTCCGGGCTGCCGGTGCCTCGCGAAACGCTCCGGCTCGTGAGATCGCCGAAGGGGGGCGTGACGGTCAACGGCGTGCTCGTGCGGTTGATCTTCCCCAGGAGCGGCGGCGACTGGACCGATGAGATGGCCGGCTGGGCCGAGGCCCGTACCCGCAAGCTCGAGTCAGAGCGGCTTGATGGCTACATCCTGAAGAAGGATTCACCAAGCTGCGGGATGACACGCGTGAAGGTTTACGGGGATACCGGCCCTTCGGTCCGCCACGGACGCGGGGTCTTCGCGGAGGCGCTCCTCTCGCGGTTCCCCGACCTGCCGGTGGAGGAAGAGGGCCGGCTCAACGATCCGCGGCTGCGAGAGAACTTCGTCGAACGCGTCTTCGCGTACCACAGGCTGAACGCGCTCTTCGAGGCCCGCTGGACGGTGGGGACCCTGGTGCGGTTTCACACGGCCCACAAGCTGACGCTGCTCGCGCACCAGCCAGCGGCCTACCAGGCGCTCGGCCGCCTCGTCGCCCGGGCGAAGGCCCTGCCGCGCGAGGAGCTGAAGGCCCGCTACCGTCGGGAGTTCATGGACGCGCTGGCGACGGTCGCCACGCCGGCAAAGCACGCCAACGTGCTGCAGCACATGCTCGGCCACCTGCGCGGCGCGATCGACGCGGCGGCGCGCGACGAGATCCTCGGTCTCATCGACGAACATCGCCGTGGAGTGGTTCCGCTGATCGTGCCGCTCACGCTGCTCCGCCACTACGTCAGGCGCCTCGAGGTCGAGTACCTCCTGGGGCAGACCTATCTGGAACCGCATCCACGGGAACTTGCGCTCAGGAATCATGTGTGAGATCAGGGCGGCGCGGGGTGCGCACGGTGCCTGAGGAGCGGAAGGCGCCCGGCGTGCCAGACGTGACAGGGATGACCCAGGTGCGCCGGGTGCTGCGCGCGCGGGTCGGGAACGGCGCTCGTACAGCGCCGGCGGAGGATGTGGTCGCCGTCGAGGAGCCGCTCGAAGTGCGCGTCAATCGAGCGCCGTTCGCGGTCATCATGCGGACGCCGGGCGCAGACCGGGATCTGACGGCGGGGTTCCTGCTCGCCGAGGACGTCGTGCGCGAGTCTGGCGAGATTGGCGCGATCGAGGCGTGCGAGGACGCCGACCCCGAGGCTCGCGACAACACGCTCAACGTGACCGTGATCGGTGCGGCGGTCGACCGGCTCGTCGTCCGGCTCGGCGAACGCCGGCAGGTCATGATGACGGCGTCCTGTGGCCTCTGTGGCCGGCGCACGATCGAGTCGCTGCGCGCGCGCGTGACCTCCGTGGCAGGGGCCTGGACGGTGCCTGCGCGCCTCGTCACGGGGCTGCCCCGCGCCCTGCGCGCCGCACAGGTGGTGTTCGAGGCGACGGGTGGCCTTCACGCCGCGGGGCTCTTCGATCTGGAGGGCACGCTGCGCCTGTCGGCGGAGGATGTCGGCCGCCACAACGCCGTGGACAAGATCGTCGGGCGGCGGCTGCTCGAGGACCGGCTGCCACTCGACCGGTCGATCCTGCTCGTCTCGGGCCGCACGTCGTACGAACTCGTGCAGAAGGCCCTGCTCGCCGGGATTCCGCTGGTCGCAGCCGTGTCCGCGCCCTCCAGCCTCGCCATCGAGCTCGCCGACGCCTCCGGGATCACGCTCTGCGGGTTCGTGCGTGGCGATCGCTTCAACGTGTACACCCACGCCTCGCGGATCGTCTGACCCCGCCCCCTCCGGTCGCCAGCGGTCGCGCATCGTCAAGGCGTATCGGGGCGGGCAACCGGCGGCAGCTCGATGATCCAGAGCTTCCTGCGTGGCGAGAGATAGCGGACGTCGTAGCCAAGCGACCCGGGTGGCAGTTCGACGGTACGGAGGGTCACCATGTAGCGCACGCCCATCGCCCTCCAATCGCGCCAGTTCTGTGACGGGTTGTCACTGGCCACCGTCCTGCGGCCCGTCCTCAGGTACACCAGTCCCGGGTTCGTCGAGGCAACCAGGTCATCATCCGTCAGGTTCGCGTTCATCCATTCGAAGAGGGCGTCGGCCTCGGCGGCATCTCCCAGCCACTCCACCGGCCCCGGGTCTTGCCTGAGGAGCAGATATTGCGCGTGGTCGAGGGCATGGAGACCCAGAACCGTCAGCAGAGCGATGCGGGCTGCCGCCGCCGACGCGGGCCCGGCGTGCCGCCCGTTGGTGCGCGACTTCAGCCAGTGGACGCAGACGACGAGGCCCCTCACGAAGTAGTACAGGATGAACGGCGTGAGCGTGAGCGTATAGCGGAATGACCAGCTTGGCACGAGCGCGATCATCGCGACTGACAGCGGGACGAGTACCTCAGCGGTGGTGACAGTCTGCCTGGCAGCAGCGACGAAACCCACGAACGCCACGAGGCTGACCAGTATCGAGATGACGTATGTGCCCGCGGAGTTCCCCATGCTGCCGGCCATGAGGACGCGGCTGGCTCCGATCGAGATCACTTCCTGTCCGCTCTCGTTCGATCCCCGGTAGGCCGTCGGCAAGACGATGGCGCCGGCGTCCTTGCCGAAGATGCTGGTGAGGTTCTGGACGATACGTGTGGCGACATCACCCGGCGTGGCGCGGCCGGACTGTTGGACACCACCCTCGCGAAAGTGCAGCAGATCGGCGTACGAGTAGGCCATGGCTCCGCCGTGCGCCATGCGTTCGGCCGCCGTCGGCGCGTTGACCGCGGCGTAGGTGAACCACGGCGCGCACACGGCGACCGCCGTCAGGCCGAACACCGCGGCCGAGGTCCAGCGCCGCCGCCAGCAGAGCAGCACGACGCCGGCCGCAATGGACGCGATGCCCGCGGAGCGGATCAGGAACGCGGCGCCCGCCACGAGGCCGGCCAGCATGGCGTGCCGCCGCCCGATGCGCGCCGTTTGCATTCGGGAGGCTCGGTCAACAAGCCAGACCGCCCCGATCTGGCCCAACGTGAATACACACTCGGCCATCACGGTGGACGTCGCCAGAAACACGAATGCCGGAGTCAGGATGGTCGCGAGGGCGACCAGACCAGCCAGTGAGGGCGTCAGCATGCGCTCGCCGGCCAGATACCGATACGTGATGGCACCGACACCCGACATGGCGGCAATCGAGACCGCCTTCAATGCCGGGACATTGGCTGGGAACTCGGGGTGGACGCCGAACACCGTCGAGAGCAGCAGCGGGAATCCGGGCGGTACGGCGGGAAGAATCTGGGCTGCCCCGGAGCTGATCAACCGGTAGCCTTCTCCCTCCGCGAGCGCCTTCGCCAGCACGACATACCAGGCGTCGTCCACGATGAGTCCAGCGGCGTGATCCAGGCGGAGCACGTACACCGCCAAGGCGCCTGATGCGGCGACGAGGCCCCACCACAATGGAACGCGTGTCGAATCGGGCGGTGTCATGCGCATCGGCTCAGCCGCGTGGTGGATGGCAGGCAGTGCTCCAGGGGGTGGCCCCACGAATGTCTCATGGCCGGCTAGTCATGTGAAGGCCCATCCTGACGATGGAGTGGGGGTGGCTGGCACGCCGGACACCAGTAGGCGGTCCGGCCACCATGTGTGCCCCGGGATGATTCGATCGTCGAGCCGCACTGCCGGCACGCGCGGCCGGTGCGGCCGTAGACCCAGAGCTGCGCGTCCGGGTGGAGGCGGCCTGTAGTCCGCCGTGTGCCGCTCGCCACGCTCGATCGCATCACGCGGCGTGCGGCCGCGACCAGGCGCGCCAGTGTCTCTGCCGGGACGGCGTCTGCCGGCGTCCGCGGGTGCACGCCCGTCATGAACAACACCTCGACTCGAAGCACGTTGCCGAGGCCTGCCACTACGTGCTGGTCCAGCAGGACCTCACCAATGGCACGTGCGCCGGCGCGGCGCAGCCGCCGGATGGCCGCGGCCTCGTCGAAGTCGGCGGCGAGCACGTCCGGACCGAGGCTGGCGATCGGGGCGTGCCGCGCGAGCTGCGAGGCCGGTACGAAGTTGGCCACCGGCACGTCAACGCCCAGCGCCACCCAGGCCGCGGTCTCGATTCGGATTCTGACCGCACGGGCCGGCACGCGCCAGCGCTCGCCCTGTCGATAGAGGTGCCAGGCGCCGTTCATCCGCATGTGCGTGCGCAGCACGAGACCGCCGGTCAGATGGAGCAGCACGTGCTTGCCCGCGGCTTCCACGTGAACGATCGTGCGTCCGCTGATGGCGGCCTCATCGTTGACGCGCGCCAGATGCGCGTAGCCGGTCTCGAAACGCGTGACCCGCTGGCCGGCCAGCGCTCGATGCAGCGTGGCGGCCGTTCGGTGGATGGTGTCGCCTTCCGGCATGACGGCTCGCTTCCTCAGCCGCGCGCGATCCGGAGCTGGAGCGCGCTGCCCGTGGCGACGAAGCCCGCGTCAACGAGCCATGTCGATTCCGGCGCGAGCGGTGCGGCCATGCCGTTGATCTCCTCGATCAGCCAGCCGCGCCGGCCTTCGGGTGCGCGATGCGCGGTCGCGATGAGCTCGGCGGCCAGCGCCTCGCCCGTGCGCGATCGCTCCGGTTCCTCGGCGGGGAGCGACACAAGCATCACCCGGTTGCCACGCGCGATCCACGCAGCGAGCCGGCCCTCGACGAGCACGACGCGAGCGCCCACCGAACGGCTCGCCCCGCGGGAGCTGCCGTTCGGCCACACCGGCCACCCGGCGGCGGCGCCGTAAGGGTTGGCCGGATCGGTGGCGGCAATCGTGATGGCGTGCGGTGGCCCAGGCTCATCCCGGTTCGTGCGCAGCAGGTCCACCGCGCCGGGCAGCGCAAACTGTGCGGCACCCAGTCCTGCGACGAAGTACCCCCGGCGCACGCGTCCAGCTTCCTCCAGCCGACGCAGAACCGGGTACACGCTGCTGAACCCGCCCGGAAGCCACTCGAGTTGCGCCACCTCGCGGGTCACGACGCCATGCCTGGTCAACAACTGCAGCGCCACTGCGGTGACCCATTCCGTAGGTGTCCGGTTCTCTGGTGACCGCACGCGGGCCCATCGGCCCTCTGCCGATGCCGGGACCAGCCGCCGCGATCGAAACGGAGAGGTGCGACCGGCCCGCTTCTCTCGCGCGGCCGGACGCAGGTGGCCGCGCAGCGCGTGCAGCGTATCGTTGGTCACGAGCCCCCGCCAGACGAGGGACCACAGCGCGTCCACCGTCTCCTGGGGATAGCCGCCTCCCACGGCCTCGTGAAGCGGCGCGAAGAAGGTGGCGCCGTGCGCCGCGAGGTGTTCGAGCACGCGCGCGGCGCGGGCGTCCGTCTCGAGTGCGGGTGCCGGCGGGGCCGGTGGCAACAGGCGCGGCGCGTGGTCGGTCAGGTACAGCGCCACCCGTCCGTCGCGATCGCCGACGGGCTCGACGCCCACCCACATCACCTCGCCGGCGGCCAGCAGCGTGTCGAGCTGCCCGGACTCGTACCCGGAGACCCTCGCAGGCAGGATCTCGGCTTCGAGCAGGGAGGCGGCGAGCGGCACGCCCTGGAGTTGCTCGATGGCATCAAGCAGCGCGTCGAGACCCGGTCTGGGCGACACGAGGCCGTGCCAGCCTGCCAGGAAGCGGCCGAGCGCCGCCGTGTCCACCGGCTCGACTTCCTTCCGGAGTCGCGCGAGCGACCGATGCCTGAGGCTGCGCAGCACGTCCGGGTCGCACCATTCACGCCCCGGTTCTCCGGGGCGAAACGCGCCCTCCAGGAGCCGGTCCGCCGCCGCCAGCCGGGTGATCACGGCCTCGACCACGGCGCGCCCGACCCCGAAGCGCGCGGCGACCGACTCCGTCGTGAACGGACCGTGCGTCCGCGCGTACCGGCGAAGAAGGTCGCCCAGCGGATCGGCAACGGGTTCGAGAAGCGCCGCGGGAAGGCCTGGCGGAAGCGGTGTGCCGAGGGCGTCGCGGTACCGGGCGACATCCTCGACCGCGACGAAGCGCCGCTCGCCTCCGACGGGCAGATCCACGATGCGTCGCGCAGCAGCGAGGACGGCGAGCGCGGCTTCGGGCACACCTGGGGCGGCCCTCGCGGCGACCTCCTCCCGGGTCAGGTCGCCGATGCGCAACAGGAGGTCGTGGACGGCGTCGGCTGTCCGAGCGTGGAACCGTGCCGGCAGGTGCTGGCGCTCGGCCTCCACGGTGTCGACAGCAGCCGGGTCCAGCAGGTCGCGCAGCTCCGTCGCGCCGATCAACTCGGCGAGCTGCGACGTATCGACCGACAGCGCCTGCGCGCGCCGCTCGGCAAGTGGGGCATCCCCGTCGTACAGATAGTTGGCGACGTAGCCGAAGAGGAGCGCCGCCGTGAAGGGCGAAGGCGTACGCGAATCGACGGTCACAACCTTCCGCGCGCGACTGCGAACCTGCCGAAGCACCTCGACGAGCGCGGGCACGTCGAAGACGTCGCGCAGGCATTCCCGGTAGGTCTCGAGCAGGATCGGGAACGAGCCGTAGCGGGAGGCGACCGCGAGCAGGTCGGCGGCCCGCTTGCGCGTCTGCCAGAGCGGGGCGCGTGCGCCGGGGCGTCGCCGCGGCAGGAGCAGCGCGCGCCCGGCGGCCTCGCGGAACCGCGCAGCGAAGAGGGCTGTTGACCCGAGCTGGCGGAGCACGAGGCGTTCGACCTCGTCCGGATCCGGCAGCAGCCATTCCGGATCCGGCACACGATCCGTCTCGGGAAACCGGACGACGAACCCATCGTCGCTCCACATCGTTTCGACGTCGAGGCCCGTCTCTTCACGCACCTTCGCGGCGGCGGCAATCGCCCAGGGCGCGTGGACGCGGCCGCCAAGGGCGGAGACAACGGACACGCGCCAGTCGCCGAGCTCATCGGGCGTGCGCTCGACCAGCAGCGTCCGGTCGTCCGGCACCACGCCCGCGGCGCTGGCCTGATCTGCGATGTACTGCAGCAGGTGCGCTGCGGCGCGCGCGTCGAGGCCGTGATCGCGCTCGAGCCGGGCGAGGGCGTCGGCCCGGGGAATGCGGCCCAGTTCGCGGACGAGGCGGCCAATGGCGAGTCCGAGCTCGATGGGACGGCCGGCGGCTTCGCCCTTCCAGAACGGCATCTTGCCGGGCTCGCCGGGCGCCGGGGAGACCAGCACGCGGTCGTGGGTGATCGCCTCGATGCGCCACGTCGACGCTCCGAGCACGAACGTCTCGCCCGCGCGTGCCTCGAAGACCATCTCCTCGTCGAGTTCCCCGACCCGCGCCTGCTGGCGATTGGCGCCCGCCAGGAACACGCCGTACAGGCCACGATCGGGAATCGTCCCCGCGTTCGCGATGGCCACGCGCTTCGACCCTTGCCGCGCCACAACCGTGCCGCTCAACCGATCCCAGGTGATCCGGGGGCGGAGCTCGGCAAACTCGTCGGACGGGTAGCGCCCGGCCAGCATGTCGAGCACGCTGTCGAAGGCCCGTCGCCCGAGTTCCGCGTACGGCGCGGCGGCCCGCACCGCGAGGTAGAGCGCGTCCACGTCCCACGGATCCATCGCCGTCATGGCGACGATCTGCTGAGCGAGCACATCGAGGGGATTGCGCGGATACCGGGACGGCTCCACCTCGCCGCGCTGCATCGCGCGTGCGACGGCGGCGCACGCCACCAGGTCGGCGCGGAACTTCGGGATGACGATCCCCGTGCTGACCTCGTCCACGCGGTGCCCCGCGCGGCCAATCCGCTGGAGGCCGCTGGCCACCGACGGGGGCGCCTCGATCTGGACGACCAGATCGATGGCCCCCATGTCGATGCCCAGCTCGAGCGACGAGGTGGCGACAAGGCCGCGAAGCCGGCCCTCCTTCAGCAGGTCTTCGATGACCTCGCGCTGCGCCCTCGCCAGCGACCCATGGTGCGCCCGGACCAGGGGTTCGCCGGCCAGTTCGTTCAGGGCGCCCGCCAGCCGTTCGGCCAGGCGGCGGCTGTTGACGAACAGCAGCGTCGAGCGGTGTGACCGCACCAGTTCGAGGAGCCGCGGATGGATGCTGGTCCAGATGGACGGCGCGGAGGACCCACGCGACGCCGGACCGCTCGCCGGGCCGGCATCCTCCGGCCGCGCCAGGTCCTCAATCGGGACCTCGACGGTGATGGACACCTGCTTCGGCGCGCTGGCATCGACGATGGCGACCGGCCGGTAGTCGACGCGTCCGCGCGATTCGGCGAACTCGTCGTGAATCGCCGCGCCCACATCCTGCGCACCCCTCGCACCCCGTACACCCCGAGCACGGTGCGTCCCGCCAAGAAATCTCGCCACTTCGTCGAGGGGCCGCTGCGTGGCGGACAGGCCGATCCGCTGCAGCGGCCCTGGCGCCAGCGCTTCGAGGCGTTCGAGCGAGAGCGAAAGGTGAGCACCGCGCTTGGTCGGGACGAGGGCGTGGATCTCGTCGACAATGACCGTCTCGACGGACCGGAGCCGTTCGCGCGCGTTCGAGGTGAGCAGCAGGAAGAGCGACTCCGGCGTCGTGATGAGGATGTCGGCGGGGTGGCGCAGAAAGCGAGTTCGATCGAGGGCGGGGGTGTCACCGGTTCGGACGGCAATCGAGGGAGGGTGGCACGGGGTGCCCTTGGCGTCGGCCAGCCGGGCGATTCCCGCGAGGGGCGCCCGGAGGTTGCGTTCGACGTCCACGGCGAGCGCCTTGAGTGGCGAGACGTACAGCACCCGGCAGCTCGCCGCCCTGTCCTGCGTGGGGGCGAACATGAGGCGGTTGAGACACCAAAGGAACGCCGCCAGCGTCTTGCCGGTGCCCGTGGGCGCCAGGATCAGGGCGGAGTCGCCGCGCGCAATGGCCGGCCACCCCAGTCGCTGCGCGCGGGTGGGCCCGTCGAAGGCCTCGTCAAACCACGCCCGAACGGCTGGATGGAAAAGTGAAAGGACGTCACGCGCCATGAAAACCGGCCGTCTGGTCGATCATACGCGCACTGGCGTGGCGCCCGCGTGCAGGGGCGCGAGCGTGACGAGAATTCTTTTCTCCGAGGGTCGCGTGCGTTGGCCGGCCTCCGTATAATGGAGAGATGACCGGCGGGCGTCCGGGGCCGCCATCAGGCCGTACCGCCGGCGTGGACACGCAAGAGAGGACAGACCGCAACTATGGGTGATGCCGCCGAAGGACTGATTGACGCCGACAGCCGAATCCAGGAACGGATGGAGGAGCTGGAGGAGTCGCGCCGCGCAGCCAGAAAGCCGCGCTCGATAATGGACCCCGAGAAGGCCAGGCAGCTCGAGTCGTGCCGCCTTGCCCGGACGGAGCTCGAACACCAGATGGTGCTCACGTCACACCCGGCCCGGCGCGAGCAGATTACGGCTGCCGTCGCAGAACTCGACCGTCGCATCGCGCAGCTGTCGTAGCGACAGGGCCGGCGAACCATCGCCCGAGAGCGAAGTCCCCAGGCCGCGCCGCGGGCGCGGCCCTGCATTCTTCGTCGAGGACGTGCCGGCAGCACCAACTCAGTTCAAACGGTCCACCAGGGCCCGCGCGAATGCGGCGGGCGACTCGGGCCGATCGGCGGGGTCGATCGCCATCGCGCTCAGCACGATCGCGCCCAACCCCTGAGGGAGGGTGTCGGCGCCGGCCGGCGCGGTCGTCGCCTGCTTCAGACCTACGTCCAGCAGAGAACCCGTCCCGAACGGCAGGGTGCCCGTGAGCGCCTCGAAGCTCATCACGCCCAGGCTGAACACGTCCACCCGCGCGTCGACCTGCCCTCCTCGCAGTTGCTCCGGCGCCATGTAGGCGGGGGTACCCACGATGGTGGCGTGGCCCGTCAGTGTGGTCACCTCGTCAGTCACCGGCGCGGAAACCTTGGCGACGCCGAAATCCAGCACCTTCGGCCCGACGCCGCTTGCCGGCAGCAGGACGTTCTCCGGCTTCAGGTCGCGATGCAGCACGCCTGCTTCATGCGCAGCCTGCACGCCGCCGGCGACCTCTCGGATGAGTGAGACGAGCCGCGGCGCATCGATCCGCCGCTCCCGCTTCAGCAATGCGCGCAGGTCTTCGCCCTTCACGAACTCCATCACGAGGTACGCGGCGCCATCGGGCAGCGTCCCATAGTCGAAGACGGACACGATCGCCGGGTGCTGCAGCCGGGCCACGATCTGCGCCTCGCGCCGGAAGCGCGCGCGGGCCTCGCTCGAGCCCAGGAGATCGGCGCGGACGATCTTGATCGCCACATCGCGGTCGAGGCGCACGTCACGGGCTCTGAAGACCGCGCCCATGCCGCCGCGTCCCACGAGGGCATCCACGCGGTACTTCCCGTCCACGACCGGCGGCAGGCTCCCCACCGGCACCAGCCCGGCCCCATCGTCTGGACAGGTCAGCCTGGCCAGGTCCAGGCAGCGCAGGCAGACCGGACAACTGCCGAGCGTGGGCATCGCGGCCGTGCCGGCCGACGACAGGGGCGGAAGCGGCACCGCGGTGCGCGCCGCGGCCTCCGCGCTGCGAAGCCTCAGGCGCGTCAGGTTGAGGGCGAGCCCCATCTGCGCGGCGATGGCGCCGAGGAGCTGGCGGTCTTCCGCCGTGTACGGCTCCTCCGAGCGCTTCTCCCCGAGGGCGATCAGGCCGACGAGTTCCGGGACGCCTTCGCCGCCCGTGAAGATCGGCACGACCAGCGTGGCGCCCGCGGCCTCGATCCACTGGCGGTCCACCGCGGGAAGTCGCGCCGCCGGCGATCGCTCATCGTCCAGGAACACCTCGAGCGGCGCATGTGACCACTGCAGCAGCGTGACGAGCGCGCTGCCGCGTCCCAGGGGCGAAGCGTCACGGCGCAGGGACGAGACCGGCATGAACGTGTCTCCCTCGATGGCGGCCAGCACGGCGAGCGACTCTGGAGCGAGCGCGCGGTCGATATGTGTGAGCACCAGCGCGACGAGTTCGCGCGGGTCGCTCTCGAACGGGACGCGGCTCGCCAGCGACAGAAGAATCTCCCGCGCGTCGTACTCCTGCCGGAAGAAGCGCCTGTCCAGCCAGCGCTGGGCGGTGTCGCGGTACCGAAGGCCCAGGACAGCCACCCCGAGCGTGACCATGTAGAAGAGCGGCTGACCGAGCACGATGTCAGCCAGCGGCCGCTCGCGATCCGTCATCAGCGACCAGGCAACCGCGACGATGGGCAGCACGATCACCGCCGAGAGCGTCCGGCGTGCGAGGGCGTACTGCAACCCGCGTCGCAATACCGTGCGCGGGCTGAAGACGTGGCGCACCGCCACCGCATACGGGAGGCCGAACGCAGGGAGCAGGACGATCGACAGGAACAGCAGCGTGATGCCGGGCGGAAAGGACAGGGGGATGCCGGCCAGGCTTCCCGCGAGGGGCAGCCCCTCCTTCAGGGCGTAGGCGAACACCGCGGGGGCGCCGGTGAAGACCACGATCTCGATCCGGCGCCGCTCCGTGTGGTCCGAGGTCTGCCGGTACCGTCGGATCCCCTCGATCGCGATCGCGACGTTGCCGGCGAGCGCCGCCGCGAACGATGCGTCGTACAGCCAGCCATGACCCGACAGCCATGCCAGTGGCGCGAGCGCGGCGTCCCCGCCAATCAGGACGGCTGCGGAGGCGGCGCCGACGATGAGCATGGGGAGTGAGAGAAGGAGGACCCCAGGCACGATCCAGCGATGGCGTTCCAGGATGGAGGCACGCTGAGGGAAGAACAGCACGGCCAGGCCGATGACGGGAAACGTGATGGGCGTGACGAGCCAGCCGAAGATCACCACGAGCTCGCGCAGGAGTGGGGGCAGGGACGCCTCGGCGCCGGCGAGCGAACCGCCATTGCCAAGGGCCGTGGCCAGCAGGGCCAGCGTCATGAGCCGTGCCGTCGTGCCCCGCGTGCCGAGCAGGATCAGCACGACGGCGCCGAAGGTGAACGCGGCCATGTGCGCGATTGTCCCGCCGTGCAGCGTGAGCCACTCGGCGCGGGCGCCGGCGGGGAGCGACCAGGCGGGGATGGGCACGAGGACCACGTCGCGTGAAGCGCCGCCCCCGGCAGGTGCCACCGTCATCACCATCGGGCGGGTGCGATCGAGCCAGTACGCGTCGCGCCAGGTCCGCAGCGCGGCGACGGGCTCCCGCCGTTGCGCCGTCTCGAGATTCAGGACACGGCCGCGGACGTCGGTGACGCGCAGGACGACGTCACCGGGGGCCAGTCCCGCCGTTGCGGCAGGCCCTCCGGGGCGAACGTCGTTGATGACGATGTCCGCGCCGACGCCGTCGAGCGACGGAGGGCGGGCGACCCGGAGGCGGGTCGGCGGCGCCAAACCACCCGGGATGACGTCACCCGACAGCGTCAGGCCCGGTCCGGCTGGCCACAGGGATGGCCGCGCAATCCCGGCGTGCAGTCCGAGCGCGAGCATCGAGAGCGCTGCGGCGACGCTGACGCCCAGCAGGGCAAGCGACGGCCCGCCGCCGGGTGGAGAGGACATGTGCGAGGCATTCTAGCCGGTGCGTCACTGGGCGGCACGGTGTCCCCGGACCCGGGCACTTCGGCACCCTGGGCCCGGCGTTCCGGCCCGTTCGCGCTCTGCACCTCTTTATCTAGTGTCGTTTGGTCGATTGACTGGGAGCTTGCTCGTCCGCTAGCATTGCACCTGCACTTGCGAAATCCTTCACAAGCTGTGGTCGAAGGCCGTTTCCGGCTTGGGAAACGGGCTCGGAGTGGAACGGGTCATGGAAGGCTGGGGCGGCATCGGCATCATGCTGGTCGTGGCGACCGGGTTCGGGGTCGTCTCGGTGATCCTGTCCCAGTTCCTCGGCCCCAGCAATCCCACGCCCGAGAAGGAGGCGCCGTACGAGTGCGGCGTTCCGCCGGTCGGGGATGCGCGCGAGCGCCAGTCGGTCAAGTTCTACCTCGTCGCGATGATCTTCCTCCTGTTCGACATCGAGGTCGCGTTCCTGTACCCCTGGGCCATGGCCCTTCGCGACCTGGGCTGGTTCGGACTGGCGCAGATCACCGTCTTCCTGCTGATCCTGCTGGTCGGCTACATCTACATCTGGCGCAAGGGAATTCTCGACTGGGGACCTGAGAGCGACCCCGATTACCACGTGGCGTCGGTCATCGGACCGTCGGTCGTGAAGAGGTACCGGTATGGGACTGGAAACTGACTACGAGATTCCGGTGCTCACCACCAACCTCGAGAAGGTGGTGCAGTGGGCGCGCCGCTCGGCGATCTGGCCGGTGACCTTCGGGCTGGCGTGCTGCGCGATCGAGATGATGGCGATCGCCTGCGGCCGGTACGACGTCGCGCGGTTCGGCGCCGAGGTGTTTCGCGGGTCGCCGCGCCAGTCTGACCTGATGATCATCGCGGGCCGGCTGTCGCGGAAGATGGCGCCGTCGCTGCGCCGCATCTACGACCAGATGGCGGAGCCGAAGTGGGTCATCTCGATGGGCGCGTGCGCGTCGTGCGGCGGCGTCTTCGACAACTACGCGATCGTCCAGGGCTCGGATCAGGTTGTGCCGATCGACGTCTACGTCCCGGGATGCCCGCCGCGTCCCGAAGCGCTCATCTACGGCATCGTGCAGCTCCAGAAGAAGATCGACGCGTCGAAGATGTAACCACGTCCGCGCCGCATCGCCCTCCGTCACGGCCGCGCGAGCGTCACCCGACGACGAGGGAGCGGCCAGCAGAACGGCGAACCGCGCGCCTCCAACAGCCACTCCATGACCGCTGCCGAGATCATCGCCGCCCTTGCCCCCCTTGTGCCGGATGTGACGTTCGCCGCCCTCTCGTCGAGCGACGAGGCGGTCACGCCGACGCTGCTCGTTCCGGCCGAGGCGCTCCTGCCCACGTGTCAGGCGCTGCACAGCGGACCCGGTCTCGAGTTCGTGGCCTTCTCGAATGTAACCGCCGTGGACTTCCACCCCGAACGCGATCCGCGGTTCGAGGTGGTGTACCACCTCGTGTCACCGCACCGGCGCGCGCGGATCCGGCTGAAGGTGCGGGTGGGGAGCGAACAGCCGCTGGCGTCCGTCACGCCGATCTGGCCAGGCGCCGGCTGGCCGGAGCGTGAGATCTACGACCTGTTCGGCATCGTCTTCGACGGGCACGAGGATCTCCGGCGGCTGCTGATGCCGGACGACTGGGAGGGCCACCCGCTGCGGAAGGACTACCCGGTCCAGCTGCGCAAGGACGCGGCGACGTACATGCCGCTGCAGGTCACGGCAGAGGAGTTCCGCGCCAACATGGAGCGCGATCGCCACGTGCGCTCGCGTCCCGAATAGGCCGGGGGACGATGTCCGAGAGCCGGCGGGCGTCGATCGCGCGAGGGCTCGCGGGCGCGGCGCAGGCGCTCGAGCGGCTGCGCGCGGGTGACACGGCGCCGATCGTCGCGGCGGCCGGCGCCATCGTCAAGGCGCTGGGCGACGGGCAAGTGGTGTTGGTGTTCGGCAACGGCGGGAGCGCCGCGGACGCCCAGCACTTCGCGGCGGAACTCGTGGGGCGCTACGAGACGGAGCGGCCGGGATTGCGCGCCGTGGCGCTGACCACCGACGCCAGCGCGCTGACGGCCATCGGGAACGACTATGGGTTCGATCGGGTGTTTGCGCGGCAGGTCGAGGCGCTCGGGCGGGCCGGGGACGTGGCGGTCGGCATCACCACGAGCGGCGCCTCGCCCAACGTGGTCGCCGCGCTGGCCGCGGCCCGGGACCGTGGCCTGGTGACGATTGCCCTCACCGGACGCGACGGCGGCGAGGCGGGCCGCATCGCCTCGGTGCACGTGAACGTGGCAGAGGACGTGACGGCGCGGGTTCAGGAGCTGCACACGACGGTGCTCCACCTGATCTGCGAGATCGTCGATGACGAATTGGGCTGATGCCGCAATTCGCTGTTCGCCCTTCGTAGTTCGCGAGAGCCGGTAGCCGCAAGGCGGCAGCGGACCTGCGAAGAGCGAAGAACGAATAGCGAAGAGCCACCAGCGAAGAGCGAAGTTATGGCCGACGTTCGCACAGAAACGATGACCGTCAACATGGGGCCCCAGCACCCCAGCACGCACGGCGTGCTGCGGCTGGTGCTGGAGCTCGATGGCGAAACGGTCGTCTCCGTCTCGCCGACCATCGGCTACCTGCACACGGGCATCGAGAAGACGGCCGAGCAGAAGAAGTGGCAGCAGGTCATCCCGCTCGTCGAGCGCATGGACTACCTGGCGGCCCAGTCCAACAGCCTCGCCTACTGTCTGTCCGTCGAGCGCATGCTCGGCATCGAGGTGCCGGACCGCGTCCGGTGGATTCGCGTGCTCATCGCGGAGCTCCAGCGCCTCAGCAGCCACCTCGTGTGGTTCGGCACCCACGCGATGGAGATCGGCGCCATCACCGGCATGCTCTATGCGTTCCGCGAGCGCGAGCTGCTGATGAACCTCAACGAACTGCTCGCCGGCTTCCGCTTCTTCCCGAGCTACATCCGGGTTGGCGGCCTGCGCGAAGACCTGCCGCGCGGCTACAAGGAGGCCGTGGCGGCGTTCCTCGACCGCTTCCCGGGCAAGCTTGACGAATACGAGACGCTCATCACGAAGAACCCGATCTGGCTCGACCGCACCCGCGGGGTCGGCGTGATCACGCTCGACGAGTGCAATGCCTGGGGCCTCTACGGACCCATCGCGCGCGCGGCGGGCGGCGACTACGACGTCCGCCGGGCCTTCCCGTACCTGGGCTACGAGACGTTCGACTTCGACGTGATCGGCGCGAGCAACGGCGACGTCTACGACCGCTACCTGGTGCGCGTCGCCGAGATGCGGGAAAGCGTGAAGATCTGCCGCCAGGCGCTCGAGAGGATCGAGCCCGTGGGCGTGTGGGGCGTGGACGATCCGCGCATCGTCCCGCCGCCGAAGGACCGGGTCTACACCGAGATGGAAGCGCTCATCCAGCACTTCCTGATCTACTCGCAGGGGTTCAACGTGCCGGCCGGCGAGGCGTACGTGCCGGTCGAGGGCCCGCGCGGCGAGCATGGGTGCTACGTGGTGTCGGACGGCGGCAACCGCCCCTGGCGCGTGCACATGCGGTCGCCCGGGCTGATGGCCTGCCAGGCCCTGCACAAGTTCATCGTCGGCGGCATGATTGCGGACGTCATCGCGGTCATCGGGTCGCTGGACGTCGTGATGGGAGACGTGGATCGATGAGCTTTCACCCGGTCATGCCGTACGGCACGGAGCGGTGGCACCGATCCGAGCGCAAGACGCTGCCCGAAGGCCCCGAGTTCCAGTTCACGCCAGAGGCCCGCGCGCGGTTCGAGGCGTTCGCGGCGCACTACGCTCCCGAGCACCGGAAGTCGGCCGTGCTGCACGCGCTCTACCTCGGGCAGGAGCAGCAGGGCTACATCTCGGCCAACGTGGCTCGCCATGTCGCCGAGGTGATTGGCTGCACGACGGCCGATGTCGAGGACGTCGTCTCGTACTATGTGATGTTTCACCGCGCGCCTGTGGGCACGTACGTCCTCCAGGTCTGCACCACGCTGTCGTGCGCGCTGGCCGGCGCCGAGCGGGTCGTCGAGGAGCTGTGCGACCTGCTCCAGATCAGGCCGGGAGAGACCGATCCCACCGGCATGTTCACCGTGCAGAGGATGGAGTGCCTCGGGGCGTGCGACCGGGCCCCCGTGATGATGGTGAACAACGAGCACTGGCACGAGGCGCTCCACCCGGGGCAGGCCGCCGGTCTCGTGGCGAAGATCAGGACCGACGGCGTGCGTGCGCTCTCGGGGTGCCACCTCGACCTCGAGCGGCAGCCGGAAGCGGCCTGGAAAGGCCGGTCCACGACGCCGGCGCGCGCGAAGGCGGCGCCCGACTACGAGCCGATCCTCACGAAGTACGCGTTCACTCCGAATGGCTTCACGCTCGACCACTACCGGGAGCACCAACAGGGGTACGAGGGGCTGAAGAAGGCGCTTGCGCTGACGCCCGACCAGGTCGTCGAGCAGGTCAAGCAGTCCGGACTGCGCGGCCGCGGCGGCGCCGGCTTCCCGACCGGGCTCAAGTGGCAGTTCGTGGACAAGAAGTCCTCGAAGCCCAGGTACATCGTCTGCAACGCCGACGAGAGCGAGCCGGGGACCTTCAAGGATCACCTGCTGATGGAGCGCAACCCCCACCTGCTGGTCGAGGGGTGCCTGATCGGGTGCTACGCCATCGGGGCGAAGGCCGCCTACATCTATATCCGGGGCGAGTTCTACCACTTGTTCCCCGCGATGGAGCGCGCCATCGAAGAGGCGCGGCAGGCGGGGCTGCTCGGGAAGAACATCCTCGGGACCGGCTTCGACTGCGAGGTCTACCTCCACCGCGGCGCCGGCGCGTACGAAGCCGGCGAGGAGACGGCGCTCCTCGAGTCGCTCGAGGGCAAGCGCGCGCAGCCGCGCTTCAAGCCACCCTTTCCCGCGTCGCACGGCGCGTGGGGCTGCCCGACGGCGGTCAACAACGTCGAGACGCTCTGCAACGTTCCGATCGTGATGACGCGCGGCGCCGACTGGTTCGCGGCGCTCGGTCCCGAGAAGAACGGCGGCCCCAAGCTGTTCTGCGTGAGCGGCCACGTGAAGCGTCCGGGCGTCTTCGAGGCGCCGATGACCGTCACGCTGCGTGAGCTCATCTTCGACTACGCCGGGGGCATGCGCGACGGCCACACCCTGAAGGCCGTGATCCCGGGTGGATCCTCGGTGCCGCTCCTGCTGCCGGACCAGATCGACGTCCAGGCGAGCTTCGACGATGTGGCCAGGGCCGGATCCCTGCTGGGCTCCGCGGCCATCATGGTGCTGGACGACACGACCGACATGGTCTGGCTCGCCGACAACCTGCTGCACTTCTACCGCCACGAGTCGTGCGGCAAGTGCACGCCGTGCCGCGAAGGCACCGACTGGCTCTGGAAGCTCCTGCAGCGGCTGCTGAAGGGTGAAGGCCAGGAGAAGGACATCGCGCTCCTGCAGAGCGTGGCCAATCAGATCAACGGCAAGACGCTCTGCGCGTTCGGTGACGCCGCCGCAACGCCCGTGCTGACGACCATCAAGCACTTCCGCGCGGAGTTCGAAGCCTACGTGCGTGGCGAGCAGAAGCCGCCCGCCGACTACCGCGCGCGGCAGCCCGTGGGTGCGGACCACTAGGGCGCCGGGGACCGGACCAAGGACCAACGTCGATGCTGGATGCCCAGATTCTCGCCTACGCCGTGCTCGTGCTCGTGGTGTTCTTCGCGCTGCAGATCTCCGCGGCCGTGATGGTGTACGCCGAGCGCAAGGTGGCGGCCGGCATGCAGCAGCGGCTCGGGCCGTACCTGGTGGGGCCACGCGGCCTGCTGCAGCCGATCGCCGACATCGTCAAGCTCTTCTTCAAGGAGGAGCTGCGGCCCAAGGCGGCCGACTGGCTGCTCTTCAGCCTCGCGCCCATCATCTCGGTGGCCGCGGCGTTTGTCGCCTTCGCACCGGTCCCGTTCGGGGCCGCGACGACATTCTTCGGCCTGCTGGACGAGCCGCTGCCGCTGCAGATCGCCGACGTCAATGTGGCCGTGCTGGTGATCTTCGCGGTGGCCTCGATGGGCGTCTACGGCATCATCCTGGCCGGCTGGGCGAGCAACAGCAAGTATTCGATGCTCGGGGGCCTGCGGAGCGCGGCGCAGATGGTGAGCTACGAGCTGGCCTTCGGCATGTCGCTGGCCACGGTCGTGTTGATGGCCGGGTCGCTCTCGCTGCAGGAGATCGTGGCGAACCAGTCGGGCGTCTGGTTCGGGTTCCTTCCCCAGTGGTACATCTTCGTGCAGCCCGTCGGCTTCCTGGTGTTCTGGATCGCCGGCATCGCCGAGACCAACCGCGCGCCGTTCGACTTCCCCGAGGCCGAGCAGGAGCTGGTGGCCGGGTACCACACGGAGTACAGCAGCATGCGCTTCGCCATGTTCTTCATGGCGGAGTACATCAACATGGTCACGGTGTCCGCCGTGGTCGTGAACCTGTTCCTCGGCGGCTGGCACGGGCCGTGGCTCCCGGAGTCGCTCGGCTGGATCTGGTTCCTCGTCAAGCTGTCGGCGCTGCTCTTCATCTACCTGTGGCTGCGCTGGACCCTGCCGCGCTTCCGGTACGACCAGCTCATGTCGTTCGGCTGGAAGGTGCTGCTGCCGGTGGCCACGGTGAATCTGCTGCTGACGGCAGCGGGGGTGATCTACTTTGACCTCTGAGCAACTCCTCTTCTACTTCTTCGCGGCGCTCACGCTTGGCGGCGCGCTGGCGGTGGTGGGGCAGCGGAATCCCGTCTACAGCGTCGTGTCGCTGATCCTGGCGTTCTTCGGGCTGTCGGGCCTCTACGTGCTGCTCGAGTCGCCGTTCGTGGCCGTCGTGCAGATCATCATCTACGCCGGCGCCATCATGGTGCTGTTCCTGTTCGTGGTGATGCTGCTGAACGTCCCCCGCGAAGATGGCAGCGCCTGGGACCGCACGCACCCCCACTACCGGCCGGGTCCGATGCGTCTCGGCGCCCTGCTGGCGGTGCTCTTCGGCGGTCAGATTCTCTGGGCGCTGACGCGCACGGTCGGCCTCGGCGCCGGCGTGGGCGAGACGATGCCGGCCATCGAGAGCGTGCGCGAGGTGGGCCGCGTCCTGTTCACCGACTACATGTTCGCGTTCGAGGTGACCTCGATCCTGATCCTCGCGGCAATGGTCGGGGCGGTCGTCCTCGCCAGGCGGCGGGAGGAGTAGGCGGATGATTCCGCTCAGTTACTATCTGGTGCTGTCAGGGGCGTTGTTCGCCATCGGCACCGCCGGCGTCTTCCTGCGGCGCAACATCATCACGCTGCTGCTGTCGATCGAGATCATGCTCAACGCGGTGAACCTCACCTTCGTGGCGTTCGGCCGTCAGCAGGGCGTCGTGGACGGGCAGATCATCACGTTCTTCGTGATGACCGTGGCCGCCGCCGAAGCCGCCGTCGGCCTCGGTCTGGTCATCGCGCTCTTCCGCGCCCGCGAGTCGCTCAACCCCGAAGCGTTCACGACCCTCAAGTGGTGACGTTGTGCTGTCCCTGATTCCCCTGCTCCCGTTCGCCGGATTCCTCGTCAACGCGTCGGTCGGGCGCCGGCTTCCGAAGGCCGTGTCCGGCGGGCTGGCGTCGGCGGTGATGGTCGCCGCGTTCCTCGTCTCCGTGCAGCAGGTGTGGGCCCTGGCCGCGCTGCCGGCCGGTGAGCGCGCCGTGTCGCAGACGCTCTTCACGTGGATCGCTTCGGGCGATCTCGTGCTGGACCTGGCGTTCCGGCTGGATCCGCTGTCGGCCGTGATGATCCTCGTCATCACCGGGATCGGGTCGCTGATCCACATCTACTCGACCGCCTACATGCACGAGGAGGCCGACAGCGAGTTCGCCCGGTACTTCTCGTACCTGAACCTGTTCGTCTTCTTCATGCTGCTGCTGGTCCTCGGCTCCAACTTCCTCGTGATGTTCGTGGGCTGGGAGGGCGTGGGCCTCTGCTCGTACCTGCTGATCGGGCACTACTACACGAAGAAGTCCGCCGGCGACGCGAGCAAGAAGGCGTTCATCGTCAACCGCGTGGGCGACTACGCGTTCATCCTGGGGACGCTGCTGGCGCTCGTCACGTTCGGGACGCTGGACTTCCAGCAGATCGCGAGCCAGGTGGCGGCGCTGCCGGCCGAGGTGACCTTCGGCACGCTCTCGCTGATCACGCTGCTGCTGTTCATCGGCGCCACGGGCAAGTCGGCCCAGATTCCGCTCTACACCTGGCTCCCGGACGCGATGGAGGGCCCGACGCCGGTGTCCGCCCTCATCCACGCGGCGACGATGGTGACGGCGGGCGTCTACATGATCGGACGCAACGCCGTGCTGTTCGAGGCGGCGCCGATCACCCTCACCATCGTGGCCGTGGTCGGCACGCTGACCGCGATCTTCGCGGGCACGATCGCGATCGTCCAGAACGACATCAAGCGGGTGCTGGCGTACTCGACCGTGTCGCAGCTCGGCTACATGTTCCTGGCCATGGGCGTCGGCGCGTTCGGGGCGGGGATCTTCCACCTGTTCACGCATGCCTTCTTCAAGGCGCTGCTCTTCCTCGGGTCCGGCGCGGTGATCCACGCGCTGCATCACGAACAGGACATCCGCCGCATGGGCGGGCTCAGGACGAAGCTGCCGGTCACCTACTGGACGTTCCTCGTCGGGTCGATCGCCATCGCCGGCGTTCCGCCGCTGGCCGGATTCTTCTCGAAGGACGAGATCCTCTTCTACACGTTCTACAACGGCTACCAGTGGTTGTGGGTCGTGGGCCTCATCACGTCGCTGCTGACCGCCACCTACATGTTCCGCCTCGTGTTCCTGACGTTTCATGGCGAGTACCGCGGCGGACACGCCGCGTACGGCCACGACGCCGCCCATGGGCACCACGAGGCCGGGCATGCCGTGCACGCCGGCGTCCACGACGCGCCGCCCGCCATGGCCACGGCGCTCGTGATTCTGGCGATCGGGTCGGCGGCGGTCGGGTTCCTCGGCGTGCCGCACGCGCTTGGCGGACACAACCAGTTCGGCGAGTGGCTGCACCCGTCGTTCGTGGCGCCCGGCGCCCACGCCGTGGCGGCCGCCGCCACCGACGAGACGGCGAAGATCGCCCTCGAACGCCTCCTGATGGCCATCTCCGTGCTCGTGGCGTTGGCCGGAATCTCGCTGGCCTTCGGCGTGTGGGTGCGCCGCCCCGAGATCGCCGAGCGGGCGGCCGCGCGGTTCCCGGGCCTGCACCGGCTGCTGCTCAACAAGTATTACGTGGACGAGTTCTATGACGCGGCCGTCGTCCACCCGATCCACCGGCTGTCGCAGGGCGGACTGTGGCGCGGGATGGATGTGAAGGTCGTGGACGGCGCCGTCAACGGTGCCGGGCAGGCGGTGGGCGGACTGAGCGCGGTGTTGCGGCTCCTGCAGACCGGGTCGGTGCGCAGCTACGCCGCCTCCACGTTCCTCGGCGCCGTGGTGATCCTCGGCTACTTCCTCTGGAGATAAAGGACGCCGTGACTGGCCTGCCGCTGCTCTCGCTCCTGATTGTGCTGCCGCTCATCGCGGCCGGCCTGCTGCTCGTCGTGGATAACCGCGACGGCGCGCGCGACGGACTCGTGCGCGGCGCGGGCCTCGGCGCCTCTCTGCTGGTGTTCGTGCTGACGCTGGGTCTGTGGGCGGGCTTCGACCCGTCGGCCTCGGCCCCCGAGTTCCAGTTCGTCGAGCGTCACGCCTGGATTCCCGCCTTCGGCATCGACTACTACCTCGGGATCGATGGCATCAGCCTGCTGCTGATCGTGCTGACGGGGTTTCTGACGCCCATCGCGCTGCTGACGGCGTGGGAGTCGGTGCACAAGAAGGTGAAGGAGTTCGTCGCGTTCATGCTGGCGCTCGAGGCCGCGATGATCGGCGTCTTCGCGTCGCTGGACGTCTTCCTGTTCTACGTGTTCTGGGACTTCATGCTCATCCCGATGTACTTCCTCATCGGGGTGTGGGGCTACGACCGGCGCATCTACGCGGCCATCAAGTTCATGCTGTACACGATGGCAGGCAGCGTGCTGATGCTCGTCGCCATCATCGGCCTGTCGTGGCTGCACCATTCGGTGACGGGCGAGTACACGTTCGACCTGGTGAAGCTCTACGCGCTGGACGTGCCCGCGCACCTGCAGTACTGGTTCTTCCTGGCGTTCGCGCTGGCGTTCGCGATCAAGGTCCCGCTGTTCCCGTTTCACACGTGGCTGCCCGACGCGCACGTCGAGGCGCCGACGCCCGGTTCGGTGATCCTGGCGGGCGTGCTCCTGAAGATGGGCACCTACGGGTTCGTGCGGTTCGCGTTCCCGCTGTTTCCCGAGGCGGCGCTCTACTTCGCGCCGCTCCTCGCCGTGCTGGCCGTCATCGCGATCGTCTACGGGGCGCTCGTCGCGATGGTGCAGCCGGACATGAAGAAGCTGGTCGCCTACTCGTCGGTGAGCCACATGGGCTTCATCGTCCTCGGCATCGCCGCGATGAACGTGCAGGGTGTGCAGGGCGCCGTGTTCCAGATGCTCGCGCACGGCGTGGCGACCGGCGGGCTCTTCGCGCTCGTCGGCATGCTGTCGGACCGCCGGCACACGCGCCTCATCAGCGAGTTCGGGGGGCTGAAGGCCGTCATGCCGCGCCTGACGGCGGCCTTCGTCATCATCATGCTGGCGTCGATCGGCCTGCC
>CAZNOC010000012.1:32463-37007 GCA_964574545.1 uncultured Bifidobacteriaceae bacterium | reverse complement strand
CCAGATTCGTATACGATCTATTGTCATGCAGACCGCTACGGGCCGTCCGCGCGCGCATGAGTTCGTGTTCGCACGGCTGAGGTACGACTCGGGTGACTGGGAATACAACCCCAAGGTCGCCGCGAACGTCCTCAACTCCGTCGTCGAGTACACGAACATCCCCGTCTATCCGGAGGAGATCGTCATCACGGCCGATTCGACGGAACTCGGGGGGTTCCCGTTCCTGTTCATGACGGGCCACAAGCTCGTGCGCTTCTCGAGCCGGGAGCGCGAGGGCCTCCGGCGCTACGTCGAGCAGGGCGGGCTGCTCTTCTCGGACGACTGCAACCACGACGTCGCCGGCCTCTACGCGGTCTCGTTCGAGCAGGAAATGCACGCGATCTTTCCGGAGCCGGGTACGCTCGACAAGCTGCCGAACACGCACGCGCTCTATCGCACGTTCTTCGAATTCCCCGACGGCCCCCCGCAGACCGTGCACGAGCTGAACGGCTGGGGAGACGACATGGTGCACGAGTACCTGAAGGCCGTGGAGCACCGCGGCCGGATCGGCGTGCTCTACTCGAACAAGGACTACGGCTGCGAGTGGGACTACGACTGGCGCAACAAACGCTTCCGCCGCGACGACAACACCACCTTCGCCGTCAATATCGTCGTCTACGCCATGACGGCGTGACTACGTACAAACACGAAGGTCACGAAGAAACGAAGGAGGCACGAAACACATCTTCTTCAACGGATCGGTGACCGCTACCGGATCCCTGAAGTACGTCTATCGTGCGTCTTCGTGGCCTTCGTGATCTTCGTGTTTGTACGTAACAGCCTTCTCGACGGCGCGGGCCAGTTCGCGGGGTTCGTCGGTGCCGATTCGAAGCGTGATGCCGTTCCGCTGCGTCACGCGGATGGCGTCGATGCCCGCGACGTTGTAGAGCCAGCCCTCCGGGGTGTTGCGGATGCCCCAGCCCCACCACCAGGAGTTCTGCACCGGTTCCACTGATGCGATCGCCGCCAGCGGAATACGCCTTCGCCAGAAGCCGCCGCCGAACCAGAAGCGCAGCTCGCCTCCGTCCACTTCGGTCGTCAGGCGCGAGAAGATGAGCGGCACGGGCAGCGCCGCCGTGAGGATGACGGCCGGAACCCAGGGCACGGCCGGCGACGCCAGCATCGCGACCACCCCCAGCGCCTGAATGGCGGCCACGCCCAGTGCGAGACGGCTCACCTGCGTGCGACGGTACGCCATCGTCATTCGGCGGTCAGCAATCAGCTACAGGCTCCCGGCTATCAGCTCACGTACACACACGAAGGTCACGAAGAGACGAAGGACGCACGACGATCATCAATCGATCCGGTGGTCGCCAACGGATCTGTGAACCACGTTCCTCGTGCGTCCTCGTGGCCTTCGCGCCCTTCGTGTTTGTCCGTCACGCCTACGAGTAGGCCGCCCCGACCATGATGCGGCGGATGCGCATCCAGGGCGAGCCGTGCGACGGGTGGTTGATCTGCACCGGCTGGCCCTTGGCGTCGCCCGTCGTGCCGAACATCTCCCACGACTCCTTCCCCGACACGGCGTCGAGGTTGTTCCAGAAATCCGTCGTGATGGCGTTGTAGGTCACGTCGCTCAGCATGCGCGTCTTCTTGCCGTCCTTGATCTCCCAGAACGCGTCTCCGCCGAACTGGCCGTTGTAGCGCTGCTGGTCGATCGAGTAGCTGCCCCGGCCGTCGATCAGGATGCCGTCCTTCGTGTCGGCGATGATCTCTTCCGGCGTCGGCGAGCCGGCCGGGCCGGCGTCCACGTGCAGGTTCGGCATCCGCAGGAACGGGAAGTTCCGCCACGAGGTGGCGAACGTGCACCCGCGCGAGAAGTCCTGGTTCATGAAGTGCGCCGTCTCCCGGTTGGTCTGCAGATCGATCAGCCGCCCCTCGCGGATGATCGGCCACTCCTGCGACTTCACGCCGTCGTCGTCATATCCGGTGGTGCACATGCCGCCAGGCAGCGTCCGGTCGCAGGTGACGTTGAGGTGCTTCGAGCCGATGACGGCCTTGCCGACGTCCTCCAGCTTGATGAAGCTCGTGCCCGCGTAGTTGGCCTCGAAGCCGACGACGCGGTCGAGTTCCGTCGGGTGCGCGATGATTTCGTGGATCGTGAGCATCGCGTGCGCCGGGGTCATGATCAGGTCCTTGAGCCCCGCACCGGCTGGCGGCGCCGTGCAGTGCTCGGCGGCCTCGGCGCAGATCCGCTCGACGTTCTCGAGCATCTTCGCGTCGAGCGCCACCTCATAACCGGCAGACTTCGGCGCCACGGTGAACGTCCGCGTCTTCACCTTGCCGCCCTTCCGCGCGGTGACCGTGAAGCCTGGCGCGGTGCGCCAGATCTCCTGCTCGATGTACGACCCCTCGGAGGTGGCCAGATACTTCCACTCGTGGTCGAACGCCATCTGCGCCTGGACCCGAATGATGTCCGGCTGCTTCAGCGCCGACTCGGTGATCTGCATCAGAAACTGGATCTTCTCGTCGAGCGAGACGTCCTCGGGCTTCACCCGGACCGGCACCGACCAGTAGTCCGTGTAGGCCTCGACGGGCGACAGGCGCACGTCGAACTTCTTGGCCACCGCGCTCGCGCGCGCCACCTCGGCCGCCCGGGCGGTAATCCGGCGGATCTCTTCCTCAGTGGCGATCGGGCTGCTGGCGAAGCCCCACACGCCGCTGTGAATCACGCGCACGCCGAAGCCGGCGCTCGTCCTCAGCCCGGAACCGCCGAAGCCGCCGCTGTCCACGACGATCTTGTCGCGTACGGCGACGCTGTCGTTGACGTTACGCGTGAAGCGGATATCGGCGTACGTGCAGCCGAGACGCTTCGCCTCGGTCAGCGCCACGTCGGACAGCCCCTTGTAAGCCGATTCGAGCACTCGCCCCTGCGCCGACTGCGCAATCAGCCCGCCCATCAGGTCGCTCGCATAGAGCGCTACGCCCGTCGCGCTGAGCGTCTTGACGAAGTCACGTCTCTTCATGAGAAACCCCACCGCGGCTCACGGCCGCGCCGAATACGTACAAACACGAAAGACACGAAGGCCACGAAGAACACCGAATAGGGGCGAAACCAGTCACTCGTCAGCTCCAGGTTGCCAGCTCAACGACGCCGTTGGTGTCTCGCCGGCATGGAAACGTGATGTCCAGCTTCGTGGCCTTCGTGTCCTTCGTGTTTGGTACGTGTCTGCCTACACCGCGGGCGAGATCGAGGTCATCGTGAAGTCCTCGATCTTCATCGGGGGCACGAGGGCCGTCCCGGGGTTGTCGTACGCTTCCCCGGTATGCATCGGCACCGGCGCGCCCAGCATCGTGATGTTGTTGAAGCCCACCGCCGGCCCATCATTCCAGCGGAAGTTCTGTACCGGGCCGACCACCTCGCCGTTCTCGATCAGGAAGAGCCCGTCGCGCGTCATGCCTGTGTAGAGCAGCGTCATGGGATCGACACCGCGGATGTACCAGAAGAACGACACCAGCAGCCCGCGCTTCGTCGTCTTGATCATCTCCTCGACCGTGGCCGTGCCACCGTCCATGACCAGGCTCATGTTCGCCGTGGTCGCGGTCGGGGCCTTCTTCTGCCGCTCGGCCCAGTAGCGCGAGTAGAAGAGATTCTGCACGACGCCCTTCTCGATCCAGGTGACATCGCGCGCCGCCAGGCCATTCTCCCCCACTGGCGACTGCCGAAGGATCGGGTTGCCGATGTGGCTCCGCAGCGTGACGTTGTCGCCGAACACCTTCTGGCCGAGCTTGGTCTCGCCGCGTTCCTTGCCGCTCATGAAGCTCCGGCCTTCCTCGGCGGCGCGCGCATCGAGCGATCCGAGCATCAACTGCAGGAACCGCGCCGCGGGCCGAGGCTCGAGGACGACGGTGTAGCGGCCCGGCTCCACGGCGCGGGGCTTCCGCGACTGAAGGGCCTTTCTTGCCGCCACCTCGCTCAACCCTCGAGCATCGATGTTCCCGATTTCCTTGACGCCGGTCGTGCCCGCCCACCCCGACCCGGTCTGGTCGGGCGTCCGGCACGTCAGGATGAAGCTCGCATCGGCATACCGGAAGTACGAGAACAGCCCTTCGGAGTTTGCGAGCGCCTCGGTCCAGTGGAACTTCGGGATGTAGCCGGCCCCAAGCACGCCCAGCTTCTCGCACACCTCGACGCTCTGCCGCACCATCTCGGCGCGCTCACCGGGGCCGAAGTTGACCGCTGACGGCAACGCCGCCTCGACCTCGACGTACTGCTGCGGCGGCTTGACCGGAGGCATCAGCTCCGGATTGTCCGGGCGCCGCTTCGCCAGGGCCTGCACCGCCTCGATCGTCCGCTTCAGCGACGCATCATCGAACTGGTGCGTCGTCGCCGAGGCGCTCTTCTGCCCGTAGTACACCGTGATGTTCACCTGCTGGTCGTTCTCGATCAGGTTGGCGGTGATGCTCGAGTTGGCAAAGCGCGTCGCCGACCGCTCACCACCCGAGAACGCCACCTCGACCGCATCGGCCTGGCACATGTTCATCACCTTGTCGGTGATCTGCTT
>CAZNOC010000012.1:0-32363 GCA_964574545.1 uncultured Bifidobacteriaceae bacterium | reverse complement strand
CCACCTCGACCGCATCGGCCTGGCACATGTTCATCACCTTGTCGGTGATCTGCTTCACATCGTCGCGGGCATAACTCATCGTCTGATCCTTGTCGGCTATCGGCTATCGGGCTCTCAGCGATCGGCTCTGGGCTTTCCGCTTTCGGCTCGCCACCCGCCGACGGCTGAACCTTCTACGAGAACGCGGTTCCTACCATCACCCTGCGGACGAGCATCGGCGCCGATCCGTGCGAGGGGCGGTTCGACTGCACGGGCTGACCCTTGGCGTCGCCGCCCATCCCGTGGTGTTCCCAGGTCTCGGGCGGGCCGACAGCATCGAGGTTGGCCCAGAAGTCCGTCGTGATGGCGTTGTAGCTGAAGTCGGTCACCATCCGCGTCTTCTTGCCGTCCCTGATCTCCCAGAACGCGTCGCCGCCGAACTGGCCGTTGTAGCGCTGCTGGTCGATGCTGAAGCTGCCCTGGCCGTCCACGAGGACGCCGTCCTTGACGTCGGCGATCATCTGGTCCACGGTCGGCGATCCCGCCGGGCCGGGCCCCATCTGGACGTTCGGCATCCGCAGGAACGGGTAGTTGCGCCAGTGGTTGGCGAACGTGCAGCCGCGCGACGTCTCCTCGCCCATGTAGTGGGCGGTCTCGCGATTCGTCTGCAGTCCCACCAGGATCCCGTCTTTCACCAGGTCCCACCGCTGCGCTTCCACACCGTCGTCATCGTACCCGACCGTCGACGCCCCGCCCGGATGCGTCCGATCGGCGTAGACGTTCATGAGCGGTGTGCCGTACTTCAGGTTCCCGACATCCTTCAACGTGATGAAGCTCGTCCCCGCATAGTTGGCCTCGTAGCCGACGATGCGATCGAGTTCCGTCGGGTGGCCGATGATTTCGTGGATCGTCAACGCCGAGTGCGAAGGCATCAGGATCAGATCCTTCAGCCCGGAACCCACGGCCTTGGCCATCGCATGCTCCACGGCCTCGGCGGCCACACGCTCGGCGTGGCCAGGCAGGTCGGCCCCCGTGACGAACTCCCAACCGCGGGTCTCGGTGCCGGGGTTGTAGGTCCGGCTCTTGACGACGCCATCCTTGCGGGCCGTGGCGCTCATGCTGCACGAGGCGTAGTGACTGACCTGTTCGATAAATGAACCCTCCGTGGTCGCCAGGAACTTCCATTCGTAGTTGAAGTTCATCGCCGCGTTCGCGAACAGCACGTCCGGGTTCTTCTGCATCGCCTCGGTGGTGCGCACGAGCAGCGCCAGCTTCTCCTCGAGCGGCACTTCCCAGGCGTCACGTTCGATCGGCGTCTCCCAGAACGTGTCGTATGCCTTCACCGGCGTGAGCCGCACGTCGAACTTCTTCGCCAGGGCGCTGGCCCTGGCCACGTCCGCGGCTACCGACACGACACGACGGATCTCCTCCGGGGTGACCGTGGGGCTGCTCGCGAATCCCCAGACGCCCGAGTGGATCACGCGCACGCCGAAACCATAGGTCTCGTTGTCGCCGAACTGGCCAAACCCGATGCTGCCGCTCGTTGTCAGCTGGCCGTTCCGCACGGCCAATCCGTGCGATCGGTTCAGCGTGAAACGGATGTCTGCGTACGTGCAGCCGAGCCGCCGTGCTTCCCGCAGAGCATCTTCGGACCAGTTGCGGTAGCGCGGATCCTTGACGACCGGTTGCGCGTCCGCACGGCCGTGGCCGTAGACGAACGACGGCGCAAGGCCGAAACCAATGGCGCCCAGGCTCAGCGTCTTCGCGAAGTCGCGACGGTTCTGTCTCATGCGGGTCGTCTCCTGCAGTGCATCGCGCCACCGATCCTATCCGACCAGGCCGCCGCGAGGGCATAGAAACAGGGCAGGCGCGCGGGGGCCTCTGCACCACATCGCGCTTCCAGGGGACTAGCGCTGCCCGTTCCGGCGGCGCAGCCACCACTCCCCGCCGAGCGCGCCGGCGAACACAAGGATCCACCACCCCGTTCGGAAGGGATGAACCTCGGAGGGCTCGCGTCGTCGAGGCGCGGCCTCGACGACGGCCGAGGCCAAGCGGTCCAACTGTTCAACCCCGAAGGCGGCACCCGCACGCGAGCGCGCAATGCGGGTCAGCGAGCCGGTAGGACCCGCCGCCCCTTCCGCACGTGTCTCGACCACATCGACGTACGAGACGGGAGCGACGGCGCCGCCGTCCGCGGTCGCCACCTCGACGGCACAGACGCCCGCGCGGGCAGCACTCGCGTCGATCCGATACGTGCCGGGCGCCGCGGCCGGCCAGACCGTCAGCGGCGTCTGCTCTTCGTCCTGGCACGTGAGCCAGGCTTCGACTGGTGGCCACGCATCAGCCGGCGTGAGGAGGCTCCTGTCCTCCACTTCCAGGACGACCGCCTCGCCGGCCACGACTGCTGTGGCGCGAGGCCGCACGTCGAGCGCGGCTCCGGTTCCAGCCGCCAGACCGGCGGCGAGCGCCCGCCAGAACTCTTCAAACCCATCGCCGAGGCCACGATGCCGCCAGGCGTCCATCGCGCCCGACACGACAATGCGGCCGCGGCCCACTCGGCTTTCGACGACGACGGCGGCGCCGGAGTCGAGGGACGCCAGCACACGGTCGACGGGATCGGGCGCTCTCGTCACGGCCCACTCGGTGGCCCGCAACACGCCGGCCGCCTCTGGCTGCCCCACAAGGCGTTCCTCAACGGGATTGGGCATGAGTCGCGCGGCCGGGCCCGACGGCAGCCTGTCGGGCAGCAGCAGGAGCGCGCCCCCACGGCGTTCGACATAGCGTCTGAGCAGCCCGGCCTCGGCGTTGCTGAGCGCTTCGAGCCCCCCCACGACGACGAGCGCCACCTCGTCGAGGGACGCAGCCGTCAGGGCGGGCGCCGCCGGCGTCGTGACCGAGGTCCGAGGTGACACGCGGCTCCGCGCGTCCACCCTGAGCCGGGAATCGGCCTCGAGCGCCCGACGAACGAACGTCGTCGCGAACGAGGGCCGCGGTTCGTAGATCAAGACTGGCAACTGCGCCCGCGTGACGTGGACGACGACGGAGACGCGGTTGTCGAGGTCGCTGACTTCAGGATCAAGTGGCACGGCCTCGACGGTGATCCGACGGAGGCCATCGTGCACAGGCCACCAGTCCACCGTCACGTCGGCCTCGGTCTCACCCGCGAGCCACGTGTGCGTCGTGACGCCGAGCTCTCGACCGTCGTCGAGGACGCGCACATCGGTGCGGGCGCCGGCAACGCCGTGGCCTTCCAGGGACACACGCATTCGCCCGAAGGCCTCGGCGTGCTGTATCTGGGCCGCAGAGACATTCCGGACGGCGACGTTGGGCGAGAGCGGGTCTGCCGCGATGAGCGCGAACTGCGGCATCGACACGGAGGCGTGCGCCGGAGCCGCGGTGTCGTCTCCCACCCAGACGCAGGCCTCTGCGCCTGCGCACCCATCGGCGCTGTCGGGCGCCTGCTCCCGGTACAGCACGCGGTACGCAGACCCCAACCGGCTCTCGAGCCCCTCCACCGCTCGGTCGAGCGTGGCCCGCCGGGTGACGCCGTCCGCCATCGGCAAGTCAAGGGACGCGGTTCGCACGGTGACCACGCTGATCGGGACCTGCACGTCGCGCTTGGCCGTGATGACAGGATCGACAAACGCGGCTATCGCGATCAGCCAGGCAAGGATGCGCAGCGCCCGCGCCAGGGTCACCGGAGGCCTCCCGCCGCCCACCCTCGCAGCCGCCCGCGCAGGGAATCCCCTTCCACGGGAAGCCCTGATGCCGGCGCGAGCCAGGTCGCGGCACGAGCGCGCAAGAGCGCGGCGGCTTGCCGCAGCGCCTCGCCGCGGGCTTCGTCGTCTTCGACCGCCCCGATCCTGGCCACGGCCTCCTGCACGTCGGCGGCGGCCGCATCGATCGTCACCAGCGCACGCGCCACATCCGCCAGCGGCATCGCCGGAGTCGCGGCCGCGAGGTCCACGAGTCGAAGCGCGTCCTCGAGCGCCGCCAGCCCATCCGCCTCCCCCGCCGCCGCCTCCGCCTCCCGCACCCACGGACGTGCGTCCTCGAGCGATCCCGACAGCCGCCGATCGAGATCGATGCGCGAGCGCTCCGGCGTCGTGCGCAGGAAGTAGCGGCGCCGGTCGAACGCCGCCTGCAGGGCCTTGAGCGCCAGGCGCTCGGCGACGAGCGCCTCCGCCGTGTTGCCGTCGATGAGGAGCCGCTCGGCGCGCGACATGTGCGAGGTCGCGGCAAGCATCTCCACCATCGCTTCGTTCTCGAAGCGGCCCTCGGCGATCTCGTGCGAGGCCTCGGCCTCCTCCACTTCGTCGTGCACGTGGCCGCCGGTCATGAACACGAACTCGGCCCGCACCATGCGTTGCTCGGCTGCGAGGTGATGCGACTCCTCGAGCACGGCGTCGGGCGTCATCTTCGCGCGCGCCGCATGAAGGGATTCCGTTTTCACGATGACCATCTGCTGGCTGATGGCGTGACGATGTTCGTCCTCCGGCAGGGTGAAGCCGCCGGACGCCGCGCCCGCCATGCCGCCGATCTCGACCAGGAAGGAGTCGGACAACGCATCCACCGCGCCGGGGCGACGGTCGCGGGCGGCCGCGCGGTAGACGAGCGTGTCCCCCATCTCGAGACCGAGGGCTCCAAGATCGATCTCGACCGTCCCCCGCCAGTCGCGCGTCGATCGCCGGTCGATGCGCACCGGCATCTCGCCTTCGGTGAACGTGAACGTCTCGCCCGAGCCCGTGACCCTCGTGTACCTGAGCACGAGCCGGCCCAGGCCGTGATCGTCCACGGCCTCGATCCCGATGGCCACCCGCTGAGCAGCGTCGGAGAACACCTGATCGCGGCCCGGCGCCGCGATCCGCACGGTCGGCGCTCGATCTTCGACGACCGCCACTGGCAGCAGACGCTCATCAACCACGGCGCCATCGTCCCCAAGCGCGCGCAGGGTCCACACCGTTGAGACCGAGGCGGTCAGCACGGCAGTTCGCGCCGCCGCAGTCCCGGCCAACGGGGTGGGCGCGGCCTCCGGAGCCACGACGTCCAGGTGCGCGGCGCCGGATGCGACACCAATCTCCACGCGGCTCCCGGCTGGCACCTCCAGCCGGACGGGGTTGACGAACGACGCCGGCGCCTGCCCGAGGTAATCGGGCGGCGTCACCACAACGCGAACGTTGTCCAGGCCCTGGCCACCACCCGCAACGCCCGGCGTGCCGGAAACGTCTCGCGGTGGGAGCCCCTCGTCAGCGCGGGGCCACAGCGCGACCGACACGGAACACGCGACGAGCAGCAGGCAGACCGGCAGCAGTCGGCGTCCGTCATCGATCATCCGCGCGTCGATGTCCTTGAGGCGCTCGAGGGCGGCCCCTGCTACGGTGGCAGCGAGCTTGCTGCGAGGTGCAGCCATGGCCCCGAGTTCGGCGGCCGTCACCAGCAGGTTGTCGAACCCCGGGTGGTGACGTTCCACATCGCGCGCGACACCCACCGTCGTCGTCGTGCGCGCCACCCACCATGCCGCGAAAAGCACGGGAGCGAGCGCGGACAGGACCACCAGCGTGAGTGACGGCAGGAGCGGAAGGACCACGAGTCGCGCGAGGCCGGCCACCACCACCGCCGCCACCGCCGCCATCACGCCCACGCGGGCAATGCGGCGCCGGCCGGCTCGCGCACCGGCGTCACGCAGCCATCGCGAGACTCGCCGCGCTTCGGGGGTCGGCCACCGAGACAGATGGTCAGGCAACGCGTGCCTCCGTCCGGGACTCTGCCGGGGCGACGCCGGGAGTGCGTGCACGCCGCATCCACTGCTCGAGTCCAAGGAGCAGGAGGACCGCGGCCCACAGCACGCGCGCGTCAGTCTCGCCAGCGCGCGCGACGGCGGCGGCATCCGCGGGCGCAGCGGCTCGCACCCAGGCGTCCCTCGTCTCCGCCGGGATGATGCGCGGCTCGACCGCTTCCACCCGCGGCGGCGTGTGGGTGGCCCGCAGTGCGGCGCGCGCGACCCGAAGGGCATCATCGACATCGAGCGCGCCGCGGCCGAGGATGACGAGGCGCCCCTGCTGCTCGGCAGCCACCAGGCGGCCAGCCCAGATCGGCACCCAGGGTGGGACTCCACCGGGCTCCGTCAACGACGGCAACGCACCCGCTGTCTCGACGAAGCGATCGAAGGCGAGCCGCACCGAGGGTGACTGCACGGCCGTCACGTCGATCGCACCGGAATCCCCGACCTGGGTCCACGTAAGCGCGACGGGCACCGTATCGCCCTCCACGAGCAACCCGTCGGCCAGCACCGCGTTGACCGCGGCCTGGAGCAGTTGAGAATCGGCCTCCGTCGCCTCAATGGTGACGAGCGGCGCGATGTCGGATCGCGCCAGCGCCCTCGAGAGCGAAGGGCGGCCGTCCGCGACCGTCAGCGTGTGACGCGTCTCGATGGGCGTCACGCCGTCGATCGAGAGCCGCCGCACGTCGAGCGGGGACCGCTCGACCACCGGGAGCGCCACGACGCGCAGACCGGTGCCAGGCGACATCACGTCGAGGTCCCGAGCCGACACCGTCCCTGTCTGGAACGCGGAGATCATCACGACCTCCCGCCCACCCGGAGGGGCAGCGTCGAGCCAGGCGGCGGCCTCGGCCAGACCGTCCGCCACGCGGGTGGCCTCGATCACCGTGGACACCGCGGCGCCGTCGCGCGCCTCGTCAATCGCCGCGCGGCGGAGACGTCCGGGCGCTGAGTCCGCTCCGTGCGACTCCGTGTCGACGACGATGGCACGGGCGACCTGAGACGCCCATGCGCGCTCCCGTGAGGGGGTGACGAGGATCGGTCCGGCGAGCGCGAGCACCGCCAGGTTGATGATCGCCAGGCGTACCAGGAGCAGCGGCCAGTCGTGGATCCGTCGCCGGCGCACGGACGCGAGACGGCTGGCCGGAAGAAATCGGAGTGAGGGGAACCGCAGCCTGAGGATCTCCGGCCTGAGCAGGAGGTGGATCAGGACGGGGATCGCCAGGAGCGCAAGGCCCCACAGCGCCGCGGGGTTCGCCCAGACCAGGCCAGGCATCAGGCCGCCCCTCGCGCGCGCCGCCGAAGGAGAAACGAGCGGAGCGTGTCCGACAGCGGCCGATCGCACCTCAGTGGCAGGTAGTCGAGACCCTCCGCAATCACGGCCCGCTCCACCCGCTTTTCGAACTCGGACACCGTCACACGAAATCGGGCGCGGACATCCTCTGGGTCGACCACCAGAGTCTCGCCGGACTCCATGTCCTCGATCTCGACCTCGCGCGTGACGGGCAAGTCGATTTCTTCGGGCGACAGCACGTGGACGACCACCGCTTCGTGCCCCATGCGCGCGAGGCGCCGCACCTCGTCGGTGGACGCGGGCTCGTCGTAGAAGTCAGACAGCACCACGACAAGACCTCGCCGGCCGAGGCGGGCAACCCCCTTGCGAACGACCTCGCTGACGGGTGCCGCGCCGCCAGGCGACAGTCTCGCCAACACCGCGAGGATGGCGTGCAGGTGATGGCGGCCGCTGCGCGCCGGCAGAAACGTGAATCCGCCCGAACCATCCGCGGCGATGCCGGCCGTGTCTCCCTGATCGACCACGAGCGCGGCAAGCGCGGCCGTGGCCGCGCGCGCGACGAGAAACTTGGAGGCCACCGGCGCGCCGCCGGCGGGGGCTTCCGGGTACGCCATCGACGCACTGGCGTCGAGCACGAAGAGCGCCGACAGGTTCGTCGTCTCGCGGAACTGCCTGGTGTAGAGGCGGCCGCTGCGTCCGAACAGCTTCCAGTCCACGTGCTTCAGGTCGTCGCCTGGCCGGTAGTGGCGATACTGCGCAAACTCGGCGCTGTAGCCGTGAAAGGGGCTGCGGTGCAGGCCCTGGCGCAGGCCTTCGACGGTGGTGCGCGCGACGAGTTCGAGGTCGCTGAGCGACGTGAGCTCCGCCGGCGACACGACGTGCTGGCGGGTCATCGGGATCGCGTCAGCCGTGGGCCGGCACGGCCTCGATGAGCCGCCGTACCACGGTCTCGGCATCGATCCCGTCGGCCTCGGCCTGGAAGTTGATGAGCACGCGGTGGCGCAGCACCGGTGGCGCCACGTGGCGGACGTCGTCGAGCGAGACGGCCGGGCGCCCTTGCAGAACGGCGCGCGCCTTGGCGGCGAGAAGCAGTGCCTGGCCCGCTCGCGGCCCCGCGCCCCACCGGACCCACTGGCGCACGAACTCGGGGACCGGCTCGCCGTCCACGGCCTGCGGCCGCGAGGCACGGACGAGCCGCGCCGCGTAGTCGATCGCGTTGGCGGCGGCCGGTACCTCGCGGACGAGCATCCGTGCCCGCTCGATCTCCTCCGCCGTCGCTACCGCCGCCGCCTCCGGCGACGCATTCGTGGTCGTGGCCGCCAGAATCGCCCGCTCCTCGTCGGCGGACGGGTAGTCGATCACGACGTTCAGCATGAAGCGGTCGAGCTGCGCCTCCGGGAGCGGGTAGGTGCCTTCCTGCTCGATGGGATTCTGCGTGGCAAGCACGAACAGCGGCCGCTCGAGCGCGTAGCGCACGCCGCCTACCGTGACCTGGTACTCCTGCATCGCCTCGAGCAGCGCGGCCTGCGTCTTGGGCGGGGTGCGGTTGATCTCGTCCGCGAGGATGATGTTGGCGAAGAGCGGTCCGCGGATGAAGCGGACGCTCCGCGTGCCGGTGGCGCGGTCTTCCTCGATCACCTCGGTCCCGATGATGTCGGCGGGCATCAGGTCCGGCGTGAACTGGATCCGGCTGAACTGCAGGTGCACCGCCTGCGCCAGCGTCTTGATGATGAGCGTCTTGGCGAGCCCCGGCACGCCGCGCACCAGGCAGTGCCCCCCGGCCAGAAACGCGATGAGGATCTGATCGATCACGGCCTGCTGACCGACGATGACCCGGTGCAGTTCGCGGTCGAGGGCCGCCGCCAGGCGCGAGGCCTCCTCGAGGCCCGAGTCGGGGACGGGTGACGGGACGGGCGTGGAATGCTGCAGAGACACGTCACCGAAAACGTATCACACCGGGGATCGGGGCTCAGGGATCGGGGATCGGGGACTGGGGTGCCTCCACGCCCCGTCTTCTGCGATACTGTCGGCCATCAGCCGCAGGGAGGCCCGATGCAGAGACTTGACGAGACGCGCCGCCGGTTCATGACCCACTGTGCCGGCCTCGGCCTCGCCTCCACGCTGGCGCCCGGCATCCTCTGGGCCCGGATGCAGGATGCCGGGGCGCAGACCCTCACCCTGGCGATGGTGACCGACGCGTTGAAGCTGTCGGGCATCGAGGCGACGGAGGACGAGGCGAAGGATCTCCTCGAGTCCGCCAACCGTAACCTCACGCAGTTCGAGGAACTGCGCGCCATCGAGATCCCGAACGACGTCTCGCCCCCCTTCCACTTCAGCGCCGTGGTGCCCGGCATCGAGGTCGATCGGACGCCGCGCCCCTTCCGGGTGAGCGCGCCCGCCGCCGTCCAGCGTCCCGCCAACCTCGAGGACGCCGCGTTCTGGCCGGTGCGGGAACTGGCTGAACTCGTGCGCACGCGGCAAGTGACCTCGCTCGAGCTTACGGAGATGTACCTGGCGCGCCTGCACCGCTATAACCCTGTGCTGAACAACGTCGTGACCTTCCTCGACGAGCACGGGCGGGAGGAGGCCCGGCAGGCGGATGCCGAGATCGCCGCGGGACGATACCGCGGTCCGCTGCACGGCATTCCGTGGGGCGCCAAGGACATCATCTCCGTGAAGGGCCACAAGACGACGTGGGGGTCGTCGGCCTTCAAGGAGCAGTCGTTCGACTACGACGCATCGATCATCGAGATGCTGCGTGAGGCCGGCGCCGTGCTCATCGCCAAGCTCACGACCGGCGAGTTGGCGGCCGGCGACAACTGGTTCGGTGGGCAAACCAAGAGCCCCTGGGACCCCGCGCACGGGTCGAGCGGATCATCGGCGGGCCCCGGATCGGCGACCGCAGCCGGATGCGTCGGCTTCGCGATCGGCACCGAGACGAGCGGATCGATCCTCAGCCCCTCTGCGCGGTGCGGCATCTCGGGGCTGCGCCCCACCTTCGGCCGCATCAGCCGCTACGGCGTGATGGCCCTGTCGTGGACGATGGACCGCCTGGGGCCGATGTGCCGGTACGCGGAGGACTGCGCACTGGTGATGCAGGCGGTCGCGAAGCCGGACGGCCGCGACATGAGCGTGTCGGACGTGCCGTTTCACTGGGACGCCGAACTCGACATCCGCCGGCTGCGCGTCGGCTACATCAAGGAATCGTTCGACGGGCTCACGAACGCGTCGGCGCAGGCGAACGCCGCCGCCACGCTCGACACGCTGCGCGCGCTCGGCGTCGCCGAGTTCGTGCCGATGACGATCCCCGAGGTCTCGACCAACACCAGCGCCATCAACGTGGAGATGGCGGTGTTCTTCGACGAGCACGCGCGTAGCGGGCGCATGGACGATGCGCGGGGGGGCCGGCGCCACGCGGCCCGCCTGATTCCGGCGGTCGAGTACCTGCGCGCTCAGCGCATCCGGATGATGATGATGATGGAGCTGGCAAAGGCCACCGAAGGCCTCGACGTCTGGGTCGTCGCCTCGAACAACACGGGCGTCGGCGCCCCGCCGCGACCGGAGGGCGAAGCGCCGCCACCGCGGCCACCGCAGCAGCCGCAGACGCCGACACAACGACACTCCGCAATGGCGAACCTGGCGTGTTACCCGGCGATCAACGTCCCGAACGGCTTCGCGGACACAGGAACGCCGACCAACGCCACGTTCTTCGCGAGGCCGTTCGCGGAAGCCGGCCTGCTTGCGCTGGCAAAGGCGTACCAGGACCGCGCGGGGTTCCACCGGCAGCGTCCCCCGCGCCTGGACGAGGCGACGTCAGCACTCGCAGGCCTTCTCAGATAGGCCCCCGCGGCAGGCCCTCCCGACTCGGCGGTCGGCGGGACACACCTGGCACCGGCACGTGGGAGTCGCGCCGCGGCTGCGGCCCTCGGCGTTCGCGGGCACTCCCCCACCCCCCGTGCGGCGCGAATCCCACAACTGGCGCGAGCGGCGCTTGCCACGCGCCGCGTCAGTGGCGCGCCTACAGATTCAGCGCGGTCACCGGGTTTGTGCTCGCCGCGCGGCGCGCGGGAAGCACGCACGCCGCGATCGCGACGGTGATCAACAGGCCGGCGACGCCACCAAACACGGCCGGGTCGAGGAACCGTACCTCAAAGAGCTGCGACTCGATGGCCGCGCGCAGGAACAGCGTCACGCCGAGGCCGGCGGCCAGGCCGGCACCCACGATCACTCCGCCCTCCGCGGCCACCATGCGGAAGATGGACGCCCGCTCCGCGCCGAGCGCCATGCGGATGCCGATCTCGCGCGTGCGTTGCCGCACCTGGTACGCGAGCACGCCGTAGATCCCGAGGGCTGAGAGGAAGAGCGCGACCGCGGCGAAGCCCGCCGCGAGCAGCATCGGCGTCCGCCGATCGACGAGCGCCTGGTCGACACGCTCATCCATCGAGCGCGCCGCATAGACCACCAACTCGGGATCCACGGACGCGACGGCGGCTCGCAGACCTCGCGCGGCCAGTAGCGGCTCGCCTTCCGTGGAGACGGCGAATGTCAGCGTGCGTGCGGGAAATTGGGGGTACGGCAGGAAGTACATGCCGAAGCGGCCCGAGTCGCCGCTGCCGTCCATGCCCTGGAGGCGCATCGCCCTGACGACTCCCACCACCGTGATCCACTGCGAGTCGTCCTCGGGCGGCGCCGTCAGGTCGTCCACGCTTTGCGGAAAGTACATGCGACGGCCGATCGGATCCTGATCCGGCCAGAAGCGCCGAGCCAGCTGGTCGTCCACCACGATCGCCCGCGGCGCCCCCACGCCGTCCCGTTCGTCGATGAGACGCCCCTGGAGCAACCTGGCGCCCATCGCGTCGAGATAGCCGGGGGTGACGATGATCTGGCTCGGGGAGATCACCGACTCGCCGGGCGCCAGTTGGTAGCCCTCAGCGAAGATCACGCTGTCGCTGTAGTTGCCGCCGAAGGGGATCGACGTGGTCAGGCCGGCCGCCCGCACGTCCGGTTGCTGGCGTACGGCGTCGGTGAGCCGCTGAACGGCCGCGCGCAGATCATCGGGTTCCGCGTACCGCGACGCGGGCAGCGCGACGGCTCCCGTGAGCACACGCGCCGGCTCGAACCCGAGCTCCACGGAGAGCAGGCGGTCAAAGCTGGCCACGAGCAGGCCCGCCCCCATCAGCAACACGACGGCAAAAGCCACCTGACTGCTGACGAGCGCCCGCCGCAGCAGGCGTACGCGCCGCGTCGGCGTGCCTGAACGGCCCTCTTCGCGGATCGCCTGGCCGATGTTCACGCGCCGCAGCGCCAGGGCGGGCCACGCGCCCACGGCGGTGGCGACGAGCGTCACCAGGCCGAACGTGTACGCCATCACTCGTCCGTCAAGAGACACCTCCGTACCGCGCGGCAACTGGTCCACACCGAGATAGGTGAGCGCCTGCAATCCCCACCATCCCAGACCGAGGCCCGCCAACCCGCCGGCCAGTGCGACCAACAGGGATTCGGTGAGCGTCTGCTGCATCAGCCGCCCCGGCGTCGCGCCGAGGGCGAGCCGCGTCACCAGCTCACGCGCTCTCGTCGTCGCGCGCACCGATGCGAGGTTGGCGACGTTCACCGTGCCGATGGCGAGGACGAAGATGACCGCGCCCCACAGCAGCAGCACCGTGGGCCTCACGGACTGCACGAGATCCTCCTGCAGGAGGAACACCGGCGTGTGGAACCCGGCACGGATGAGCAGGTCGCGAATCTGCGGAAGCAGGTCGAGGTTGCGGGCATTGAGCGCGTCGATCTGGCTCTGCGCCTGCTCGAGGCTCACGCCGTCGCGCAACCGGCCGACCATCTGCCAGGAGTTGCTGTGCCGGCGATCGTCGCCGCGATCCGCCGGACCGAATGCGGCCGGGGTCCAGAGCTGGATCTCCGGATTGACGTATCGGAAGTCCGGCGCCATCACCCCGACGATCGTGTAGGGCACGCCGTTCACTCTCAGGTCCTGCCCGATGGCGTCGGAATGCCCCGCGAACAGCCGTTGCCACAGCCCGTGGCTGAGGACCACCTTCTGCTCTTGACCGACCTCGGCGTCGGCGTCCGCGAACACCCGGCCAACGGCGGCCTCGACACCGAGCGTCCGGAAGAAGGACGGCGTGACCTGCATGCCCGTCAGCCGTTCCGGATCGCCCTGCCCCCCGCCGCCCACGGTCACCCCGTTGTTCCGCCAGAGCGCCAGCGACGCGAACGCGTCCAGTTCGAGGCGATCGTAGTAGTCCGGCACCCCGTTCGACCCGCGTCCCGCGCCGGCGCCCGGGTACGCGTTGAACATGGTCACCAGCCGGTCGGGCTGCTCGAACGGCAGCGGCCTCAGCAGCACGGCGTTGACGACGGCGAAGATGGCGGCGTTGGCGGCGAGACAGAGCGCCAGGGTGGCAAGGGTCGTGGCCGTGAACCCCCGATTCTTCCACAGCAGCCGAACGGCAAGCGTCACGTCCTGACGGAGTCGGTCCATACGGTGATTCTACGGATTGCGTCCGCCAATCGTTCATCATCGTGCCGACATCGCAGGCCGGCGAACCGGAACCGCGGAGGCCGCCGATTCCACGGATGCGAGCGTCCCGTGGCAGCTCTCGACGACCGGCTGCCCGGAGCGATCCGGTGGGGTGTGAACGTGAACCGGGCCTGGATCCTGTGGGGTTCACGCCCACGCCCCAGCGGAATCGCGCGGCGCGGCCTCCGGCCGCGCACGGACGCACGGCCCACGAATTGCCGGGCAGGGAATCTGTGTCATCCGCGAAATCTGCGGATCGAACTCAGATCGTCCCGGTCCGCGCGGCGCCGTAGGTCTCCGTGAACGCCGCGCGCTGCTCCAGGCTGCCCATCATCACCAGCACCGCTCCGGCCGGCAGCCGGGTTTCGGAGTGCAGCTCCGTGTTGAAGTCGTCACCGTCCTGGATGGCCATCACGCAGAGGCCCGTCAACGATCCGATGGCCCCGTCCTTGAGGGTGCGGCCCGCGAGGGCGGTGGGCACTGTGCGCGTGAACAGATCGACGCCCTCCCCGAGAATCACCAGCTCGTGGCCGCGCAGCCTGGAGAAGATCGCCTCGGCGCCGAGGGAGGCGTAACTCAGGACGAAGTCGGCGCCCGCACGGTGGATGGCCTCGACGTTGCGATCGTGTGTGACCCGGCTCACGATCCGCAGGTCACCCTTCAGCCGCCGGCAGTAGACCGCCAGGTAGATGTTCATCGCGTCGTCGTTCGTCGTGAGGAGTACTGAGGGCGCCTCGAGCAGGCCGGCCTTGGTCAGCTGTTCGCGGTCCGCGGCGTCCCCTTCGGTGAGCCGGTCGGCAATCCCCTCGAGCGGGTAGAGCGAGCGCCGGTCGCGGTCCATGACATGGGTACGGATGCCCTTGTCGTGCAGCACCTCGACGGCGGCCTGGCCAACACGTCCGGCGCCAATGACGAGGACGGGTCGATCCACATCGCCGGAGGGCGGCAGCCGCTCGTTCAGCCGGGTAATCTGCTCCGCATCTCCCGCCACCACGATGACGCTGCTCGCGGCAATCACCGTGTCCGGATACGCCGGCTTCAACCGCCCCCGCTCCCACACGCCCACGACGCTCATCCCCGTCGTCTCGCGCATCCGCGTATCCCGGACCGTGAGGCCGGCGTACGGAGTGCCCCTGGCCGGGAGTTCGGCGACGTGCAGGGTCCTGTACGAACCGACGACGTGCGCCTCCAGGCGGCCGGTGTCCACGCGGTTGGCCAGGTACGCGCCGAGCTGCTGCTTCAGCGGCAGCACGTAGGTGGCGCCGCTCAGCTGCAGCACATCGACGGCGTCCGGCTCCTCGACAATCGCGAGGATGGGTACCTGCGCCGAGACCTCACGCACGGTGAGCGTGATGTTGGTGTTGGTCGTGTCCTCGCGGTTGACCACGACGAGGCGCGCCTGCTCCACCTCGAGGCTCTGGTAGGTCTCCCTGCTGTCGATCTCGCCTGTCACCGCGGAGATCCCCTCTCCGGTCAGTTGCGCAGCGCGCGCCGGATCCGGCTCGATGACGAAGTAGGCCTGTCCTGCCGCCTTGAGCCGGCCGATCAGCCCCGCGGCCACGGCATCGTATTCCGTGATGATGACGTGGTCGCGCGTACCCGCGTCCACCTGACGCGGCGCGCGCATGCGCATCCGCGCCTCGAGCCATGGCGCGTAGAACAGCCGGATGAACAGGAACGGCAGCATGACGAGCAGAAACACGACGCCCGACATGATCACCACCACGCTGAACGCGCGGCCGACATCCGTGCGGAAGACGATGTCCCCGAACCCGAGCGTGCTCATCGTCACGACGGTCCAGTAGAGCCCCGACATCCACGAGTGCTCCTGCCCTTCGATGCGGAGCATGATCACGTGAAAGAGCACGGTGTAGAGCGCCACCATCGCGGCAAGAAACGCGAGGTACTGCAGCAGTCCGCGCAGGTTCGTGCGCGCATCCCGCTCGGTGAAGAAGAACGCGAGCTGGCTGGGCAGGTATTTCATGATGACGCGGGCCAGTCTACATCGGCGCCGACAGGACGGGCTGTCCGTTTCCGGGATGCCGCGTCCCGCGCGCGGACTGTCGAGGGGGCGCCGGCGGCGCGCCGCTGTCGGGCTTTCGGCTTCCGGACCTCGATACGCCGCCGCGGCGGCTGACGGCCGCGCAGGCCGTCCTCTGGCACACCCTTCGCTTACACTCGCCCCATGTCCACCCTGTTCCAGGACCTCCGGTTTGCGGCCAGGCTGCTTCTCAAGGCTCCGTCGTTCACGGCCGTCGCGCTCCTGACGCTCTCGCTCGGCATCGGCGCAAGCGCCGCCATCTTCTCTGTGGTGAACACGCTGCTCCTCCAGCCCCTGCCCTACCCGCACGCCGAGCGGCTGGTGATGCTGTGGCAGGACTTCCGCGAGCGCGGAGGACCCGAAGACGAGTGGTTGACGCCGGCCAACTTCTTCGACTGGCGGGCGCGGGCCCAGTCGTTCCAGGACATCGCCGTCTATCAGGGTGGCAGCGCAAACCTGACCGGCCAGGGTGAACCCGAACGCGTCACCGGCTGGAGCGTGACCAGTGGCTTCTTCGGCGTCCTCGGCGTGGCGCCCTCGCTCGGCCGCGACTTCGTCCCGGAAGACGACGTGCCGGGCGCGGACGGCGTCGTCATGCTCAGCCACGGCTTCTGGGCCCGACGTTTCGGCGCCGAGCCCGGCATCGTGGGCCGGACGCTGACACTCAGCGGTCAGCCGTTCACCGTAATCGGCGTGATGCCCGCGGGCTTCCGAAACCCCTTCGGCGAGCCGGACATCTGGCGGCCCGTCCAGCTCAACCCCGCGAACCCCTCGCGAGGCTCCATCACGCTGCGTGCCTTCGCCCGCCTCAACGACGGCGTGGCCCTGAGCCAGGCGCGCGCCGAGATGACGACCATCGGACAGGCGCTGGCGCAGGAGATTCCCGAGGCGCGCCAGACCGGCATCCTCGTGACGCCTCTGCACGAGCGCGTCATTGGCGACACGCGGACGCCGCTGCTGGCGCTGCTCGGCGCCGTGCTGTTCGTGCTGCTCATTGCCAGCGCCAACGTCGCGAGCCTGCTGCTCGCGCGCGGCGCCGCGCGCGAACGCGAGGTCGCCCTGCGCAAGGCCGTAGGAGCGACGGCCGGCCGCATCGTCAGGCAGCTGCTGACCGAGAGCCTGCTGCTCGGCGCCCTCGGCGCGGCAGGCGGGCTGCTGCTCGCCGGCTGGTTGCTCGATCTCCTGGTCGCGAACGCACCGCCCGGCACGCCGCCGCTCGACCGCGTGCGCATCGACGGCACCGTGTTCGCGTTCGGCGCCGGGCTGGGGCTTCTGACGTCGGTCGTCTTCGGCCTCGCGCCCGCCGTGCAGTCCGGCGCGCGGCAGGTGGGCACGGTCCTCAAGGAAGGCGGACGCGCCGCCGCCGGTTCGCGGCGTTTGCTCACGCTCCGGCACGTGTTCCTCGTCGGCGAGGTCGCGCTCGCCCTCACGCTCCTGGTCGGCGCGGGCCTGATGATGCGGAGCCTGCTGAACCTCCAGGCGGTGGATCCCGGGCTCGAGCCGGAGCGGGTGCTCGTGGCCAGCGTGGCGCTGCCGCAGGCCGGCTACCCCGAGCCCGATCAGCGGCGCGCGTTCTTCACGGCGCTCGAGGAGCGGCTCCAGGCGCTGCCCGGCGTCGAGCAGGTGGGCTTCGCTTCGGTTGCCCCTTTCAGCGGCGCCGACACAGACACCAGCTTCCTTATCGAAGGCCAGCCCGAGCCTGCCACGCCGGCCGACCAGCCCATCGCGTGGGTCCGCATGGTCACGCCCGCGTTCTTTGGGGCCGTCGGGATGCGGCTCGAAACCGGCCGGCTTCTCGAACCAGGGGATCACGAGCAGGCTCAGCGCGTCGTCGTGATCAACCGCGCGATGGCCAGCCGCTTCTGGCCGAACATCGCCGCAACCGGCGGTCCCCCTTCGGGAGGCGTCGCTCCCGTCGGGACGCGCATCTTCATCGGTCCCAACAACCCTGTCACCATCGTCGGCATCGTCGCGGACGTCAGGCATCGCGACGTGGCGCAGCCGGCGCTGCCGCAGATGTACCTGCCGATGGCGCAGTTCCCGCAGAGCGGCATGACGGCGGTCGTGAAGGCCGCCGGCGATCCAGCGGTCCTCGCGCCGTCGGTGCGGTCCGCCGTCACCGCCCTCGACCCGAACCTGCCGGTGTCGTTCGTCGAGACGCTCGAGAGCCTGATGGCCGAGACCCTCGCGCTTCCGCGGCTGCTCGCGATGATGCTGCTGCTGTTCGCGGGCGCGGCGCTTCTGCTGGCGGCCATCGGCATCTACGGCCTGATGGCCTACTCGGTGGCACAGCGCACCCAGGAGTTCGGCATCCGCCTGGCACTGGGCGCCCAATCGGACACTGTCCTCCGGCTCGTACTTGGACAGGCCTGTCGCCTGACTCTGGCCGGCGTCGCCATCGGTGCCGCCGCAGCGTTTGGCGTTTCACGACTGCTGGAAGCACTCCTGTACGAGGTGAGACCCGCCGACGCGCCGACGTTCGCGGCCACTGCGCTCGCGCTCTCGGCAGTCGCGTTAGTGGCAGCCTATCTGCCGGCTCGCCGCGCGATGCGGATCAGTCCCGTCGAGGCGCTGAGGAACGAGTAAGCCGCAGGTGATATGCCGCCGTCGGCCCCAACCGCAGCGGACGGCACCAGGATACTGAACACCGACCGGGCCCCTACCCGCCGCCAGGCAGGCGGATCGCGACGCCTCTCACTGCGTCCTCGAGCGTGCCCGCACCATCCAGATACGGCTTCCAGGCTTCTTCCAGGATTGCCTTGTACGCACCAATCCCGCCGCGCCACAGTCCGTTCTCTTCGGCATACGGTCTGTGGCCCGCGACCGCGCGCCTCACGGCCTCGCCCGCGGTGTAGAAGATCATCGCGTGCGAGAGCGGCCCCTTGACGGTCGTGCCCGCGGCCCTCGCCGCGGCGTCCAGGCGCGCCTGCACCTCGTCGTCCCACTGGTGCATCGCCTCGTGAAACAGAATCTCGAGGCCCTGCAGGCCACGCGTGCCATCGTCGCGACTCGCCACCATCAGGTGCCGATCGCCGGTTGAGAACGCCCCAGCCCAGTTCACCCACGCGGCAAACTGCAGCGGGTAGCCGTCGGCCGGCCATGAGGTTTCGTAGACCCGCGTGATGAAGGCGAGGATTCCAGGCCCGTGTTCGTGCATCAGGGGCTCGAGTTCCTGCCACCGCGTCCGGTTCGCCCGGTCGTGCGCCTCCCACCAGTATCGTCGGTAGATCGGCGCGGCCCGTTCGAGGAGCCTCGACAGCTCCGCCGTGACACCCGCGCCCTCGACCGACGACGGGTCGGCGGCACCCGCCAGGGCCTGCCCCGCAGCGATCAGTCCCTGGTCGAACACCGGGTCCAGGCGGCTCGGCCCGCTCGCGTACGCGGCCACCACCTCGCGCCAGACACGGCGCTCCTCGTCAAGGGCTGTCGCCAAGCCCTGTGCCTCGTCGTCCGGCGCGCCTGCGACGGCCCGGCGCTTGCTGTCGGGGAAGGCCGCCTCGGCGCGTCCGAGAACGTACAGGAAGTGATGCAGGTTGAGCCAGAAGCCCGAGTGGTAGGTGAAGATGGGAACGGCGGGTTGGGCCCTGAGGGGGCCGACGGCCAGAACGAGAGCGATGAGAACGACGGCACGGGCCATGTTCGAGGTCATCTCCGTGTAGAGACGACGATGTCGCCGCGCTGGCTTGAGGAGATGATGGGCTGTCGAGCGAGGCGGATGCCGTGCCGGGTGGACGGGCATTCTCCGCATGTGGACAGTGGACGGGGACAGTGACGGCAGCAGGATCGGCATACGGGCACGTTTCCAGCGGAAACGCAGCGCAGAAAATTGGACCGCACCTTGCATACGTTTGTGCGACCGTCCGAGTGCCTCGTCCTCCCGAGGAGGTGTCGATGACCCGTCTGTGGCCCAGAAGCCGCCAGCTCGGCTTTGCAGTCGTCGCGGCCCTCGTCTTCTCGTTGCCGACCGCGACAGCAGCCGCGGAGAGCGGCGATGAGCAGCGCGCGCAGCCACGACCCGCGCCCGACTTTCTGTTTCGCGAGCCGCGCGTGACCATCGCCGTGCGCGGGAGCCTCGTCTCGCCACGCGCCGGCAGCGACCTCTTCGACTTCGTCACAGACCAGCTCACCATCGAGAAGGGCGACTTCCGCGGCCGCGGCTTCGCCACGGACCTCGGCGTCCGGCTCGGCAGCCGTGTCGAATTCGTCGCCGGCATCGAGACCAGCCAGGCGGCGCACGACTCCGAGTACCGCGATTTCGTCGACAACCAGTTGCTCCCCATCGAGCAATCCACGTCGCTCGAGACCTTCGCCGCCACCGTCGGCGCGCGCGTAGCACTCGCGCCGCGCGGCCGCCGTATCAGCCAGCTTGCCTGGATCGCCCGCGCGGTGACACCCTATGTGGGGGTCGGCGGCGGCATGACGCGCTACGATTTCCAGCAGCGGGGTGACTTCGTCGATTTCGTGGACCTCAGCGTCTTCACCGACGTCTTCGATTCACGGGGATGGACGCCGAGCGCCTACCTGTCCGGCGGCGCCGACGTCCGGCTGTTCCGGCAGGTCTATGTGAGCGCCGAGGGACGCTACACGTGGGCGTCCGCCACGCTCGGCGAGGACTTCGTCGGCTTCGATCCGATCGATCTCTCGGGGTTTCGCATGTCGTTTGGTTTCAGCCTGCTCTTCTGACACCAGTGAGGCGAGGGACACCACCATGCACCGCACCGCCCTAGCGATTCTGCTGCTGGCCTGGTCCGGAGGCGCCGCCGCCGCGCAGGAGGATGCGCGTGACGCCCGCTGGCAGCCGTGGCTCGGCTGCTGGGAACTCGTCACGGAGAGCGCCCGCGTGGGCGCGGATCCCGCGACGCCCATGCGCCGCATGGCGGCGCTTCCGGGCACGCGCGTTTGCGTCCAGCCGGATCAGACCACCTCCGGCATCACCCTGACCACGTGGATCGCCGACGAGAAGGTCATGGACGACACCATCGTCGCCGACAACGAAGTGCGTCAGGTGAGCGAGGCGGGGTGCACCGGCACCGAGCGCACTGCCTGGTCGGAAAGCGGCCATCGTCTGTTCACGACGGCCGACGTCACGTGCGCCGACCAGGCGCCGCGCAAAGTGCATGGACTCACCCTCCTCACTCCGGATCGGCTGTGGGTGGACATCCAGGTCATCGACGTCGGTGGCCGCAAGAACGTGCGCGTGCGCCGCTACCAGCGGGTGGACGACCCGCGCGAGGACGCGTCGGCCACGTCTCTCGCGCAGTGGCGATCGACGCAGGGGGTGGGGCCCAGCGGATTCACACTGGCGGATGTGATGGAATCGAGCCGCGTCCTCGCGCCCGAGGCCGTACAGGCCGCGCTGCTCGAGTTCGAGGCGTCCTTCGACCTTGACGCGCGCCGGCTCGTCGAGCTCGACGATGCCGGAGTTGCGGGACGGGTCATCGACACGATGGTGGCCCTCTCCTACCCCGAGCGGTTCGTGGTGGAGAGCCCGCGAGGCGGCGGCCCATCCGGCGGATACACCGCCATGAACCTGTGGCCGTGGCTGTCGGACCGGATGTTCTGGTCGTCGTACTACACGCCGCTCGGCTACGCCTATTGGAGCCACTACGACCCGTACGGCTTCCCCGGCTCCGGGTTCGTCGTCGTGCACCCAGTCGAGCCCGGCGAACAGCCGAGCGGCCGCGGGCGCGTGGTAAAGGACTTGGGCTACACGCAGGTGCGGGCACGCCAGACCGAGCCGACGCTTCCCATTGGCGGCAACCGCGGCGGCAATGCCACGTCGGGCACGTCGAGCACTTCCGGAGCATCGGGCCAGTCTGGGTCCCCGGCCGTCTCCGGTCAGGGCTACTCCAGCGGAGGCGGCAGCGGGGGCACCCGCACGGCCCAGCCTCGGCCACCAGGCGGCGGGTAGCGGCGCACGGACGAGCTGCCAGCGTCCTGATGACGCGACGCCTGCCCCGGGCATGCGAGACATGGTAAACGCCAGGAGGTCCCCGTAGTATCCTCCCTTGGCTGCTCCCGAGACGGGAGCCCGTCTCGCCCGGAGGTAGACACATGGAGCGCAAGAAGGCCAGCGACTTCGACCAGGACCTGCTGAACCTGTTCGACAAGTACGTGCATGGCGCGATCGACCGTCGAGGGTTTCTCGACGGTGCTTCCCGCTTCGCCGTGGGCGGCATCACGGCGGCCGTGCTGCTCGACCAGCTCAGCCCGAATTTCGCCGCGGCCCAGGTGGTGGCGCCTTCGGACGCGCGACTCTCTACCGAGCGCATTGACGTGCCGTCGCCTCAGGGCAGCGGGTCGATCCGCGGCTACATGTGCCGGCCCGCGGCCGCCACCGGCCGGTTGCCGGGCATCCTCGTGATCCACGAGAACCGCGGCTTGAATCCGCACATCGAGGACATCGCGCGCCGCCTGGCGCTCGACAACTTCGTGGCGTTCGCCCCAGACGCGCTCACGGGGCTCGGCGGCTATCCCGGGAACGAAGACGACGCGAGGACGCTCTTCGGCAAGCTGGATCAGACGAAGATTCGCGAAGACTTCGTCGCCGCCACCAACTTCCTGAAGGCGCACCCGACCTGCACTGGACGCGTTGGCGCGGTCGGGTTCTGCTACGGCGGCGGGATGTGCTACCTGCTGGCGGCGCGCGTGCCCGATCTGGCCGCTTCCGTGCCGTTCTACGGCAACTCGCTGGACCCGGCGGACGCGGCGAAGATCAAGGCGCCCCTTCTCGTCCACCATGCCGAAGTAGACGAGCGGATCAACGCCGCCTGGCCGGCGTTTGCGGAGGCCCTGGCGGCAGCCAAGGTGCCCCACGAACGGCACCTGTACCCAGGCACGCAGCACGGGTTCAACAACGACACGACGCCCAGATTCGACGAAGCCGCCGCCAAGCTGGCGTGGGAGCGAACGCTGGCGTTCTTCAACGCGCACCTGCGAGGCTAACGCCGGACTGCTCGACCGATGAACCGCACTTCGGCGCTCGCCGCTGCGACTCTGGTGCTGGCGACGGGCATCGCCGGGTGCGGTGACTCCCCTTCTCCATCCGCACCTCCGCAGGATGCGCCGACGGCAGCCCAGCCGGCCGACGCCATAAAGCGGGACCCGCGCGCGGATCAGCAGGCGTTCTTCGAGAACCTGCGCGCGCTCTGCGGCCGGACATTCGGCGGCCGCACGATCCTCGCCCCCGTCGACGACCGCACCTTCGAGCCGGCACGGCTCTACATGATCGTCGACGCCTGCGACGGCGACGAGATCAGGGTGCCGTTCATCGTCGGTGGTGACGACTCAAGGACGTGGGTCTTCCAGATGCGCGAGGAAGGGCTGACGTTCTTCCACGAGCACCTGCGGCCGGACGGTACCGAGCACGAGGTGTCCGGCTTCGGCGGGCACGCCTCCGAGGACGGCTCCCCTGTGTTTCAGAGCTTCCCCGACTTCTGGGCCACGGCGGAGACGCCGCCCGCCGACCATCGCATCTGGCGGCTGCGGCTGGATGCCGACCACGGCCTGTTCGTGTACTACCTGGATCGCGGAGGCCAGCCCGCCTACCGGCTGGTGTTCCACCTGGGGCCTCCGTCCCCGCCCCTCGAGCGATAGACCGCGGGAGGACGCGCGCTGAACGCGGCGTTCGCGGAACTGCCGGCGCGGTCGAACGCCTCGACTCAGAATCCGAGCGAGTATCGCACGATCAGATTGATGCCCGGCGCATCCACTCCGGAACCCATGATCCGGTAGTTGACGTCGGTGAGGTTCTCGAGAATCACAACGAGGCCGGTGTTGCTGGAAAGCCGGACGCCACCGCGCAGGTTGAACGAGACGAACCCCGAATGGGTGGTGAAGAGCGGCACGCGCGCCGAGGTGTCCGGCCCGATGACGCGGCGGATCACGTCCTCGACGCGCTCGCCGGTTGCCAGGAGCACACCGTCACGGACAAGGCCGCGTGCCGCCGCGCCGTTGTTGAAGAACGCGGTGATTTCCTGGGCGGTTCGGATGCCTCCGATCCTCGGCTGCTGGAGGTCGTTCTGCGACAGCCGTGACTGGGCGAACGCGAAGTGCGCGTAGCCACCGGCCCAGAAACGTCTTCCGTCGGGCTGCCAGTTCACCCCGGCGAAGCCGAAGGCGGGCGGAATGCCGTTCTCGTTGTCCGGTGGGCGGCCGGTGTCGAGGTTGGTGCCGCGGACGTAGGAGAAGTTGACGTCGAGCGTCACGTCACGGGACATGCGGACCCACGCCGCCCCTTCGACGCCGGCCAGGCGCACGCGTCCCGCGTTGGCGCGAACGAAGACCGGATTGCTCGCGAGCGGCGTGTAGATGGCGCCGCTCGGATCCTGCCGGACAATTGACACCCCCCCAATGGTGCTGCCCGTGGCCCCGGCCGGCAGGAGCAGCGTCCGTCGCTCGATCGAATCGCTGATCACGGAATGAAAGCCGGTCAGGGTCCCTCCGGCTCTCGCGGTGTACAGCTTCACACCGCCTTCCACGTCCACGAGCTGCTCGGCGACGAGCGGCCGGACCGGCGCCTGCGCGTCGAGGGTCCCGGTTCGGGCGGCCGATGCGCCGAGGCGCGTGCCCTCGTCGGGCGACACCTCGAAGCCGGCCCCGGAGACACCGATGGTGCCGAAGTCGTTGACGTTGGGCGCGCGGAACCCGCGGCTGACGCTCCCGACGAGCGACAGGCCCTCGCGCAGCCTGTAGACACCCCCGACCCGGTACGTCAGGTCCCCGAAGGTCGTACTGAACGGGGCGGCGCTCGACGCGCCGGCGCCACCCTCGTCAGCAGGGGCGGTATAGCCGAACCGGCTGTAGCGCACGCCGACGATCGCGGAGGCGCGGTCGCCGGGCAGGTCGATGCTGTCCTGGACGAAGAGCCCCAAAGTCCGGTAAGTCGCGCCGTCGGGCAACCGGCCGCGCTCGTTCGTCCCGCCGGTGAACCCGCCGCTCGCCGCATCGAACGCGCGCGACATGCGGCTTGACGAAGTTCGATCGTCGTACACGTCGGCACCGAAGACGACCCGATGGCCTTGCAGAACGCTCGTCGCGGCCTGGACCTGGTACCCGAGAACCGCTGACCGGTTGGACTCGACCGAGATCGGCGAGAGGAGCCCGCGCGCGTTGTTGATCGACTGCGTCTCCCGGTCGTCTCGCTGCCGGTTGAACGAGGTCGTGACCGAGACCGAGTCGAGCACGCCCACGCCAAGCCGTTCGTAGCGCGCAACCGCGAAGTGCATCGTCTGCGGGTCGAACCGGTGGAGGAGGTTGCCAAGCCCTCCGTTCAGCTGATCGTACCGTTGGGCGCCCGTCTGCGCTCCGTGAAGATAGGTGATCGACAGACGATCCTCGGTGGTGGGATAGAAGTCGAACCGCGCGTTGGCGCCGTACTGGTCGAAGCCGCTCAGATCGAGCCTCGTGCCGAGCACGCTCGACGGAAGCCCGAGAAGCCGCGTCGCCACCGAGCGCGAGTCAACGCCACCGCCGGTACGCAGATCCCCTGCACGGCGATACGACGACCCGACGGTGAGGCCCCACCGGTGGCGCCCGAGGCCCGCGTGCCCCGCGCCGCCAGCCGAGCGGTCGGCGGTGCCCCCGAAGAGCGCGGCGCTCACGCGTGGACGGGACTGCCCGCTGAAGATCTGGGGCGAGCGCGTCACGACGTTCACGGTGCCGCCGAGGGCGTCCGACCCGTACTGGGTCGAATGCGGTCCCCGGACGACCTCCACGTGAGAGATGGCGAAGGGGTCGATGACCGCCGTATATTGATTCGCTCCGGGACGGAACGCGGCGTTGTTGAAACGGACGCCGTCGATGAGGTTGACCACGTGCTGGCCGGTCAACCCGCGGATGTAGGGCGACGCCTGGCTCGTGCTCGTCTGCTGTACCGACACCCCGGGCTCTTCGCGAAGCGCCTGAGGGAAGATCGTGAACCCGCGCCGCCACAGCCGCTCGAACGATGTCACGGTGACGAAATCGGGAACCGCCGTCGTCTCCTGGAGTTGCCCCCGCACCGCGGTCACGGTCACGGTCTCGGCGGCGACACTGACCTCGAGTTGGATTCGCACAGGCGTGGACCAGTCCGGCCCGGCAACCGCCGTGCGGCGTTGGCTCGCAAACCCGGGCTTCTGCACGAGCAGCACGTACTGACCAGCGGGGACACCGGTCAACACGAATGCGCCGGCGGCGTCGGTACGGCCCCTCGCCACCTCGGTGTTGCCGACCGTCAGGAGCGCCACCTCGGCATCCGGGACCACCGCGCCTGATCGATCGGTCACGACACCGCTGACCGCTTCGTCGTGCCAGCGCCCGCTCGCCTCGGAAATGACGGGCGCCAGGAGCGCAAGGATCAGGACGGACGCGGCAATGCGCGCCGGAGGGAGCAGGGAGGCGCTGGAGGGCACCCGGGAGACATAGCAACGGCCGCGCCACGTTCGGAGCAAGCGGGCTCAACGCCGGTGGAGGCCGACAACCCCTTGATCAATAGGCGCTTACGACCAGTATCGCCCCCCCCTCATGACGCCAGGGAAGACATGACCTCCCCCGAAGGCTCCCTCGCCGCAGACAAATGTCTGGAGCTTCTTCCCCTTCACTGGACGCGCTACTCGACCCGAGAGGGCCCCGGTCCGGGCTATCGGGCCTGCGGTGGAGCCTCCGCGAGCTTCACCACCCACAACCCGGAGTTGTAGTCGGAGAAGAAGATGTTGCCCTTGTGCGGCTGCGCTCCCCACACCTGTGGCGCGTTCGCCGTAAACCCCTCCGGATCGAATGGCAGGAAATGGGCGATCTCGCGGCCCTGGCGGTAGAGGTTTCCCATCAGCTCTCCCGACACGTCCACGACACGCAGACCCCCGTTGTAGAAGGCCACGTACATCACATCGTCTTCCACCCAGATGTTGTGGGAGCCGGCTTCCGGAACTTCGTATCGCGCGACAAGTTCGGGTTCGCCCTCCTCCTTCCATTCGAGGATGTGAATCCACCCGCGCCAGCGGTTCGGCTCGTTCTCGTAGCCCGGAGTGCCGCTTCCGCGTTCGGGCGTCGGCGAGTAGCTGCCCGTGCGGGCGGCCTCGTCGCCGGCGAGCACGTACAGCTTGCCGGTGGACGCGCTCCGGTAGGGATAGACGGCGTGGTTCCAGCCGGTCGGGAACTTGTACTGGCCCATCATCACGGGGTTGCGCGGCGATCCGCCCTTGCCGCCGCCGCCCACGTCCACGAGCACGACGCCGTCGGTCCAGTTGGCGGAATACGCGACGCCGTCCTTCACCCACACGTCGTGAATGGACCGGTCGGCGTTCGGCAGTTCGAACCGGCCCACGCGCTGCGGGCGCGTCGGATCCTCGATGTTGATGATGTCGTAGCGCTGGCCGCCGCTGAGCGCGTAGACGTGCTTGTCGTGAATGAACGCGTTGTGCACACCGCCACTGAGCTGGTCGTCGAAGCGCGACAGGATCCGCACGCCGTTCATCGGGTCGGACACGTCGAGCAGCACGATGCCGTTGCGGCGGTTCGACGCGCCCTCGCGGGTGATGACCGCGATGCGGCCGTCCTCGGAGATCTTCACGTCGTTCACCGTGCGGGCATCCACCCGTACGAGGTCGATGATCACCGGGCGTGCCGGGTTCGTCACGTCCCAGATGAGCGCCTGTCCGTCGGACGAATGGGTGCCGGTGATCGCGTAGTCCCGTCCGTCCGCGCCCTCCCATACCCAGAGGTCGGAGGTCGCCTGATTGCTCACGCGCCCGTGCCCGACGAGGCGGACCTCGCGCTGCACGCCGCGCGCGGCGACCGAGATTACGGCCGTATCGGACTGCGATCCGGACGTGGCGACCAGGGTGTACTCGCCGGGCAAGTCGGCCACGAACCGCCCGTCCTGCGTGATGAAGCCCGAACTGGGTCCTCCCGCCGTGAGGTCATCGGTGCGTGCGTGAAACGAGTAGACGACCGGGACATCGGGCACCGGCCGGCCCGCGGCGTCGGTCGCGGTGGCCGACAGACGGATGACGTCGCCCGTTCGCGCGTCGCGCTCGCTCACGGCGAGCCTGAGAGCCGTCGTGGGGTTCGCGAGAGCCGTCACGGGCAGCCTGGCAGTGACCCCCTCGGCGGTCGCGGTGATCTCGGCGCGGCCCTCACGCAGCACGCGCACGTGCCCGAGACGATCGACCGTCGCCACCGACGGGTCGCTGGTCGCGAACGTCAATGCCACGTCCGGACGAGGGTCTCCCGTCCGGTCGGTGACCCGCGTCGCCAGCCGCACCATCGTGCCGGCCAGGAACCTTGCAGGCACGTCTTCGAAGACAACCGCCGTCACCGGCGCCGGCGCGATGGTGAGCGGGACCTCCACTTCGATGAAGCCGTCCTCCATGTCGCGGACATCCTGCCCGTCCTGCGGCACGGTCTTCGGCACGCGCACCCGCACGCCGTACTTGCCGGACTTCGACGCGGTGACCAGCCCCTCCGGGCTCACCCTGAACAGGTTGAAACCCCACGTCCGCTGCTCGAGGTTCCAGAACTGCCCGTAGTTCGGCAGGAAGAGCACCGGGACGTCCAGCACCTGCCCGGCTGCGTCCTTGACGGTCGCGGTGATCTTCGCGCCATCGCCGACGCGCAACTCGAGCGACGTCGGCGTCACCTCCAGCGTCTCCGGCTGGGCCGCGGGCTGGGCCGAGGCCCCCGCGGCAAAGGCCACCCCGACGAGAACAGCGGCGAACGAACGGATCACGCGCATCTGCACAACTCCTGGAAACGAGTCCGACCACGTCGAGTCTGACCCTGGCACCCATCCGGGCAGACAGACTATCAAGAATCACGGCCGCCTGGCGGCTCCTCGCGACGAACGGCGTTCGTGCGACAATCCGTGGCGACGAGCGCGTCACCCGGGAGGATCGTGATGTCCCCGCGCCGACCCCTCCGCGTTGTCATCGTGAAGCCGAGCAAGTACGCGGCCGACGGGTATGTGGAGCGCTTCCGTCGCGGCGTCATGCCCAACAGCACGCTCGCCCACCTGGCCAGCCTGACCCCGGCAACCGTCGCCGGCGCCCCCTGCTCGGTCGAGACCGTCGACGAGTACGTCCACACCGACCTCGGCTATCTCGACCACCTTTGCCGCGATCCGCGGCGGACGACGCTGCTGGCGCTGGCCGGGGTCCAGAGCCACCAGTTCCACCGCGCCCTTGACCTGGCGGCCTTCGCACGTGCCCGCGGAGTCGAGCACTGCGTAGTCGGCGGACCGCACCCATTGACCTGCGACACGACCGGCCTCCATGGCCGGGGAACTTCCTTCGCAATCGCGGAAGCCGAACTCGTGTGGCCGGCGATCCTCGAGGACGCGGTCGCCGGCGCACTGGCCCCCGTCTACGGCGCCGGCCGGCGCTGGCAGGCGAGGCTCGACCCGCCCGTGCTGGTGCCGCCTACGCGCCGCGACCTGCGCCGGTATGCCGTGCCGCTCCTCGGCGTCTACCCGGCTCGCGGCTGCCCCTACACCTGCAACTTCTGCTCGGTGATCAAGATTGCCGGCCGGCAAGTGCGGAGCCAGCCGATCGCGACCACCATCGCCACCCTCAAGGCGGCCCGCGCGGCCGGTGTCCGCTACGTGATGTTCACGTCGGACAACTTCAACAAGTACCCCGACGCCACGGGGCTCCTCGAGGCGATGATCGCCGAGCGGATCCGCCTCCCTTTCATCGTCCAGTGCGATGTGCAGCTCGATCGCCAGGAGGACCTCGTGGCGCTCCTCGCCCGCGCGGGCTGCTTTCAGGTGTTCGTCGGCGTCGAGTCGTTCCGCCGCGAGGCGCTCGCCGGTGCCCACAAGCTGCAGAACCACCCGGAGCGCTACGCGCGAATCGTCGAGCTCTGTCGCGCCCACGGCATGACCAGCCACTTCTCGAACATCCTGGGCTTCCCGACCGACACCGAAGCAACGATCCTCGACCACCTGACTCGGCTGCAGGCGATCGATCCGGATCTCGCGTCGTTCTACCTGCTCACCCCCATCCCGGGAACAGATCAGTACGCAGACTTTCTGGCGCGGGGCTGGATCACCGCACGCAACCTCGACCGCTTCGACGGCACGTCGGTCACCTGGCGTCATCCCCACCTCTCGCCAGAGCGTTGGACGGCCCTGCTCTACCATGCCTACCGCGAGTTCTCACGACCGGCGGCGGTCGCACGTCGCCTTGCGCGCGCCGCGCGCCGCCCGTGGGATGTGCGCACCCCTGGCAAGCTCTCCTCGGTCGCCGGCTATGCCGCCCTGTCCCGCCTCGCGGCACGCGCACGCACCCACCCGCTGGCGGGCGGGATCGGCCGCGTGCGGCAAGACAAGGCCAGCGACTATGCGGAACTGCGGCGACGAGCGTGGGGAGTAGACCTCGTTCCGTTGCCGGCCAACCTGACGCTCTCGGCCGCAGACGAAGCCCTGAACCGGCACGCCAGGCTGCGTGTGGTGGGATAGTCACCTGATCGCGAACAGGTGCCGCGCGCCCCTGATGAAGACCATGCCGTTCGCGAGGGCGGGCGAGGCCCAGACAGGCTCGTCGATGGAGTTCGTGCGCAGAATCTCGTGCACCGGACCCGCACGGAGCACGAACGTGTCACCGTCCTCGCTCGTCAGCAGGATCCGGTCCCCGAACGCCACCGGAGAGGCCCGGAAGGTCGCAGGTACCGGCACGCGTCCGCCTTCGTAGATCAGCCGGCCGGTCCTGGCGTCAAGGCACGTGACGATCCCGGCATCACTCAGGAGATAGAGATGGTCGCCGTACAGGATCGGAGATGCCACATACGCCGTCCCCTTGTTGTGGCGCCACGCGACCCGTGATCCGTCCACCTCTCCGTCCGCGCCGGGACGGATGGCCAGGACGACCTTGGCCTGGCTTCCCGCGGTGGCAAACACCAGCCCGTGGCCCGCGACGAAGCTCGGGATCGGATGGCTGCGGGTGCCCTCGGTGCGATAGAGCTCCCGGCCTGTCTTCGGATCGTACGCGACCACGGCCTCCGCCCCCGCGGCCAGGAGTTCCGTGCGCCCTGGCGTCTCGACAAGCAGCGGCGTCGCCCAGCTCCGCCGATTCGAGCGTTCGGTCCTCCACACCTGCTTGCCCGTCGCCCGGTCCAGGCCGGCGATGAACGAACCCGCGCCCATTTCGAGATCGCCCTGGAGGATGACGAGATCGTCGAAGAGGATGGGCGAGGTGCCTGGGCCGAGGCCCGCCTTGGCCATGCCCCCGAACGACACCTGCCACCGGACCTGACCGTCCATGTCCAGCGCATAAAGGCCCTCGGACTCGAACGACGCGTATACCATCGCGCCATCCGTGACCACGCTCGCCGACGCATACGTGTTGGCACGGTGCCGGTTGTCGTAGACGGGGCCGTCATACACCGTGCGCTCCCACACCAGCGCCCCCGTCGCGCTGTCGATCGCGAGCACCTTCAGCGCGTGGCGATAATCCACGCCGACGCTGTCAGGGTGAAGGTAACCCGGCAAGAGGTCGTACCCCAGATGGTCGGGCGCGGTCCGTCCCGGCAGGTGCTCACCCTCGACCGCCGTCGTCAGGTAGACGCGGTTCCCCCACACGATGGGAGACGAGTGGCCCCGGCCAGGGATCTCGGTCTTCCAGGCAAAGCCGCCCCGGGAGGACCAGACGTCCGGGTATTGCGAGCCCTGGGCAATCCCCGCACCGCCGGGACCTCGCCACTGCGGCCAGTTATCGCGGCCGTCCTCGGAGGGCGTGGAACCCGCCGCGACCGAGACCGTGAGAGCCGCCGCCAGCGCCAGTCGCGCGCAGACCTTCATCACGAGGTGATAATACCGGAACCGGATCCCTTATCCCGATCGTTCCACCAGAGGTGTTCCCATGAAGCGACTTGCCCTCGCCGTCACCGTGATCCTGGTCAGCGGATGTACCCCCGCCCCTACGCCGACCTACGACCTGGTCATCGCGAACGGGCGCGTCATGGATCCAGAGTCCGGGCTGGACGCCGCGCGGCACGTCGGCGTCCGGAACGGCACGATCGAAGTGATTTCGGAGACGCCCTTGCAGGGCGCACGCGTGATCGACGCGTCGGGCCATGTGGTGTCGCCCGGCTTCATCGACCTTCATCAGCACGGACAGCAGGACGAGGCCTACGGCCTGATGGTCCGCGACGGCGTCACGTCCGCGTTCGAACTGGAGGTCGGGACGGCGGACGTGGCCGCGTGGTACGAGGCGCGCGAAGGGGGCCAGCGTGTCAACTACGGCGTCGCCGTAGGGCACATCCCGGCGCGGATGAGGGTACTGGGCGATCCCGGGGAGTTCCTCCCCTCGGGCATCGGCGGCAGCGGCTCCGCGACCGGGGAGCAGCAGCAGCAGATGGAAGAGATCCTGCGCGACGGGCTCGCCGAGGGTGCCGTGGCGGTGGGGTTCGGCAGCGCCTACACACCGGGCGCTACGATGGCCGAGATAGAACGGATGTTCCGCGTTGCCGCAGCGGGGGGCGCCACGGTGCACATTCACATGCGTGGAGGCGTCGCCGGTCTGCACGAGACGATTGCGGCGGCCGCTTCCGCGGGCGCGCCGCTCCACGTCGTGCACGTGAACTCGTCCGGGGGCAACGACCTCGATGCGTTCCTGGCCGCGATTAAGACCGCGCGCGATGCCGGGCAGGATGTGACGACCGAAGCGTACCCGTATGGCGCGGGCATGACCGAGATCCAGTCCGCTCTGTACGACGACTGGGAGACGTGGCCCGACGACCGCTTCGAGCGGAACCAGCTCGT
>CAZNOC010000011.1:0-38841 GCA_964574545.1 uncultured Bifidobacteriaceae bacterium | reverse complement strand
ACGTTGGCGGACTTCAACTGGGCGTTCAACTCGGCGTAGCCTGCCAGGAACATCCCGACGAGCGGGCTGTCGCCGAGCGACTTGCAGACCGACTGCACCTCCGAGAACTTGGTGCTGCGCCGGAAGACGTCGATAAACGACGCCGATTGCCGCTCGATGCGCTGGAAGGCCCAGAGCTTGTAGAAAATGACTGCCCAGGACGCGATGGAGAAGAGCAGCAGGACGATCAGCACGAGCCACGCCACCGGGCTCGCGTTGGCGATCAGGTCGACGATGTCTCCACTGTGCGCCGCGGGCGCGGCCCCAGCCTCATCCTGCACCCGAAGTGCCAGGAGTACAGATCCAAGCGTGCGCAACAAAACCTCCGGTCCATCGGTGGTGCGCCGCTGGGACAGCGCGAATGTGCAACGGTAGCACGTCGTGTGAAATTCTGTCAAACCCATGATACGATTGACGTTCTGCCCGCACCGGAAACCCCCGGCCTGCGCCCCGGCACCCCGATGATTCGCTACCTGGCGATTCGCAATCTTGCCGTCATCGAGTCGGTGACGGTTGAATTTGAACAATCGTTCAACGTGCTGACCGGTGAGACGGGCGCGGGCAAGTCGATCCTCGTCGAGGCGGTCGGGCTCCTCCTTGGCGGACGCGCGTCGCAGGACCTCGTGCGCACTGGTGAAGACGTCGCCACCGTTGAAGCGATCATCGAGACGCCCTCCGGAGCGGAAGTCACGGTCCGTCGGGAAGTGACCGCCCAGGGGCGTAGCCGTGGTTTCATCGATGGAGCGCTGGCCACGGCGGGGCAGCTCCGCGAGCGCATGGCGGCGCTTGTCGAACTGCACGGGCAGCACGAACACCAGGCGCTCATCGACCCGGAGACGCATGTTCCCCTCCTCGATGACTGGGCCGGGCTCCAGGAACAGCGGCGGTGCGTTTCGGACGCCTGGACGCGCGTGCGCGACGTCAGGGGCCAGATCGAGCGAATGCGCATGGACGACCGCGAGCGCGCCGCCCGGCTCGAACTCCTGTCGTTCCAACTCGGAGAATTGCAGAAGGCGGCGCTCAAGGAAGGGGAGGACGAGGCGCTTCAGGACCTGAGGCAGGTGCTGCGGAGCGCAGACCTCGTCCAACGGCTCTGCGCCGAGGCGTACGCGGAGCTCTACGATAGCGAGCAATCCGTCCTCACGGGCCTCGGGCGCGTCTGGAAGCGGGTGGGTGAGCTGGCGGCGATCGACAGCGTGTTTGCCAGCTTCCTCGACGGCCGCGAGGCCATCAAGGCCCAACTCGAGGATCTCGCCCTGACCCTGCGGGACTACGGAGACCGGGTGGACCTCTCACCAGGCCGGCTGCAGGAGGTGGAGGACCGGCTGGCCCTCATCGATCGACTCAAGCGCAAGCACGGTCCGACGCTCGCAGAGGCGCTGTCACGGCAGGGCGCGCTTGAAGCCGAGCAACGGGCCCTCCGCGACGGGGAGGGTTCTCTGGCGGTGCTCGAGGCCCACCTGAGAGAGGCATCCACGGCATTCCTGGAGGGGGCCTCCGCTCTCTCCAGATCCAGGCACGAGGCGGCGCCCAGGTTCGCCCGGGCACTGGAGGGGGAGTTGTCCGACCTCGCGATGGACCGGACCCGGTTCGAAGTCCGGCTCGCGCGCGACGAGGACGAAGCCACGTGGAGCGAACGGGGCATCGACCGCGGGGAGTTCTATCTGTCGCCCAACCCGGGCGAGGATCTGCGCCCACTGGCGCGGATCGCCTCCGGCGGGGAGCTCTCGCGGATCATGCTCGCGCTGAAGACCCTGGCGGCCGCGGACCAGCCGGGCAAGACCCTGATCTTTGACGAAGTAGATGCCGGGATCGGAGGGCGGGTCGCCACCGCGGTGGGCGAGCGGCTTCGCCGGCTCGGGGGCCGGTTCCAGGTGCTCTGCATCACGCACCTGCCTCCGATCGCGGCCTGCGGGGGCACGCACTTCCGGATCGAGAAGGACGTCGGGGGAACGAGGACGGTGACGTCGGTCAGTCGGCTCGACGAGGCCGGCCGGGTCGAAGAGATTGCCCGGATGATCGGCGGCGCCGGCATCACCGAACCGGTGCGCGCCAGCGCCCGCGATCTGCTCGCTGGCGCGCCCGCCCCGGCAGGCGAAAGCGGACGGCAGGCGAAAGCGAAAGGCGAAAGTCCTCGTCGGGCGAAAGCGAAAGCCCGATAACCCGTCAGGCGAAAGACAATGAGCAAGAAGTACCTGATTGAGACGTTCGGCTGCCAGATGAACTTCCACGACGCCGAGCGCATGGCTGGCCTTCTCGAGCAGGCCGGCTACGAGCGGGCCGCGCTGGACACCGACGCCGACCTTGTCGTGATCAACACCTGCAGCGTCCGCGAGCGCGCGGAGGACAAGCTCTACACGAGGCTTGGCGAGCTTCGGGCGCTCGGGCAGGACGGCCGCGAGGCGCCGGTCGTCGCCGTCACCGGTTGCGTCGCACAGCAGGAGGGCGCCGGGCTGCTCAAGCGCTCGGATCTCGTGGACGTCGTGGTCGGCACGCAGCGGCTCAAGATGCTGCCGATGCTCGCCGCGGAAGCCGCCGAACGGCGGGCGCCGGCCGTGGATATCTCAACGCCCTATGACGATGTGTCGTTCCCCCTTGGGATGACGCGACGAAGCGACCCGGTGCGGGCGTGGGTGACCATCATCGAAGGGTGCAACGACTTCTGCGCGTTCTGCGTCGTCCCGTACACGCGCGGTCACGAGCGCATGCGGCCCAAGGCGGACATCCTCGCGGACGTCCGGGACGCGGTGGCCAGCGGCAGAAGGGAGGTGCAGCTTCTCGGGCAGATCGTCAACCACTACCAGGCACCTGACGATCCGGGCTGCGACTTCCCGACGCTCCTCGAGGCGGTTCACGAGGTGCCGGGCGTCGAGCGCATTCGATTCGCCAGCCCGCATCCACGGCACTGCTCGGACCGGCTCATCGCGGCCGTGCGCGACCTTCCGCGGGTCTGCAAGCACCTCCACCTGCCCGTGCAGTCCGGCTCGACGTCCGTCCTCGGGCGGATGCGGCGCCGCCACACGCGCGAGGCCTATCTCGATCTGGTTGGGCGCATCCGCGAGGCCATCCCGAACATCCAGCTATCGACCGATATGATCGTTGGCTTCCCCGGGGAGACGGACGAGGAGTTCGAAGAGACGCTGAGCCTGACGTCTGCGGTCGGCTACCACAGCATGTTCTCGTTCAAGTACTCGGAGCGGCCCAACACGCTGGCGGCCAGGCGGCTTGCCGACGATGTGCCCGAGGCGGAGAAGACCCGCCGGATCGTGGCGCTGCAGCAGCTGCAGAGGGGGATCCAGACGCGGCTGCTTGCCGAGGCCGTGGGGCGGACGGTGGAGGTGCTGGTGGACTCGACGAGCCGGCGCCGCGCCTGGGAACTGTCCGGACGAACATCCGGGAACACGGTGGTGAACTTCCCCGGCGACCCGTCATGGATTGGTCGGTTGATACCCGTGGTGATCCGGCGATCCGGGCCGCACAGCGTCTGGGGCGAGCCGGTGGCGGGCGTGGAGACGACGAGCGTTGATGCGGGCGGCCGGGGCGGGTGCAGGTAGCTACGGAGAGGGCAGGCGGTCCATGCTGATCGAGATGAACATCAAGGGGCTGATGGTGGATCCGATCACCAACATGCCGATCATCATCCTGCGCGATCGGGACGGGGAGAAGGTGCTGCCGATCTGGGTCGGCGTCTTCGAGGCCAACGCCATTGCCCTGCAGATCGAGAACATCCAGACGCCGCGACCGATGACTCACGACCTTCTGCGCAACGTCATCCAGGACCTGCAGGCGGCGGTCGAAAAGGTCGTGGTGTGCGACCTGAAGGAGAACACCTTCTTCGCGCTCATCCACCTGCAGACCGCGGCCGGCCCCGTGGCGATCGATGCGCGCCCGAGCGATGCCATTGCCCTCGCGCTCCGGACCCGAGCCCCCATCCTGGTCGAAGAGACGGTCATCGACAACGCTCGCACGGTGGACTTCGCCGCCGAGCAGGCGGACCACGACCGGCTGCAGCAGTGGCTCGAGTCCCTCGACCCGGACGACATGGGGAAGTACAAGATGTAGGACGTCAGTTGTCACTCCGGCAAGTTGCCCGTTCAAAGACCCCCATCGCACCGTTGGCATGTCGGCCCGCCGACAATTCCTCTAAAGACTTCCTTTACAATCACTTGCTTCTGTCGGAGCCCGAATAATCATGGGCCGACATCCTTCCCCTCGCGCCGTTTCTTGACGGATGCCGGCCGCGCTCCTAGAATGGGCTGCGTGTCCCGTATCGCCTCAGCCCGCCCATGATTCTTGCCATCGCCAACCAGAAAGGCGGCGTGGGAAAGACCACCACGGCCCTCAACCTTGCGGCCGCGCTCGCGCTTCGCGGACGGAAGACGCTCCTGATCGATCTCGATCCTCAGGCGAACAGCAGCATGTCCTACGTCGATCTCCGCGAGGTCCAGCGGAGCATGTACGACGTCTTCATCGAGAAGGACGTCAGCCTGCGTGACGTGCTCCAGCCCACCGGGCTCGAACACCTGTTCGTCGCCCCTGCACGCATCGCGCTCGCCAAGCTCGAAGCCAGGCTCGTGGGAGAGCTCGACGCACCGTTCAAGCTGAAGGAAAAGATCGACCAGGTGAGCGACGAGTTCACGCAGATCGTGATCGACTGCCCGCCGGCGCTTGGCCTGCTCACCGTCAACGCGCTGGTGGCCGCGACCCACCTCCTGATCCCGATTCAGTCGTCCTACTTCGCCCTCGAAGGCACCGACGATCTGCTCGAGACCATCGAGAAGGTGCGGCAGCGGCCGAACCCCGAACTCCGCATCCTGGGGGTCGTCATCACCATGCACGACAAGCGGACCGCGCTGGCGAAGGACATCCGGGAGCAGATCACCCGCGTGTTCGGCGAGAAGGTGTTCCGCACCGTCATCAGCAAGAGCGTTCGCCTCGAGGAGAGCCCGGCGTATCGGGAGTCGATCTTCACGTTCGCCCCGGATTCGAGCGGCGCCACCGAGTATTACAGCCTGTGCGAGGAGGTGATGGATCGTGTCTAAACGAGGACTTCCCGACACGTTGCGGATGCGCCACGATGCCCACTACGTCGAGGCGCTCGCCTCGTCGGCCGGGACGCCCGTCGGCCGCATGATCCCGATCGACCGCATCGACCCCAATCCGGACCAGCCGCGCCAGGCCATGGGCGACCTGGCGGAGCTCATCGCGTCGATCATCGAGAAGGGCATCATCGAGCCCCTCGTCGTACGGCAGCGGGGCCCGCGTTATCAGATCATCGCCGGCGAGCGCCGCTACCAGGCCGCCGTCCAGGCGGGCCTTGTCGAGTTGCCGGCGGTCATCCGTGACGTCGACGAGACGGAGATGCTTGAACTGGCCCTTGTCGAGAACATCCAGCGCAAGGATCTGACGCCGTTCGAAGAGGGTGAAGCGCTTCAGTCGCTGGCGCAGCGATGCGGCTACACCCACGAGGATCTCGCCAAGCGGCTCGGCAAGTCCCGGACGTCGATTACCGAGTCCCTGGCGCTCAACGGTCTGCCTCCCGAGATCCGGAAGATCTGCCGTCTCGCCGGGATCACCGCCAAGTCCACCTTGCTCCACATCGCCCGGCAGGGAGACCCGCAGAAGATGCTGGCCCTCGTGGAGAAGTTCACACAGCAGGGCGGCGCGACGCGGGAGCAGGTACGCAAGGACACACAGAAGCCCAAACCGGGGAGGCCCAAGGCATTCGTCTTCAACTTCCGGCCTCCCACGAAGGCCTTCAACCTTCGTCTGAGCTTCAACAAGAAGAACGCGTCCCGCGACGAGATCATCGGCGCGCTCGAGGCCATCCTCCAGGAACTGCGGGAGTCGGGAGGCAAGTAGCGGCCAGCCCTCAGACTGAGCGGGGCCCGCGGCAAGCAGCCAGGGCTCGGAATCAGGGCATTAGTTTACATAAGATATATTATCGGACGTCAGCAAAATACCCCGTAGAATAGGCCTGTTAGTCGTTTGTGGGCGCCTTTCGTGGTCGTCTGCCCTAGACGCAGGTCCGCTCCGTCGCTTCGCCCGTAGACCGGTGCTAAAGTGGACCGAACCGCATGCGCACGCTCGACCGCTACATCGTTCGCGAGGTGATCCCGCCATTCGCCATCGCGCTGCTCGTCTTCACGTTCGTCCTGATCATCCCGTTCATCATCGAGCTGGCCGAGGACATGATCGCCAAGGGCGTGCCGTGGCCGACGCTGGTGCAGCTCATGGCGACGCTCGTGCCCCAGGCGCTCGGGCTCACGATCCCCATGTCGCTGCTGCTCGCGCTCCTCGTGGCGTTCGGGCGCCTCTCCGGCGACCGCGAGGTGGTCGCCATGATGGCCTGCGGCGTCAGCACCTTCCGGCTCCTGCGTCCGGTGGCCGCCCTCGCCCTCGTCGCGTGGGCCGTCACGTCATGGGTGCTCATCAAGGCCATTCCCGACGCCAACCAGGCCTCCCGCGAGATCACCCTCCAACTCGTCGCCGACCGGGCCGAGGGCGAGGTCAAGCCGCGCGTCTTCTTCGAGGACTTCCCCCAGACGGTCCTGTACGTCCGCGACATCTCGCCGGCCGGCGCCGGCTGGATTGATGTGCTCGCGGCCGATACAAGGACGCCGTCCCAGCCGACGATCTTCCTGGCCCGCCGGGGCCGGATGCTCGTCAACCGGGAGGCCCGGTCAATCCAGATGGTGCTCGAGGAAGGCACCCGCCACACGACGAGCCCGGACGACCCGACCGTCTATGAGGTCGTCCGCTTCGACCGGATGGTCGTCAGCCTGGATCCCGAGAGCGTGTTTCCGCGGACCGGCCCGGCCCGCGGCTACCGGGAGATGTCGATCACCGATCTCCGGGAGGAGGTCGCCTTTCTCCAGGGCCAGGGGCAACTGCACCACCAGCCCGTCATGGAGATCCACAAGAAGTTCTCCATTCCGGTGGCGTGCTTCGTGTTCGCCCTGCTCGGTCTGGCCCTCGGCGCCACCAGTCGGCGCGACGGCAAGCTCGCCAGCTTCGTCCTCGGTATCGCGGTGATCTTCGTGTACTACGTGCTGATGTGGCTGGCCGAGGCCATGGCCAAGGGGTATGTGCTACCCGCCGGGTTGGCGATGTGGGTCCCCAACCTCGTCCTCGGACCGGCCGGGCTCTTCCTGCTCTACTGGCGGGCACGGTCGGCCGACCGTCCGATTCGACTGTCGCTGCCGGGATGGCGACGGCCGCGCTGGCTCGACACCTCGTGGTCCGCGGCCTCCGGAGCGGAACAGGACGCCGGCCCGTCGATCGGAGCGCAGGGCGCCGGGGCCCGTGTCGTGATGGTCGTTCGGGTGCCCCACTTCAGCCTGCCGAGGCCAGGCCTGCTCGATCTGTACGTGGGGCGCCTCTACCTCCGCGTGCTGGCCTTGTCGGTCGTGGGCATGGCGGGGTTGTTCTACATTTCCACGTTCATCGACATGTCGGACAAGCTCTTCAAGGGCACGGTCACCACGGGGATGCTCCTCGAGTACTTCTGGTGGGCGACCCCGCAGTTTCTCTATTACATCCTCGCGATTGCCGTGCTCCTGTCGGCGCTCGTCACGATCGGCCTCCTCACCAAGAACAGCGAGCTCATCGTCATGCGCGCCTGCGGCATCAGCCTCTACAGGACAGCGGTGCCGCTGCTCGCCTTCGCGCTGCTGGCGAGCGGGCTGCTGTTCGCCATGGAGGAGCGCGTGCTTGCCGCCTCGAACCAGAGGGCCCATCGCCTGCGCCACATCATCCGGGGCGGGAACCCCCAGACGTTCGACGTGCTCAATCGGAAGTGGCTGATCGGCCACGACGGCGCCGTCTACCATTACCAGTTCTACGATCCCGGCCGCGTCACGCTGGCCGGCCTGTCGGTGTTCTCATTCGATCCGGACTCCGGCCGTCTGGCGTCGCGCGCCTACGCGGCGCAGGCGACCTTCCTGCCGGGCAGCGCGGAGGGAGAGCCGTGGGAGGCCCGTCAGGGGTGGGAACGCCGGTTCACGGAGACCGGTGATGTCAGCGCGTTCGACGCCTTCGACGAGCGCCGGCTGCCGCTGGAAGCCCCGGCGTACTTCGTCACGGAAGTGCCGGAGCCCGACCGCATGAACTTCGCGCAACTCCAGCGGTACATCAGCGAACTCCGCACCAGCGGCTACGACGTCCGTCAGTGGGAGGTGGACCTGCAGCGCAAGCTGGCCTTCCCGTTCGTCACGCTCGTGATGACGCTCATCGCCGTGCCGTTCGCCGTCACGACCGGCCGGCGCGGGGCGATGTACGGCGTCGGCATCGGGATCGTCCTGGCGCTGGTCTACTGGACGCTCATCAGCATCTTCGCCGCCTTCGGCGCGGGCGGCCTGCTGTCACCGCTCCTGGCCGCCTGGGCGCCCAATCTCCTGTTCGCCGCCACCGCCGTGGTGTTGCTGCTGACGGTGAGGACCTGACGTGGCCTGCGCCTACGGAGGGCCCACGGCCAGCGACCAGATGGTGAAGCTGCCGCTCGTCCCCGGGGCCGTGTTCACGGTGTCCACGACCACCAGCAGGTCCGCGATTCCGCCGGCGGGGACTTCCGCCTGGGTGACCACACCGAGCGGTCGAAACTGGTCGATCGGCAGCCATTCGACGTGACGCCGCGCGTAGACGCCGGCGCTACGACCCCAGCGTTCTCCGTCGCCGGGCCCCGGGCGCCGAAGCTGGACCCACACGCGAGCCGGGCGGTCGGCGCTTGTCGTCAGACCCAGCCGTGAGGCTCGGCCGAGCCCCTCCGGAACGGGAAGCCGCAGCGCCGCGTACTGTCCGGCGGGCGGGCCCGGGGCCAGCGAGTAGATCAGCCGCACCCCTTCTCTTCCGTTCCCGTCCCGGACCGTCTCGAGGTCCAGCGTGCTGCCTGGGCTCGTTTCCACCCCCCACGCCCTTCGATCCTGCAGATCGGCATCCACGACGATGACGGGCTCGCCGCCTTCCCCGCCGGCCTCCGCCAGCGGCGGAGGAAGATACCGATCGTCCACGTCTACATAGATTGGGTTGCTCAGCAGCCACGGCACACGCCGGCCGTCGTCATCCGGCAGCAGCACTTCGACGCGGTACGCGCCGGACACCGACACGGAGGCCGACACGACACCACCCGCGCCTTCCGCCACCAGGGCACCACCCTGCACGATCCGGATGCGCGCGCCTGACGGGGCGCCGACCCGGGCCCGCAATTCCACGCGACCGAGCGGCGCGCGGATCGACTCGCCCATGGGAGCGCGACCGGTCTCCGCCATGGCATGGAACTCGAAGGGACCCGGCACCGCGAGACCGTCGATGGTCGTGTAGACGGCACCATGCCGGATCGCCGTCAGCAGCGCGCGAGCGTCCGCCGCGGGCTCGCCGGTCCATGGCTGAGACAGCACGACGTGATTGCTGAACGCCGCGAACGACACGTCGTAGGACGGAAGGCGGATCTCGGCGCCGTCCTCGTACGGATCGGTGCCACCGCGCAATGGCAGACGGGCGTGGGCGTCGTGTGCCGCCAGCGTGCGGACGGCGCGGTGTTCGGTGAGCCGGTCCCACTGCGCGAGCACCGCCTCCGGGCGGCCCACAAGAGCCGCCAGGGTCTCGGCGGGACGGAACGGATAGGTCAGCAGCGCCCGTCCGAGTCGCAGGCCCTCGTCGCGCCATTCGCTGTCGGCGTTGAGCCATTCAAGCGCGTCGATCGGCAGGTCCCACTCAGTCCAGGCGAGTTGGGCGCGCGGCGACCCCGGATGCGCCACCACACCCACGCCCGCGTCTCCAAAGAACCGCTGCACGTCCTCGACGACCGCCCGCGGCTCCCCCGCGATCGGGAATGGCGACGGGACATCGTGGCCGGGAATCGCGACGTAGTGGCCGGCTCGGGTGCTGATCTCGACGCCGTCGATGCAAAGCACGCCGGCGTGGTAGCGCGGCGGCTCGCGCGGTTCCGTCCCGTCCCCGTGGTCGGTGAAGATGACGAACTGAAGCCCGACCCGCGCCGCCGCCTCCGCGACCTCCTGCCACGAACCGCTCCCGTCGGATCGGTTGGTGTGCACATGGTACGCGCCACGCACCGACGGCTGGGCCGGCGTCCAGTCCACCGGAAGCGACACGAGCGCGCGCGGCGGCATCACCCACCACGTGGCTCCCGCCAGCACGACCCCGACGATCAGAAGCGTCCGGAGAAACGTTCGAATCACGCAGGTTCAGAATAGCCGACGGCACGTGCAAACACGAGATCACCAGGGTCGCGAAGACGCACGATGATCATTCGTGGATCCGGTGCCGACCACCGGGTCCCTCAAGGATCCGCCGTGTTTGACACGCAGCGCCTCAATCGCGCGGGTGATAGCGCTCGTACAGGCTCTTGAGGCGCGCGTCGAGGATGTGCGTGTAGATCTGCGTGGTGGACAGATTCGCGTGGCCGAGCATGACCTGAATGGCGCGCAGGTCGGCGCCTCGCTCGAGCAGGTGCGTCGCGAAGGAGTGTCGGAGCACGTGCGGACTGAGCCCTCGGGCGATCCCGACCTGCCGGCCGTAGCCCTTCAGGACCTTCCACACCCCCATCCGCGTCAGCCCTGGTCCGCCACCGCGCGCATTCACGAAGAGCCGCGCCGACGCGCGCCGGCCCGCCAGGACGGGACGTGCGGCCTGCAGATAGCGCGCCACCCATCGCGCGGCCTCCTCCCCGATGGGGACGAGGCGCTGCTTGCGCCCCTTCCCCGCACACGTGAGGTACCCCGACTCCAGGTTGACGTCCTGCGGACGGAGGGCGACGAGTTCGGAGACGCGGAGGCCGGTAGCGTACAGGAGTTCGATGAAGGCCCGATCGCGCAGCCCGCGCGCCGTGCTCACGTCCGGCGCCTGGAGCAGGGCGTCGACCTCGTCCACGGTCAGGAACTTCGGCAGCGTCTGCCACGCGCGCGGGGACTCGAGCTCGTCGGCCGGGTTGCCGCCGCCACCCCCGGCCGTCGCCACGTGCGTGTAGAACCCGCGCAGGCACGCCACGAGACGCGCGACCGATCTCGGCGATCTCCCTTCCGCCATCAGCTGCCGCACGAAGGTCTCGAGCGCGTGGCGATCGAGCGCCTCGACGTCGGCCCCGGCGCCCGCCGCGAACCGTGCGAGCATCCGCAGGTCGCGCGCGTAGTTCTCCACTGTATGAGGGGACACGCGCCGCTCGAACTCGAGATGCGCCAGGTACGCGTCAATCGACGAACGACTCGCCACGATGCCTGATTATCTCCGAACGCGACGACGTCCCGAGGGACTGACGGCGCCGAATGCCGTTGCCACCCGCACCATGGGCTGCTAGCATCAGCGCTTGGCACCCTGTGCGGCGTACGGGGTCGCGCGCGAGTGCCACCGGTCCGCTGAACATGCCGAATCGCTCGAAGTGGGAGTCGCTTCCGACAGAAGCCATCAATCCGGCCTCGCTCGGCATCGACAAGCTTTCGCCAGCCGGCATCGTCGACCTGATGATGGCCGAGGACCGGAAGGCGCTCGCGGCCGTCCAGCGCGAACGCGATCGCATTGCGGTCGGGGCCGACATGCTGGCCAAGGCGCTGCGCAAAGGCGGCCGCGCGATCTTCGTCGGCGCCGGCACCAGCGGGCGTCTCGGCGTCCTGGAGTCCGCCGAGATGCCTCCCACGTTCGGCACGGACGCCTCGCTGGTCCAGGCGATCATGGCCGGCGGCAAGGGCGCCCTGCTGCGTGACAAGGAAGGCTCCGAAGACAACTACGAAGAAGGCGCCCGCGCCGTCACACGCCTGTCGCCAAGCCGCAAGGACATCGTCATCGGCGTCTCGGCCAGCGGGATGACGCCGTTCGTCCGTGGCGCGCTCACCCGGGCCCGCCAGGCGGGCGCGCGCATCATCTTCGTGACATGCGATCCACGCACCGAGCTGCAGGCGTTCGTCGATCTCGCGATCGCCCCGGCCGTCGGACCCGAAGTGATTGCCGGCTCGACACGGCTCAAGGCGGGGACCGCCACCAAACTCGTCCTCAACATGCTGACCACGGCGGCGATGGTCCTGATCGGCAAGACGTACGGCAACCTGATGATCGACGTGCACACCGGGTCCGCGAAGCTGCGGGACCGCGCGCGCCGCATCGTCCACGTCGTGTCGGGGATCGAGCCGGCGGAAGCTGACAAGCTGCTGCGGCGCGCGCGGTGGAACGTGAAGGTGGCGCTGGTGATGCAGAAGACCGGCCTGTCCTACACGAAGGCCCAGCGCCGCCTCCGGGAATCCAACGACACGTTGCGCGACGCCATCGGCGAGGACATCGAGGCGCGCCTGCGCGCGCTCCTCGCCGAGGATCCCGGCCCGGTCAGCTGACGCGCGAGGCGCCGGCCAGGCGCGTGCGCGCGGGCCGAAGACGGCTGGCGGCCGCCTCATCGAGCATCCACGTGACCGCGGGATGCAGTTGCAGGAACGAGGCAGGCACGCGCGGCGTCACAGGCCCCTCGATCGCGCGCTGCACCGCCGCGGCCTTCTCCTCGCCTGTCGCCAGGACCACGATCGCCCTGGCGCCCAGAATCGTCGCCATCCCCATGGACAGCGCGCGCGGCGGGACGGCTTCGGGGTCGTTGCCGAACAGCTCGGCGTTGGCCTCTCTGGTTTCGGCATGGAGTTGGGCGAGGTGCGAGCGCGCGTGCAGCCCGTCCGCGGGCTCGTTGAATCCGATGTGCCCGTTGACACCGACCCCGAGCAGCTGCAGATCGATCCCTCCGGCGTCGACGATGGACGCCTCGTACCGTGCGCACTCGAGATCGGCGTCAGCGGCGGCGCCGTTCAGGAAGTGCGTGCGTGTCGCGGGCACTCCTGCGGGGCCAAAGAAGTGGGTGGTCATGAAGGCCCGATAGCTCCGCGGATCGCTGGCCGCGAGGCCGGCGAACTCGTCAAGGTTGAACGTGGTCACTCCGCCGAAGTCCACCTGCCCCGTCGCCGCCATGTCCGCCAGCTTCCGGTACAGGGCCACCGGCGTACGGCCGGTGGGCAGCCCCAGCACCAGAGTCGGCCGGCGCCGCACATCGGCACTCACCCGCTGAGCCGCCGACTCGGCCAACGCGGCTTCGTTCGCGAACACTTGAATCGTCACGTCCGTTCCTTCTCGTTCGTCCTACCAAGCTTACGACACCGAACCCACGTCGGCGACGGCCGTGCCTGGCGCGCCAGAGCGCAGGTCACGCCACGTCCGCGTGGCGGCGCGGACATTGACCGCGCCGCCCGTCCCCGGTAAAGTGAAATGTTCCCCATGCCCGTCCGCTCCCTGACCGCCGCTCATCTGACCCTGATGCTCGCCGTGGCGGTTGTCGCTTCGAGCGCGCCCTCCGCGGCGCCACAACGCGGCGGCCACGACGAGGTGCGCGCGCTGTGGGTGACGCGCACCACCCTGACCTCGCCAGAGGCCGTTCGCGCCATGGTCCAGTCCGCGAGCGCGGGGGGATTCAACACGCTGCTCGTGCAGGTCCGCGGACGCGGGGATGCGTACTATCGGAGTTCACTGGAGCCCAGAGCGACGGAACTCGCCCCCTACCCTGGCTTCGACCCGCTGGCCGAGACCCTGACGCACGCCCATGCCGCAGGACTGCGCGTGCATGCCTGGGTCAATCTGAATCTGGTCTCGAGCGCCGCGGTCATGCCTGCCTCGCGCGATCACCTCGTGTACCGCTACCCTGAGTGGCTGATGATTCCCCGGGAGATCGCCAACGAGATGGCGGCGATCGACCCACGCAGCCCCGAGTACCTGGGCCGTCTGGCGCGCTGGTCGCGCGCCCGATCGGCAGATGTCGAGGGGTTGTACACCTCACCCATCCAGCCGGCCGTCGCGACGCACCTGGCGTCGGTCGTCACCGAACTCGCCACCCATTACGCCCTCGACGGCGTGCACTTCGACTACGCGCGCTATCCGAACCGGTCGTTCGACTACAGCCCGTCCGCGCTCGCCCTCTTCAAGCAGTCGATTGCGGGAGAGCTGACCGCGAGCGAGCGCGCCGAGGCTGAGGCCAGCGAGCGCCTGGACCCGTTCGCGTACCCCAACCTCTTTCCCGAACGCTGGAACGCGTTCCGGCGCGCCCGCATGACGTCGCTCGTCATGCGCCTGCGTACGGCGATCAAGACAGCTCGGCCGGACACGGTGATCAGCGCCGCTGTCGTCCCCGACGCGGACGATGCCTTCAACGTCCGCCTCCAGGACTGGCGCACGTGGCTGGACCAGGGGCTTGTGGACGTGCTGTGCCCGATGGCGTACACGCAGGACGCCCGGACGTTCGAAGCCCAGGTGTCCACCGCGAGCGCCCTGGCGGGAAGCCGTCCCGTGTGGGCCGGCATCGGCGCGTATCGGCTGTCCCGGCCCCAGACCGCGCAGCACGTGGAGGCGGCGCGGCGGGTCGGCGCCGCAGGCGTGATCCTCTTCTCCTACGACGCCCTCGTCAGCCCGCCCAATAACGCCACCTCGCTCGCGGAGCTGGGTCGGGCCGTCTTCGCCGAAGGCAGCGGCTCGCGTCACTGACGAGGAGCGCGCGTGTCCAGGGCCGACGCCACCACCACCCGGCCGCATCCCCGGGGCCACCGTGGCTGACGCCGTCTCGGCGCTGCTCGATGCGGCCGTGACTGCCGGCGCCTTCCCCTGCGCCGTCGCCGAAGCCGGCGACATGTCCGGCCCGCGCTGGACCCACGTCACCGGACAACTGAGCCTCGGCCCAGACGCGCCGAAGGCCGTGCCCGCAACGATCTTCGACCTCGCGTCACTCACCAAGGTGATCGCCACCACGACCATCGCCATGCGCCTCGTCGACGCGGGTGCCCTGCGGCTCGATGACGCCGTGCTGGACCATGTGCTGGAGTGGCAAGGCGAGGATCGGCGTCGTGTCACCGTGGCAGATCTGCTCGAACACGCGTCGGGCCTGCCCGGGTATCGGCCGTACTATCGCACGCTGTCGGGGCCGGCGGCGGTCGTCGCCGCCGTCTGTGGCGAACCGCTCGCGTACGCGCCGCGCACGTCGACCATTTACAGCGACCTCGGGTTCATCCTCCTCGGCAGGATCCTCGAGATCACTGGCGGGGCTCCACTGGACGCGCAGTTCGCCCGCTGGTGGACCGAGTGCTTTCCCGGCGTCGCAGGACCCGTGTACGCGGTGTCTCCGCTCGAGCGCGTCCGCGTGGCGCCCACAGAGTACGACCCCTGGCGCCGCCGCTTGCTTCAGGGTGAGGTCCACGACGAGAACGCCCATGCCCTCGGCGGCGTCGCGCCGCACGCGGGCCTCTTCGGAACGATCGCATCGGTCGGCGCGTTCGCGCGTTGGATGCTGGCGCTGCTGCGCGAGTCGCCGCGTGGCGCCGCCGGAATCGCCGCGGCCACGGCACACCGCTTTGCCAGACGAAGCACCGTGCCGGGCAGTTCGCGCGCGCTGGGGTGGGACACGATGTTGCCCACATCGTCGTGCGGGCGCCGGTTTTCTCCGGCGGCAATCGGGCACACGGGCTTCACCGGCACGTCGCTTTGGCTGGATCCCGCTCTCGACCGGTACGCCGTCCTCCTGACCAACCGCGTCCACCCGACGCGCGCGAACGAGGCCATCCAGGGCATCCGCGCCGCGTTTCATGACGCGGTGCTCGACGAGCTGCGGACACCGCGTTCCGAGTGACGGTCAACGCTCAGCGCGCAGGTCTTCTGCGATCGACGGGCGAGGTCAGCGGGGCGGAGGTGGTGGAAACGGGACAGGTGGGCGCGTACCCGTCGGCCCGCTTCCGGTCCCGCTCGTGGGTTGCCCGCCGGGTCGACCCGGACCGAAGCCCGACCCGGGCGGCTGCCCCTGCAGCGGTTGAACGCCCGGCTGGCCGGTGCCGGCGGCGCCTGGCTGTCCCCCCTCCCCAGGAATCCCGGGCTGGTTCGACGCAGGCACATGGACGAAGGCCCACTCGTTGTACTTGTCCCGTCCGTTCCAGAGGCGGATTGACGTCTCGGTGCTCGTCGACGTCACCCCGACGATGGGACCCTGGGCACCGGCGGTCCCCGCGGGCGGCGCAACCGGCCGGGCGCCTGGCCCCGCGGCGCCTCCTCCAGCGGGCTGCGGCGCGCCAGGCACCGGCTGCCCAAGGAAAATCGGCTGGAAGTCGTCTCCTGTGATGGGGTCCGTGTACTTCTGGCGGAGGAAGCGCTGTTCCACGAGCAGGTCGATGGAGGGCGGGAACGCGTTGGCAAACCGGCGCTGGAAAAGCTCGATGGCCCGCGCGTACTGCTGGCCCCGCCAGATGAGCTCCATCTCCTTCTCCCGCCTCGCCTGGTGGCTCCACTGGGGGAGCGCCACGCTCATCAGGACGGCCATGACGCTCAACCCGACGAGCAGGCCAGCCATGGCAAACCCCCTGGAAGTGCCGCCGCCTTGACCAGCTAACCTCATGCGTCTATTATCGTTACCAACTGTCTCCATGTCACGACCGTCCCTCGGCGCGTCCCGGTGTCTTCCCTCCGCCCTCGCGGTGGCGCTGGCCGCCCTGGCCGGCTCCTGTGACAAGGTGCCGCTCTTCGCGCCGACGGCCTCGACGATCACGCTCTCGATCAACCGAACGACCCTGCCGATCAACGGCACGGCCGAGGTCACCGCGACGGTCATCGAGAGCGCCGGAACCTCGGTCCAGAACGGCACGCTCGTTACCTTCACCTCGAACCTCGGCACCTTCGAGCCGCCGGAGGCCGAAACGCAGGGCGGCCGTGCCACGGTCACGTTCCGCGCGGGCGCTCGTTCGGGAACGGCACTCCTGAGCGCCACCTCTGGCGGCAACCGCGCCGCTGACGTCGAAGTGCTCGTCGGCGCCGCCGCCGCCCAGCAGGTGACGGTTCGTGCGGAGCCCACCTCGGTCCCCGTCACCGGCGGTACTGTCCAGGTCACCTCCGTGGTGACCGACGTCAGCGGCAATCCGCTGCCCGGCGCGCAGGTCGTCTTCAGCGCCGACGCCGGCACGCTCAGTTCCAGTTCATCCCTCACCGACGACAATGGCGAGGCGCGCGTGTCGCTCACCACGAACCGCGAGACCATCGTCCAGGCGAACGTCGCGAGCCGGGTCGGCACCGTGACCGTTCGCGCGATCAGCCTGCCGCTCGTCACCATCAGCGCGCCCGCGACCGCCGTGACGGCGGGAGCCCCGGTTTCCTTCACGCTCGCCACCCCCACACCCCCCGCGGGTACCGTGACAAATCCGATCACGTCGCTGAGCGTCGAATTCGGCGACGGTCGCAGCGTGCAGCTGTCCCCGGGCACCACGAGCGTCACCCACGCGTACAGCAGCGCAGGGACCTATACCGCGACTGCCCGCGCCGTGGACTCGGCCGGCCTCGTGGGCACCTCGTCTGCGTCCGTCGTGGTGCTGGCCCAGAGCGGGCTCGACGTGACGGTCACGCTCAGTCCCGTCAGCCCCCAAGCCGGAGCGATTGTCACCTTCACTGCCACGGTGACGGGGTCGCCGGGTGTCGTGAGCTACCGTTGGGACTTCGGGGACGGGACCGGGCACACCGGGACCAGCAGTTCCATCCAGCACCGTTACTCGGGCGCCGCGTTCTACAACGTCACGGTCACGGTCACCACGACGGACGGCCGCACCGGGACGGGGACGCGCATCGTGCAGGTCGTACCGTAGAAACTGCTCAGACCCGCACGCCGGGACGTTCCGCCCGCGCAGCGGCCTCGGTGTGCCGAACGCTGGCACCGGAAGCCGTGGGCTGGCCCACCCTCACCAGTCGGCGTAGCTCGTGCCATCGAGCGCCAGGCCTGTGGCGCCGCTCTTGACGTCGTAAATGCCCGGCTCCGCCGTGGGATTCCCGGGGTCGGGCTCGGCGGGAATCGTGACCCAGGTCGTGCGGGACAGCGTGAGCGGATCCTGAGGCACCTCGCGCAGGTAGTGCTCGGTGACGAGTTCTTCGAGGCTCTGCGGCCACTTCTCCTTGTCGGCGTAGAACTGGTCAATCGACTCGCGCAGACGGAACAGATCCTCCTTCAGCACGGCCTCCCGCGTGCGCTTCACGCTGTTCGTGTACTGCACCATCGCCAGGCTGGCAAGCAGCACGATGAGCGTGACGACGACGAGTACCTCGATCATCGTGAAGCCGGCCGCGCCGCGGCGCGCCTGAAGGGATCTGATCACGGTGTGCCTTCCGTCCTCACCACTCGTTGTACTTCGTGCCGTTGAGCGCCGTCCCGGTGCTCGTGGAGAACACGTCGTACACGTTCTGACCGCCCCAGCGCGTGGCGTCAGGTTTGTCCTGATAGGACCGCAGGCCCCACTCGGTGGATCCGGTCATCGGGTCGAGCGGCACGCGTCGCAGGAAACGCAGCTTCCGCCCGCTCGCGTCGTTGGCCGCGGAGACGCCGTCCACCAGCGTCTGGAGATCCGGCGGGTAGCCCTCGCTGCCCGGCTCGAGCTCCGTCGCCGGGATGTTCCCCAGATCGGCCGCATCCTTGAACGAGTCGATCGCGTCACGCATCTCGCGGAGCACGCGGCGCAACTCCACTTCCTTCTGTCGCTGAACGGTCACCCGCGCCAACGGCTGCACGGCCGCGGCGAGGATCAGGATGATCGTCGTGACGACCAGGAGTTCGACGAACGTGTACCCGCGGCGTTGGCTCCACAGATGGCGTCGTAGCATCGCTCCCGTTGCGAGCCTTTCTCTATCTGACGGTGACCGTCGCGGGGAGGAACTGCAGCGGTCTGGCCATGCCGCCGGGCGCCGTGCCCACGCCGCTCGCGGCGAGCGGCGAACTGCCCGGCGCGATCGCGTCGAACACCACCGCGGCCAGCAGGCCGGCCCCGATGGCTCCCGCTTCATCCCCGGTCCGGATGACCACAATGTCCACGCGCCCGAAGGCCGGGTCCACCTGCTGCGTGAACGACGCGTTGATCCCTCCCTGGCGCATGAAGGTCCCCTCCTGCACGCTGCGCACCCGCAGCACGGCCGGATTGAACGTGAGTGAGATCGTCACGGTCGACAACCGGTCGGCCCCGGTAACCGAGATCGGCACGGTGTAGGGGCCGCCTCCCACCGTGAAGTCACCCGCCGGCGGCGTCACCGACACCTGCGTCGTGGAGGCCACGGACGGTGCGGGCGTGACCGGCGCGGCGGCGACGGGTTCTGGCGGGGGCGGAAACGCCGTGACCGCCGAAGGCGGCGCCGCGGGCGGCGGCGCCGGCGCCATCGTCGTACCGGGAATCGCAGAGCTGCCGGCCGGCACCTGTGGCGTTGGGGCCGCGGCCGCCGCGTCGGGGACCACAGGCGCCTCAGACGCGGGCGCCTCAGCCGCCCCGAAGAGCGGGGGCGGTCCTCCAAGTGACATGTTGCCCTGCGTGCCGATGTAGATCGGGCTCAGGTCGCCCTGTGTCAGTTCGTGCGTACGGATGATGCGCGGCGTGAGCAGCATGACGATATCCGTCTGCTGGATCGTCGCATCCGTGGACGAAAACAGATCGCGGAGGATCGGCATGCGCAGCAACCCGGCGAAGCCTCGCAGCGATCGCCGTTCATCCTCGCGCAACAGGCCGGCAAGCAGGTTCGACTCGCCGTCCCGCAGGCGGAGGCGTGTGGACACCTTGCGCGATCCGAACGACGGCAGGTTCTGTCCCGCGATGTTCGAGTCGCGCCCGCGGGCGCTGCTCTCGACCACGAGGTCCATGATCACCTCGCCGTCGTAGGTGACCCGCGGCGTCATCTCCACGATCACACCGATTGGCCGGTAGCTGAACGACGTGAGCGGGTTCACGTTCGCTCCGCCTCCGGCAAACGGCGTGAACGTCGTGCTCGGCACTGGCACCTCTTCGCCGAGGTTCAGCGTGACCTTCTGCCCCTCGCTCCCGCGCAACTGCGGCTTGGCAACGACCTTCGTTTCCGAGTCGCTCTCGAGGAAGTTCACGATGGCGGACGGCACGGCCATGTAGAAATCGGCGGTGCTCACCCCGCGGCTGATGGTGTTCAGGTTGAACGGCGCCGTCGCTCCGCCCTCACCCGGCGCCGACTCCGGCGAGAAGAACCCCGAGATCGAATAGCTGCTCAGGTCGAGCCCCAGCGTCTTGGCCCGCTCGCGGCTCACCTCGAGAATCGACACATCCACGACGACCTCGGCGCGGGGCTTGTCGTTGGCCTCAACCATCCGCTCGATGATCCCGGCGACCGACGTGGAGGCGCGCACCGTGATGGTGTTCGACGTCTTGTTCGCCGCGATCATGGGCTGAATGGCCATGGCCGGCACGCGAATCACCGTGTTGATGAGCTGCGCCAGTTCGGTCGCGTCGGAGTGCGAGACGTAGAACGTGCGAATCACCTGCTCTTCGTACTGCTGGCGCTTCTGCGTCGTGTCCGCTGCCACGATGATCGACCGCTCGCTCAGCACCTTGTAGAAGAACTGGTTGGCGATCATCAGCTGCTGCAGCGCCTGCTCGAGGGTGACGCCGTCCAACTGGATGGTGACCGGCCGATCTACGAGGTCCCGGTCGTAGGTGACGTTGATGCCGGTGGAATTGCCGATGAACGTCAGGATGTCCTTGAGACTGGCGTTGGTGAACCGGAGGCTCAAGGGATCCCGCGACGCCGGGTTCAGCACCGGATCCTGGGTGTCGCGCCGGGCCTGTTCGCGCATCACATCGATGGCCGGCCGCGGCCGGGCGGCCTCGATGCGGTCGCGGATCGTCCGCTCGACTTCCGACGCCCGGAAGGCCGTCTGCCGGTTGGTGGGATCGAAGTCGAGGGCCTTGCGGTACTCGCGAAGCGCTTCGTCCAGGCGATCCGCGGTCTCGAGCTGTCGCGCACGTGAGACGTGCCAGATCGACGCCTCCTGCAGCGCCCGTTCGAGGGCGATCCGGTACTCGGGCCGATCCGGGCGGTCGCGAACCGCGAGGCGATAGTACTCCACCGCCTCCTCCCAGTTGTCGACCCGTGCGGCCTGTTCAGCGCGCGAGAACGCGCGGCTGGCCGCGCAGCCCGCGAGCAGGCTCGCGACGACCAACAGCGCGACGAGACGGCTCACCCGGCTCACGCTCGCCCTCGCATTCGTCACTACGTCACCCAAGGTGCGCCCTCAATCTGGACTCCAACCTAGCCACGTCAGTCCTGCCCCGATCACTGCCCCGAGAGGCGGATCGTGTGCTGGCCCCGCCCGTCGAGGCTGGCCACTTCGATCGATTCGACCCCGATCTTCAGGATCCGGTATCGACCGTCGATGATATCGCCCTCCTGCCCGTGAGAGACTACCCGGCCGTCCGAGAGCACCGCCAGCCTGAGGCCGTCCCCAGACTCGACGATCCCGATAAACTTCAACGTGATCGGCGCCGCCGCGGCCGGCCCCGCGGCGGGCGGAGGCGCGAACACACCGGGCGCTGGTGGCGCGGGCGCGAAGGCGGGGCTGGGTGCCGCCTGGCGCCCTCGAAACTGGAAGGGGTTCCGCCGTGCCTCATCCGCGGCCATCCCTCCGGCTGTATCGGCCACGAGCCGGTCCAGGCGCACCCCCGCCGGCGCGTCCATGGGCGCCCGGGCGGTCACGCGCCGCGCCTGCGACGCCGCAGCGGCCCTCGTCGCAGGGCTATCAGACCCTTCTCCCGCCAGCGTCCAGACCACACCGCCGATCACCACGGCCGCCAGCCCCCCGGCCCACCAGGCGCGGCGATCAACGGCCATCGGGACCCGCCGCACGATAATAGGTGACCAGGTTCAGCGTCAGCGCGAGCCCGCCGCCTCCCGACGCCGATCCCTCAGCGATCAGGATGTTATCGATGATGACGAAGTCTTCGCCCGACTCGATGGCGTGGATGAAGCGCCGGATGTCTGCGTAGTCGCCATCGAGCATCATTTGCGTGCGCATCCCTTCGAGCGCGCTGTCCCGGTCCCGCTCGGTCGTCGCACTCAGCCTGAGGTACGTCACGCCCTCGGCGGCCGCCAGCTGCGCCATGGCCGTGTGCAGCATCGCCCGCGCGGCCGCGGGCCCGGCCGGCAACACCTTCGCGTAGAACGCGTCAAGGTCCTCGATCGCCCGGTCCTTGCTCACGTGCGTCGCCTTGGCGGTTTCGACCTCCGCGTGTGCGGCCGCCAATTCGCGCGCGGCCGCCGCGGCGCGCCCCTCGGCGCTCCCGACCGCCCGTGCCAGCGGGAGGACGCCGACGACCAGCGCCGCCAGGTTGATCGCGAGCAGCACCGCCAGCCCCCCGATCGACAGGCGATGCTCCCGGAAGATGCGGCCGAGCGGCAGCGACGCGGTCCCGCTCACTGGGGCGCTCCTTCGGATCCGGGGTCGGGAGGCGGCGCGACCACCCCTTCCGGTTCAGACTCCGGCACGACGACGCCGGCCGCCTCCCCGTAGTACCCCTGAATGGCCGAGCGGAGGCTGCCGTCTTGCAGCCTCTCCTCCTGCCGGGTCATCACCGCCCGGAAGGCGCCCGTGCCCTCGAGCTGCCGGATGAACGTATCCAGGTCCTCAATCCGCCTCGAGACGACGTTCACGGCCAGCAACAGGCGTCCTTCGCTGTCGGATTGGGGCGTCACCGACGTGATGCGCACGTCACCCGGCAGCGTGGCCTCGAACTGATTGAAGAGCCGGGTCCAGGAGAACGTCCGCTTGTCGATCAGCCGGTTCGCCTCGGCCGCCGCGCGTTGCAGGGACTCCACCTGCCCGCGGTCGAGCGCCGCCCGCATCCGCTCGCTCTCGACACGAAGGTCGCGAGCCTGGCGTTCGGCCTCTGCCGCCTGCACCGACAGTTCCCGCTGCTGGCGCGTCAGGCTGACCATCTGTGCCGCGTTGTAGCCCGACAGGACGAGCACGGCCAGCGCCACGAGCGCGATGAGCGCGCGCACGGCACGCTCGTTGTAGAACGGGCGGGTCGAGAGGTTCGTGTGCAGCATGATCAGGCGACCCGCTCCCGGCAGAGGATCCCCACCAGGGGTGTCAGCGCAGCGAGCAGATCGGGCGCGGCGTCGATTCGATCCGCAAGACCCGCGGCGGCGCGTGGATCGACCAGGTCAACGGTCTGGCCCAGGCGCGCGGCCAGTTCGAGGCGCACAGCTTCTCCGCCGGCCTCCCGCGCCCCGGCGCCGGCAAGCCACACCCGCGAGAACCCGGCACCGCTCAGGCGGTCTTCGTAGTACATCGCCGTCTGATGCACGAGGTCGGCCAGGGACCCCTCGTCGCCTTCCGCGCGGTTGCGAAAGAAGATGGGGACGCGGTCTCGCACGACCGCCAGCGTCGCATAGCCCGGAGCCACATGCACGAGCAGCCAATCGCCCTCATCGCGGCCCCGGCCGGCCTCGACGGCGTTGATCACGTTGAAGCTCGCCAGGTCCACCAGTCCCGGATCCGCGCCGGCCATCACGCAGGCCTGCTCGTACTGACGGACGACATCCTCCCGCGCGACCACGACGATGAACTCGCGCCCCTGGCCGGGCAGCGTGATGCCAGGCGTGTAGCGTACGAGCGCCAGGTCGAGGGCGAACGGCGTGGCCTTCTTGACCTGCCACCGCACGAGCGATTCGAGATCCGAGGCCTTCGCGGGCACCGAGTCGAAGCGCACGAGCGAGACGCGCGCCACGGTGTCGGGTACGACGAGCGCCACGCGCCGGACTCTGGGCGCCACCTGGGCCAGGGCGCGACGCACCGCCGCACCGACCAGGCCGAGATCTGCGATGTTCGGCGCGGCAAGGCCAGGCGTGACCGCGCCCTCTGGCAGCGGCTCGACAGCGTGCGCGGCCACCATCGGACGGGCGCCGAACTGCAGCCGGGCGGCGGTGATCCGGTCGGCGCTGATCTCAAGCGCGACGTCCGGAGGAGGCGTACGGAACACGGAGGGCCACGTCATTCGACGAATGTCACCTTGTTGATCTCACGCAGGGTGGTTTCGCCCTGCATGACGCGTTCGACCGCTGACTCGCGCAGGAAGCGCATCCCCTGCTCGCGCGCGGCCCGCTTGATCTCCGAAATCGGCCGCCGCTCCAGAATCACCTCTCGGATGTGGTCGGTGAGGTCGAGCAGCTCGCAGATCGCCATCCGGCCCTTGAATCCCGTACCCCCGCACTCCACGCAGCCGGCGCCTTCGTAGAAGACGTGGGCGTGTTCGAGCGCCGGGTCCATGGCGGAGGCGATCAGCGTCTCGGCGTCGTAGTGCACGACACGTTTGCACGCGAGGCACGTGCGCCGCACGAGCCGCTGGGCCATCACGCAGTTGAGCGCCGAGATGAACTGGTACGCTTCGACGCCCATGTTCAGAAAACGTCCGAGCACGTCGAAGACGTTGTTGGCGTGGACAGTGGTGAACACCAGGTGACCCGTCAGCGCCGACTGGATCGCAATCTGCGCCGTTTCGGGATCCCGGATCTCGCCCACCATGATCTTGTCGGGGTCGTGCCGCAGAATCGACCGCAGCCCCCGGGCGAACGTCAGCCCCTTCTTCTCGTTGATGGGAATCTGCGTGATGCCGCGGAGCTGATACTCCACGGGGTCCTCGATCGTGATGATCTTGTCCTCGATGGACCGGATCTCCGCCAGCGCGGCGTAGAGGGTCGTCGTCTTGCCGCTGCCCGTGGGGCCGGTCACGAGGACCATGCCGTAGGGCTCGCGGATGTACTTGCGGAACCGCTTCAACTCGGCGTCCGGGAAGCCGAGAATCTCGAGCCGCAGTTCCGTGAACTGCTCGCTGATCGACTGCTTGTCGAGGATGCGAATGACCGCGTCCTCGCCGTGGGCGCTTGGCATGATCGACACGCGGAAGTCGATCGTCTTGCCGGGCACCCGCAGCTTGAAGCGGCCGTCCTGGGGCACACGGCGCTCGGCGATGTCGAGCTCCGCCATCACCTTGATGCGCGAGATGATCGAACTGTGGAAGCGCTTCGCAATCGGCCGCATCGCCGGCTGGAGCACGCCGTCGATCCGGTACTTCACATACACCGCATCGTCCTGCGTTTCGATGTGAATGTCGCTCGCGCGCCGCTGGATGGCCGTGTAGATCGTGGAGTCCACGAGCCGGATGATCGGGCTGCTGTCGCTCGTGAGCCGCTCGACCGTGAGGTTGTCGTCGCCGGTGTCGTCCTCCTTGAGGACCTGGATCTGGAACTCCTCGGTGGCCTCGTCGAGCACGCGCTGCGAACTCTCGCTCTTCTTGAGGATCGACTCGATCGCGGATCGCGCGCCCACCATCACCCGCACGGAGGTGCTGAGCAAGGCCCCGAGTTCGTCGATCATCGGAAGGTCGGTTGGATCCGAGACGACGATGACGAGGGCGCGGCCGTCACGGCGGTACGGCACGAATCCGTAGCGCAGCATGAGATCGGCGGGAATCGACCGGAACAGTTCCTGGTCGATCCGGAACTGCTGCATCGGCAGGAAGTCGAGCCGGTAGCGTGCGGCCAGCCGGCGCGCATCCTCTTCCTCGGCGCTGCGCTCCTCCGGGCTCGGTTCCGGGAGCGCCTCCGCCTCCGCCTCGGGCGCGAAGGCGTCAGGGTCGAGCGGGTCGTTCAAGGTATCGGGCGTTACGTCCATGGCAGGCACACGTCAGCGGCTCATCACGCTGGTCAGTTCGAAGAGCGGCATGTAGAGGGCGAGCACGATCACGGCGATCACGAGCCCCATCATCACCAGCAGCATCGGCTCGATGACGGTCACGAACCGGCTCACTTCCGTGTCGGTGTCCTCGTCGTAGAAGTCGGCCAGGCTGTTCAGCATCTCCTGCAGCGCGCCGGTCTGCTCGCCGACCTCGATCATCTTGACGGCCACATCGGGCACGACCTGCCGTTCGAGCAGCGTCGCGGCGAAGCCCTGTCCCTCACGGACCCGCAGCGCCACCTGGTCGAGTTCCGAGCCGATGTGGCGGTTGCCAGTGGAACGGGCCGCGACCTCCAGTGCGTTCACGAGCGGGATGCCGCCCCCAAGCAGCGTGGCCAGCGTCCGGGCCAACTGCGCGGTGGCGAACTTGTGCACGCTCGTCCCGATGAAGGGCAGTTGCAGCACGAACCGGTCGAACCGCACGCGCTGCGCCGGGCGCGCGAGCCACGCCCGGAACGCCACGGCCCCGCCAACGGCCACGCCGAGAATCAGCCAGATCTGGCCGCGGACGAAGTCCGAAACGGCCATGATGACCTGGGTTGACATCGGCAGCGAAGCGTCGAAGCTGCCGTAGAAGTCGGAGAACGTCGGCACGACCCTCAGGATGATGATGCCGACCAGCACCACCGCGAGCGCGATCAGGATCACCGGGTAGATCAACGCCGAGATGGTCTTCTTCCGGATCGTGTCGATCACTTTGGCGTACGCCACGTAGCGCCGAAGCACGCTGTCGAGGTCGCCGCTGCGCTCTCCCGCCGTCAGCGATGCGATGTAGACGCTGGGGAACAGGTCTCCGTGCGCCTCGAAGGCCTCCGACAGCGCCGTGCCCGCCCGGACCTTCTCGTGCACATCGTCCAGCACGGCCTTGAAGACGGGGTTGGTCAGGCGCTGGCGCAGAATCTCGAGGGACTGGACCAGCGGCATGCCCGCCTTGAGCAGCGTGGCGAGTTCCTGGTTGAAGACGAGGAACTCCTGCCGGCTGACCCGTCGCGCGCCGCCGCCGAACGAGAGACCGCCGAACGCACCCCGGGGCGCAAGCGACAGAACGTGAAGGCCCTTTTCCTCCAGTTCGTGGCGCAGATGGGCCTCGCTCTGGGCGACGTAGACGCCCTCGACGATCTCCCCCCCGGCAGTGCCGAGCCTGCAGCGAAACTCCATCGTAAGGGATTGTCCCACAGGAGATTATCGGCTGAGGCGATTATAACTTTGCGGTCCGAACCCGCCCAAACCTGCCCCAACCCGTCCAAACCTGCCCGAACCCGTCCAAACCTGCCCAAACCCGAGCCCTCGACGGGTCTCGGCTGGGTTCGGAAGGGGGCGGGGTTCAGAAGGTGGCGGGCAGGAGCGACAGGACTCGGCGCACGTACGCCTGGGTCTCAGGGAACGGCGGAATGCCCCCGTACCTCACGACCGTTGCCTCGCCCGCGTTGTAGGCGGCCAGGGCACGCGCAAGATCGAACCGGCCAAGCAATCCCTTGAGATGGCGCACCCCGGCGTCGAGGTTGGATGCCGGATCGTAGGCGTCTCGCACTCGATACTGTGCGGCCGTGGACGGCATGAGCTGCATCAGACCTCGAGCGCCCTTCGGCGAGCGCGCCCGCGGCTGGTAACTCGACTCGACCTGGACCACCGCGTGCACGAGGCCCTCGTCCACCCCATGCGCCCCCGCGACAGCGCGAATCAGGGAGGCGTACGGACGGTTGCCGAACTCGACCGGAACGACACGCGGCCCGCCCTCGGCTTCCTCTTCCACCGGATAGGGCACCTCGTCGGGCGCGATGCGGGCGATCAGCGATAACGAGCAGACCACCTCCCCGCCGCCCCGGAGGTGCAGTGTCACCTGGTCGCCCTCGACTCGGTGGCTCTCCACGGAGAGCGTGCGTCCCGTGTGAAAGAACACCAGGTCGGCGCCCGCGTCCCCTGGGCCGCCGAGTCCCCACGCGGCGATCAGGCAGCAGGCCACCCATCGGGACCGTCGTCGCCCGGCGGCGGCAGTCCGTGAGCTGGCAACGGGCGCGCGTGCCGGCGCTCTCATCTGGGCTGCAGGAATACGTGGAACACGCGAACACCCAACTCGCGGGTATCGGCGCTGCTGGTCGTGGGCTCGAGCGCCGGCACAAACGTGCGGTCGGCCACCAGGCGCAGCTCCACCATCTCCGCGTCGCCGAACTGCGCCGCGGACACGGGAATCCGGTCGATCGGCCGCTCCTCGGCCCCCACGGGAATCGTGGCGATGATCGACTCCCCGATGCGCAACTCCACCTGGCTGGCGGCACTCGGAGATCCGGAGGGGTTGTCGGCCTTGAAGTAGAGGACCGCGTCGGTCCGGGGGTTCCGGAAGTCGATCGTGCCCTCCTTCCTCATCCATTGCCATTCCACCGACTGGTTGTCGCCCGCCACCTCCGCCGGGTGCCAGCCGTCCTTGAAGATCAGGAAGATATTTTCGGTCTGCGGCAGCAGCTCGATCTCGGCGGCGGTGTACGAACGGTCGCCGCGGTCGATCCCCGCCAGCGGCAGCCGCGCGTTGTCACCGGGGTTGTACAAACCGACGACGATACGCCCGGGGCCGATGTAGGGGTACCACACCGGCGCGAACAGGGTGCGCTCGTATTCGATCGTCTGACCAGGCGTCCACTCGGAGATGGGTGTGGGCGGCTCGTGATCATCGGTCCACATCAGCTCTTCGTCCACGTCGAGGAAATGGACGAACACACGTGACGCGGCGAGGGCCGGCGCGTCCGCAGCCACCGTGAAGCGGTACTGCATGTCGACTGGGCTTCCGAGCGCGATGCGGGTACGCGACAGGGTGAGATCGAGCGAGGCGACCGGTGGGGTGCTCTCCTGGGCTCCGCCGCAGGCTGACAGCGAGACCGTCAGCGCGACGGCCACCGCCCTGGCGCCAACGAACCCACAGGCATGGTGGTGTGAAGGCATGGTCACCCCAAGAATATACCGCAGTTGCGGGGGGCTATGTTACAGTCCCGCGAGGACTTGGCAGGGTCGGGCGCCTCGCCGGACCCGCCTCGAATGACACCCTGATGACCCACGATCGCGACGCGCTCGGCATGATCGAAACCCGCGGCTTCATTGGCGCGGTCGAAGCGGCCGACGCCATGGTGAAAGCCGCCAACGTTGACCTGGCCGGCACGGAGTACATTGGTGCGGCCTACGTGACGGTGCTGGTGCGGGGGGACGTGGGCGCGGTGAAGGCGGCCACCGACGCCGGGGCGGCAGCCGCGCGACGCGTCGGCGAACTGGTGTCGGTTCACGTCATCCCGCGGCCGCACGCCGAGGTCGAGAAGCTCCTGTCCAAGTAGCCGCATGGCCGCGCAGACGCCCCGACAGACCGACGCTGATCTGAAGTCGATCGGCGAGGCCCGTGCTCTTGCGAGACGGGCTCGCGAGGCGCAGACCATCCTGGCGGAGTTCGACCAGCCACGCATCGATGCCATCGTCCGGGCGATGGCCGACGCCGTCACGCCGCATGCCGAAGCGCTGGCCCGGCTCGCCGTTGAGGAAACGGGGTTCGGGGTGGTCGCCGACAAGGTCCAGAAGAACCTCTTTGCCTCCGAGCGGGTGTACGAGTTCATCCGGCCGATGAAGACGGTCGGGGTCGTCAACCGGATCGACGACCGCAAGGTGGTCGAGATCGCGGAGCCGTTCGGAGTGGTGGCCGCGGTTGTCCCCTCGACGAACCCGACGTCGACGGCCATCTACAAGATCCTGATCGCCGTCAAGGCCCGCTGCGCCATCATCATCAGCCCGCACCCATCGGCGGAACGGTGCATCTCGCGGACAGCCGCGATCATGGCCGAGGCGGCGGTTCGCGCCGGAGCTCCCGCCGGCGCGGTCAGCTGGATGACCGCCGTCACGCTGGAAGGGACCCAGGAGCTGATGAAGGCTCGTGAGGTCGCCGTGATTCTGGCGACCGGCGGCATGGGCCTGGTGCGCGCCGCCTACAGCGCCGGCAAGCCGGCGTACGGCGTGGGCCCCGGCAACGCCCCCTGCTACATCGAGGCATCCGCCGATCTGGCCAAGGCCGCAAACGACATCCTGACCGGCAAGGCGTTCGACAACGGCGTCCTCTGCTCGTCGCCGAACTCCGTGGTTGTGGATCGATCGGTGGATCAGGAGACGCGCAGGCAGTTCCAGGTCCAGGGTGGCCACTTCCTGACGCATGACGAAGCGGGCCGCCTCGCGGCAGTTCTCGTCACGCCCCAGCGGCTGCCGAATCCGGCCCTGGTCGGCAAACCGGCCGCCGACATCGCCCGCGCGGCGGGCATCTCCGTGCCCGAGGGCACCCGCGCTCTCATCGCCGAACTCCACGGCGTGGGACGCGACCATCCGCTCTCCATCGAGAAGCTCTGCCCCGTCCTCTCCTATTACATCGTCGCCGACTGGCGCGAGGGGTGTGAGCGGTGCAAGGACATCCTGCGCTACGGCGGCATGGGTCACACCATGTCGATTCACTCCCGGAACGAAGCCGTCATCCTGGAGTTCGGCCTGCACAAGCCTGCCTCCCGCATCTGTGTGAACACCTCGACGTCGCACGGGTCGATCGGACTGACGACGGGTCTCGACCCTGCGATGACGCTGGGCTGCGGCGGGTTCGGAGGCAACATCACGTCCGACAACATCTCGCCGAAGCACCTGCTCAACATCAAGCGCCTCGCGTACGAGGTCACCGCACTCCCCGGAACCACGCCCGACGGAACGCGGCGCGATGCTGGAGCCCCCTCGCTGCCCAAGGCGCCCCCCAGGCCCACTCCGGACATCATTCCGGCCGAGGAGCTCACCCGCCGCATCGATCGGTTCCTGGCGTCCCGTGGGATCCCGACGGCTTCCGCACGCGTGGCACCAGAGCCACCCCGGCCCCCTCTCCCTGCGGCCCCGCTTGCCCCGGAGGAGTTCGTCTGCGAGGACGACGTCCGGAAGGCCGTTCGGGAAGGGCGAACGCTCCTCGTGAGCGACCGGACCATCATCACGCCTGCCGCGCACGACGCTGCGGGCACGCACAAGGTGTTCGTCTGGCAGGGCATGCGTCCGTGAGGGGCGAGGTCTCCCAGCGATGCAACCCCAATAATTTCTGTGGGTTGCAGCGAATGGCCTGGTTGACGGCCTGGGCCCGTCGTGCTACCCTCACCTTGATTTCGGGTAATCACGATTTGACGAGCCGACTTCTCGCGTCCGCCGCAGTCCTCGCCCTCTCTGCAGCCTGTGCCAGCGCGCCGGTGTCGACGCCGGTGGCCGTCGTGCCCGAGTCGCCGGCCGAGCTTGCTGCGGCCAGGGCTGCGGACTCCGATCCTGTTGAAGCCCTGCTCGGCCAGGCCGAGCTCCACTTTCTCGACGGCCAGCACCTGCTCGCGCAAGGCCACCTCGGTCAGGCCAAGGACACATTCAACCTGGCCCTGGAGGTGCTGCTCGCGGCGCCTGGAGGTGTTCGGTCAGAGGAACGCCTGTCTGCCCATTTCGACCGGCTCGTCGACAGGATCAGCGCGCTCGAGCTGACGGCGCTTGCGACCGGCGACGGGTTCTCGTCGGTGCCGTTCGAGCCGGCCTCCATCGACGCCTTGCTCGCCGTATCGACCTTCGATGACACGCCGGCCGCGCCTGAACTGGCGCGCGCCGTCGAGGCCGATCTCGAGGCGACCGCCCACGACATCCCGATTCCCTCGGACCCACGGGTGGTGCGGTTTGTCGAGCTTCTCCAGGGCCGCCTCAGGGAGTTCCTCACCGAGGGGCTCGCACGGGGCGCGCAGTACCTCCCGATGATCCAGGCCGTGTTCCGCGCGGAAGGGCTGCCGCTCGACCTCGCGTACGTGCCACTCATCGAGAGCGGTTTCAAGCCGTCGGCGCTGTCGCGCGCCTCGGCTCGTGGCGTCTGGCAGTTCATGCGGCCCACGGGTCTGGAGATGGGGCTGCGTCACGACTGGTACGTGGACGAGCGCGCCGATCCCTACAAGTCCACAGTCGCCGCAGCCAAGTACCTGAAGCAGTTGTACCGGATGTTTGGCGACTGGCACCTGGCACTCGCCTCCTACAACGGTGGTCCCGGTCGCGTGCAGCGCGCGATGAAGCGGAGCGGGCGCGACGATTTCTGGAGCCTCTCACGCGACGCGCGGTTCCTGCCCCGCGAGACGCGCGACTACGTCCCGATGATTCTGGCGGCGGTCATCATCGCCCGCAATCCCACGCATTACGGCTTCGACGCGCCACCTCCGCCGCTCATGGCCCACGATCTCGTGGTCCTGCCGTCGCCTGTGGACCTGCGGCGCGTCGCGGAATGGACGGGGGTGGGAGTCGACGAGGTGCGCGCGCTCAACCCGGAGCTGCGACGCTGGACGACGCCAGTGCGCCAGACTGACTACGAGTTGAAGGTGCCGGCGGGCACCGCGCACCTGCTCTTCCAGCGGTATGGCACGGCCAGCCCCGACGAGGTGGCTGCGTTTCAGTGGCACACGGTGCGCCGCGGCGAGACGCTGGCCAGCATCGCTCGAACGCTCAAGGTGAACCGGAGCGACCTGGCGGAGGCCAACTACCTGCGAGCGACGTCCCGGCTGACCGCCGGTCAGCAGCTCATCATCCCTCGCGCGCCCACGCCGGGCGCGCTGCTGGCCGGTGTCGGCACCCCGTCGGCGCAGCCAGCCGCAACCACCGCCGCCTCTGAACCAGCCCGCGTGGTGTACCGCGTTCGCCGCGGCGACTCGCTCTACAGCATCGCCCGCAGACACGGCGTCACGGTGCAGAACCTGCGGGCCTGGAACAGTATCTCCGGTTCACGGATCAACATCGGCGACCGGCTGACGATCCATCAGACCGCGGCTGCCGGCGCGCAGTAGCCCACCCCGCTCCAGCCCGCGTCCGACGGAACGCGGCCAGCATCCTTTGTGCGGCCGTGCCTTGCCGTCATCCATCAGGCCGCTGTTGGGCGTTTCTGCACCCTTCTCGGCTGTCGAGATCGCACATTTCAGCATCGCGCCGCGGGCGCGTCGCGAAACCTCCAGACTGACACCGACTTCCACGCATCAGACTCTGGCATGCCGATTGGACCAGTCCCCGGCATGCTGGCCAGGCTGCAGAGCGCCGCGGTGATCGGCGTCGAGGCGCTTCCCGTGCACGTCGAGGTGGACGTGTCGAACGGGTTGCCGTTCTTCACGATGGTAGGGCTGCCGGACCCGAGCGTCCGAGAGAGCCGCGACCGCGTCCGGGCGGCGATTCGCAATTCAGGATTCGACTTCCCAAGCCACCGAATCACGGTGAACCTCGCGCCCGCCGATCTACGCAAGGCCGGCGCGGCGTTCGACCTGCCCATCGCGCTTGGCGTGCTCGCCGCCAGCGGCCTCATCTCGTCCAGGGACACGTCGCGAATCGCGATCGTGGGCGAGCTGTCGCTCGACGGGACCATTCACGCGGCCCGCGGGGTGCTCCCGATCGCCGTGGACGCGCGCCGGCGCGGCGCAGAGGCGCTGCTGCTTCCCGAGGCCAACCAGGCCGAAGCCAGCGTCGTCGAGGGCTTGCGCCTGCTCCCGGTCCGCACGCTTGAAGAAGCTGTGACGCGGTTGAACCAGCCGACGGAGGCCTGGCCCCTCGCCGCGACGCCCCCTGCCGCGACCGCCCCCACCCCGCGTGACGCACCGGACCTGATGGATCTGCGCGGTCAGCCGTTTGCGCGACGCGCCCTCGAGGTCGCCGCCTCCGGCGGCCACAACCTGCTACTCGTGGGGCCGCCCGGGGCGGGCAAGACCATGCTGGCGAGACGGCTGCCTGGTATCCTCCCGCCTCTCGCGTTCGACGAAGCGCTCGAGTGCACGGCCATCCATTCGGTGGCGGGGACACTGCCCACGGGCGTGGGGCTTCTGATCGAGCGGCCGTTTCGCGCGCCGCATCACACAATCTCGGAGGCGGCGCTCATCGGCGGCGGCAGCCTCCCACGTCCCGGCGAGATCAGCCTCGCCCATCACGGCGTGCTCTTCCTGGACGAACTGCTGGAGTTCTCGCGTCACGTGCTCGAAGCCCTGCGGCAGCCGCTCGAAGAAGGCCGTGTCACGGTGGCACGGGCCGCCCGTACCGTCGCCTTCCCCGCCCGCATCACCCTCGTCGCCGCGATGAACCCCTGTCCCTGTGGGTATCTGGGCCACTCGGGGCGTCGCTGTCACTGCACGCCGCAGCAGATCATGAGGTACCAAGGCCGGCTGTCAGGGCCCCTTCGCGACCGTCTCGACCTCATCGTGGACGTCGAGGCGCTTCCGATTGCCGAGCTGACCGATGGCCCGCCCGGAGAGCCGTCCCACACCGTGCGTGCGCGCGTGCTGGCGGCTCGCGAGCGCCAGGGCGCCCGCCTGGCGGGCGGGGCGGCCGGTCACACCATGAACGCCACGCTCCAGGGACGCGCGCTGCAGCAGCACTGCGCGCTTGACGCGACCGGCCGGCGCCTGCTCCATCGCGCGGCGGAGTCGCTGCAACTCTCGGCACGCGGCTTCCACCGCGTGCTCCGCGTGGCGCGCACCATCGCGGATCTCGCCGCGTCGGATCGCATCGCGCCGGAGCACCTGGCCGAGGCACTTCAGTACCGGATGGTGGAGTGAGAGAGACCCGATTCGAACTCGGATCGTCACGATCGCTCGCCCTGTGCCTCAGCGGAGTTCGTCGTACGGCGGGCGCGGCGTCACGTTCTTCATCGGCGGGCTGCCTGTCGCGCCATCCGTGTCGAGAGCCGTGATGCGAACACCCACTCTGCCGCGCGCGACGGCCCGCTCGAACCGCCGTCTCAGAAAGCGCCGCACCAGCCGCCGGCCGGCGGGCACCAGGAGCAGCACGCCCGCCAGATCGGTCAGCACGCCCGGTACGGCCAGCGCCAAGGCCGCGACGAGAATCAGCGCGCCATCGACAATCGGCCCAGCCGGCGGTCGCCCCTCGGTGAGGTCGCTGCGCAGGCGGGCCAGCATCCCGATGCCCTGCAACCGGGCCAGCAGGACGCCTCCGATGCCCGTGCCGGCGATGAGTCCGATGGTGGCAAGCGTGCCGATGTGCTGGCCGACCTCGATGAGGAGGATCAGCTCAATCAGGGGCACCGCGGCGATGACGAGGAAGAGCAGGCGCACTCGCACCACGATGGTCAGCGGCGACCCCCGTTGGGCCCCGCGCACCACAGGCCGTGCGACACCGGCGGGAGCGTGTCGGCGACCGCGGCCCCAGAGGTCAACGCATCGGCGTTCAGTACCGTCTCCACCCCTCCCGCTCCTCTCTGGTGACGAGGCCGCACGCGCTCGCTTCACCGGCGTCGTTACTGCAGACCATAGTACGAGAGACATGACCGCATCGCAAACGCCGGTCGTCGGTATCTCCCCGCCGAATCGTTGCCGTATACTTCCGCGGTGACTTCGCTCGAACGTCGTGTCCTGGCGGCCGTTGATGCGGACGCGCTCGTCGACCGGCTTTGCCGCTTCGTGTCGGTTCGCAGCCTCAACGGCACCGAGGGCGAGGATGAGGCTCAAAGGTTCATCGCTGCCGAGATGGCGCACCTGGGTCTCGACGTCGACGCCTGGCCCCTCGACATGACGGTCCTCCGTCAGCACCCGGCCTACACCGCCGAGGTCGATCGCGCGGAGGGCCTTGGTGTCACGGGCTCGACGGGCCGCGGCGACGGGCCCGCCCTGATTCTCAACGGACACGTGGACGTCGTCCCGGTCGGCGACGAGGCGCTGTGGACGCATCCTCCGTGGCAGGGCACGGTCGCCGATGGCCGCGTGTACGGGCGCGGCGCGCTGGATATGAAGGGCGCTCTTTGCTGCGCGCTGTCCGCCGCCGCCGCGATTCGCGATGCCGGCGTCGAACTCGAGGGACGGCTTCTGGTTCAGAGCGTCATCGGTGAGGAGGATGGCGGCACGGGCACGCTCGGCGCCGTGCTGCGGGGCCCCGCCGCCGACGCGGCGATCGTCCTCGAGCCGACCGAGCTCCAGCTCTCCCCAGCCCAGGCCGGCGCGCTCAACTTCCGGCTCACGGTACCCGGTCGGACGGCGCACGGCGCGATGCGGGCCGAGGGCGTCAGCGCCATCGAGAAGTTCGTGCCGCTGCTTCACGCCATCCTGGCGCTCGAAGCTCGCCGCAACGAGGCCGTCACCGACCCGCTCTTTGCGGACTATGCCCTCCCGATTCCGATCTGTCCCGGCATCGTACGCGCCGGCAACTGGGCATCGAACGTGGCAGAGCACCTCGTCTGCGAGGGGCGCTATGGTGTTGCCGTCGGCGAGGATCTGAACGCCGCGCGCGACGAACTCGAAAGCGCCATCGCGGCGGCGGCGGCGCAGGACACCTGGCTGCGCGTCCACCCTCCCGTCCTCGAGTGGTGGGGCGCGCAGTTCGCGCCCGCCGCCATCGCGCCCGATCACGCCATCGTGCGAACCGTCGGCGTGGCGTTCGAAGACGCCACAGGCCGGACGCCGCGCCTGCAGGGCATGACCTACGGCGCCGACATGCGCCTGCTCGTCAACCAGGGCGGCATCCCGACGATGATGTTCGGTCCGGGCAACATCCGAGTCGCGCATCAGCCTGACGAGTACGTCCCGATCGAGGAACTCGTCGCGGCCGCTCGTACGCTGGCGCTCGCCATCGTCCGCTTCTGCGGCGCACGTTAACCGCATCCCGCCGTGATTCCCTCGAAAGGAACGTCGATGTCCGCTCCCGAAGGCCCGTCCACTCGCTCCGTCCACCTCCGTGCCGCGGCCGATCCGGCCACCCGCGCAATCGTCCCTCCGATCGTGGCCAACGCCGCCTTCGCCTACGACACGGTGGAAGACTGGCGCCGTGTGGCGATGCGCGAGGCGCCTGGCGACATCTACAGCCGCAACTCGAATCCGACGGTGCGCCTCTTCGAGGAGAAGATGGCCGCGCTCGAAGGCGCCGATGCCGCGGTGGCGTTCGCCAACGGGATGGGTGCGATCGCATCGACCCTGTTCGCGCTGCTGTCTCCAGGACAGCGCGCCGTCACTGTCAAGGACACCTACGGCGGCACCTATCTCACCTTCACGGAACTGCTGCCACGGTTCCAGGTTGTCACCAAGATCTGCGAGACGGAGGACGGCGACGCCATCGAGGCCGCGATCGAAGAGGGATGCGACCTCCTGTATCTCGAGACGCCGACCAACCCGATGCTGAAGGTCGTGGACCTGACGCGACTCGCGGCGGCCGCACACCGGGCAGGCGCCCGCGTGATCGTGGATAACACCTTCGCGACGCCCATCAACCAGTCGCCGATCGCGCTGGGAGCGGACCTCGTGATCCACAGCGCCACCAAGTTCATTGGCGGGCATGGCGATGCGATGGGGGGTGTCGTCTGCGGCCGGCGGGATCTGACTGATCGGATCTACCACTGGCGTGAGATCGCCGGCGGCGCCCTCGACGCCAACAGCGCGTTCCTGCTGCTCCGCAGCCTGAAGACCCTCGGCTTGCGCGTCGTGCGGCAGAACGAGAACGCCATGGGCGTGGCGCGGTTCCTCGAGACGCACCCGGCCGTGGCACGCGTCCACTACCCCGGCCTCCCCTCACACAGGGGACACGACGTCGCGACCCGGCAGATGTCGGGCTTCGGCGGAATGCTCAGCTTCGAACTCGGGGGCGGGCTCGACGCCGCCACGCGGGTGCTGGATCGCTTGCGCTATGCCTACCTCGCCGCCAACCTCGGACAGGTAGAAACCGTGGCGGGACCGCCGTCGCTGACGAGCCACGTCGAATTGACCGCAGAGGAACGGATCGCCGCCGGCATCCCCGAGGGATTGATTCGCTACTCCGCGGGCATCGAAGACCTGGACGATCTCCTGCGGGATCTCGAGGTGGCGCTGTCGCTGGCGATGACTGATAATCAAGATGGCTTCTGATTCGTCCGAACCCCGGAAGGAGATCCTCCCCATGCGTGCAGTGACCTTCGTCGCGGCCAGCCTCCTGGCCCTCTCTCTCACGGCCTGCTCCAGCCAGACTGAGCGCGACTTCAACGAGCAGGACGTCGCTGGCCTCAAGGGCCTCCTGCAGGAGTTCGTGGAGGCCTACAACGCCAAGGATCCGGCGAAGGTGGCCGGCTTCTTTGCGGGCACCGCGGTGGTGATGCCTCCGAACGCTTCGTCGGTCCGCGGCGTGGATCCCATCCAGCAGTACTACGTCAACCGGTTCGCCGAGGGCGCCTCGGATCTGACGCTCGAACCACGCGACCTGTCGGGTTCGGGGACGATCGCGTACGTCAGCGGCGACTACCGCCTGAACATGGCGCCGCCAGACGGACCGGAGCGGCGCGACCGCGGCAAGTTCCTCTTCGTGTTCCGTGACCTGCGCGGCAACTGGAAGCTGGAATACCTGATGTTCAGCAGCGATTTCCCGCCGGTCGTCCCGGCGACGAACTGATCCGGGCGGTCGCGGGCGGCCTACGCGAACCGCACCGCGTGCACGGGCGGCAGGTTGACTGACACCGTGTGCCAGGAGTCACCGGCGTCCTCGCTCATCCACACGGAGCCGGTGGTCGAGCCGAACGCGAGCGTCGTGCCCGCGGGATCCACGTCGAGCGCGTGCCGGAAGACGAGATCGTAGGCGTGCTGTTGCGGGAGCCCGCGTGACAGCGTCTCGAACGTGCGGCCCCCGTCGCGCGTTCGCGTGACGACCACCCGTCCGTCCACCGGGATGCGCTTCTCGTCCTTGATGGCTGGCACGAACCAGGCCGTGTCTGGGTCGTGCGGGTGCACCGCAACGGCGAATCCGAACGCGGACGGCCTGACGTCGGTGATCTCCTGCCAGGTGACACCGCCATCGGTGGAACGAAAGATGCCGTTGTGATGCTGCACCCACAACGCGTCCGGGTGTCCCTGACACTGCACCAGCAGGTGCGGGTCCTGCACGTTCGGCTCGAACGCGCGCTCAGGGGGCATGAACTCGGCGCGCATGCCCGTGCCGGCCAGGTCCCACGTGGCGCCCCCGTCGCGCGTGCGCCAGGCGCCACCGCACGAGATGCCAATGAGTACGTGCGTCGAATCGCGCGGGTCGACACAGATCGAATGGATGCCCGGATGGTCGGCGCCGCCGCCGAACCACTCCTCGCGCCGCGGGTCATCCCACAGCGGCCGGTTGATGGCCCATGAGTCGCCGTTGTCCGTCGACCGGAACAGCCCGCCCGGCATCGTGCCGCACCAGATGACGCCAGGCTCGTCAGCGCCACCGGGCTGGATGGCCCAGACGAGCTTCAGCGCCCAGTCAGCCGG
>CAZNOC010000010.1:0-39055 GCA_964574545.1 uncultured Bifidobacteriaceae bacterium | reverse complement strand
GTGGCTCGCATCCGCTCCCGCCACGAAGAAGCCTGCGGCGTCCGCTGACGCGCCGCGTCCCGTGCGCGCGACCGTTGAACGGCCGTCGGAATCGTCGCGAGGAACCGTGCCCCCGCGAGTCCGGCCGACAGCAGCGAGCTGAGCGGCGCCAGCACACACGTCCAGAACAGCACGCGCGCCCGTGGGCTGACGTCGGGCGAGAGCTGCCCGTTACGCTGGTTGAAGAGCGGGAACCAGACGACCTCGAACACGCGATCGAAGTCGAAGGTTCCGCGGACGGTCTCGCCGTGCAGCAGGTCGGCCCAGAAGACCTCGATAACGTGGACCGGCCGGCCGATTCCCTCGAGCACCGCATGGTCTTCGGCCACGCGCTGTACGGTCAGCGTCGTTCCACAGGCGCTCTGGAGTCCCGCCAGCAGCCCGTCGAGCGACTCGCCCTGGGTTTGGCTTCCGATGCCGTGAACGAGCAACAGGCCGACCGGGCCGCCCTGAGCATCCCCAGGCCGAGCCGTCGCGGCACCATCGCGCGGGGACGACGCTTCTGACACGGCGGCATCGTATCTCAGCCCGGAGGCCGCTGCCCCGTTCAGATCCGATCGAAGTTCTTCTCGAGCTCCCGCCGCGTGATCCGGAGCATCACCGGGCGGCCGTGCGGGCAGATCGTGGAGTACGCCGTGGCGCGAAGCTCGTCGATGATGTGCACCATCTTCTCGTGCGTCAGACGGTCGTTCGCCTTCACGGCCGCGTGGCACGCCATGAGCGCCGCGATTCGCTTCAGCCCCTCTTCGACACGCAGGCCGCGGTCCAGGCCGTCCAGGTCTTCGGCCAGCGAGCGAATCACGGCCTCGCTCTCCTGACGGGGAAGCAGGGCCGGTACGGCGGAGACTCGGACGCTGTCGCCGCCGAACTCCTCGATCTCGAACCCGAATCGGACCAGCTCCCCTGCCCGCTCGGCGAGCACCTGCCGTGCCCCCGGCGGCAGCTCGATCACCATGGGCACCAGCAGCCCCTGTCGCTCGAGCGGGCCGCTCGTCAACCGCTCCATGATGCGCTCGAACAAGACACGCTCGTGCGCGACGTGCTGGTCGATGATCGCGATCCCCTCATCGTCTATCGCCACGATGAACGTGTCGCGAAACTGCCCGAGCGGAATCATCGGCCGAACGGGGGGCGCCTCATCACCCGTCTGACCCGCGCTCCGGGCACCACTGGTACTGGGGGCACGTGCGGCCGTCTGATCGGTGGCCGGCGTCCACCTGTTCGTGTACACGCCGCCGCCGAGCACCCCGGGGATCGCTTGAGGCACCGGCCCGCCCGGGACGAGATCCGAAGGTCGAAGCTGCAGTTCCGGCGCCGGTCCGCGGCCGAGCGCGTCTCCTACACCCCGGCGTACCACCTCGTGGACCAGCGACTGCTCCTTGAACCGCACCTCCGCCTTCGTCGGATGCACGTTCACGTCGAGCCTGTCGGGAGGAATCGTCAGAAACAGGTGCACCTCGGGGCTGCGTTCCTTCACCGTTGACACGCTGTACGCGTCGAGGATCGCATGGGCGATGGTCTTGTCCTTCACGATGCGACGGTTGATGAACACGTGCTGCGGGCCTCGCGTCGGGCCCTGCTCGGCCAGGGCCGCCACGAAGCCGAAGAGCGAGATGCCCCCGCCCTCCCTGTCCACCTCCACCAGGTCCTGCCGGTCGCCATAGAGCTGATACAAGCGCTCGTGCAGGCCGGCCACGGGCGGCGTCTGCAGCACCTTGCGTCCGGCGCTCGTCAGGGTGAAGCCCACCTCCGGATAGCACAACGCCAACTGGGTGACCACGCGGGACACCTGCGCCGACTCTCCGGCATCCGACTTCAGAAACTTCCTTCGGGCCGGCAGGTTGTAGAAGAGATCGCCGACGTCGACCAGCGTGCCCTCGGGACCGCCAGCCTCCGTCACCGACTCGATGAGCCCCCCGTTGACCCGGACCTCGGTCCCGCTGTCGGCGCCCCTCGCCCGCGTCCGCAGGCGGAAGTGCGAGACCGACGCGATGCTCGGGAGCGCCTCCCCGCGGAATCCCAGCGTGAGGATGGCGCCGAGGTCCTCGGCATGCCGAATCTTGCTGGTGGCATGCCGCTCGAGGCAGAGCCGCGCGTCCTCCGGGTCCATGCCGACGCCGTCGTCTTCCACGCGAATGAGGGTCTTGCCGCCGAACTCGATGGCAATGGCGATCCGTGAGGCGCCGGCATCAAGCGCGTTCTCGACCAGCTCCTTCACCACCGCGGCAGGCCGCTCCACGACCTCGCCGGCGGCGATCTGGTTTGCGAGCTCGTCCGGCAGCTTCGTGATGCGGGCCATCAGAGCCAGCGCATCCAACGAAACAGGCCGAACAGCAGGCCGCTCGATGACAACATGAACCCCATCACCCACCAGAACTGCATCCCCTCGCCGCCGGGCAGGACCGGCAGTTCGACGTTCATCCCGTAGATCCCGGTGATGACCGTCAGGGGCCCGAACAGCACTGCCACAACGGCCAACAGCTTCGACACCTGCGCCAGCTGATTCGACACCGTCGCCAGGTGGGCGTCCAGAATGCCCGTGATCCGATCCTGGTAGATCATCGCATCGTCGGACATCCGCACGAACTGATCGTAGACGTCCCGAAAGCGGTAGGCCATCTCCTGGTTGATCTGGTCGAACTCCCGGCGCGAGAGTCTGGCCACGACGTCGCGCTGCGGGATCACGATGCGGCGCAGCGCGCCCACGTCGCGCTTGATGGCGAGGATGTCCCCCATCAGCGAGCCGCCGGGCGCCTCGATCACGAGGTCCTCGAGCGCGTCGATGCGGTCCTCGAGGGCATCCACGTCGGGCCGGTAGTGGTCCGCCATCGTGTCCACGATGCGATGCAGCAACGCGACGGGGCCCTCGAGCATGATGCGTGGACTGCGGACGCAGAGATCGCGGACATGGGCGATGCTGCGCCGCCGTCCATCGTGCACCGTGACGAGGTAGTTCGGCCCCAGGAAGAAGTCCGTGTCGTGCGTGTCGAAGACGTGCTCGTCAGGACTGAAGTTGATGCCGTGCAGCACCAAGTACAGATAGCCCTGGTAGTCCTCCACCTTGGGATGGTGGATAGACTGCAAGGCATCCTCGATCGCCAGTTCGTGGAACCCGAACACCTCGCGCAGCACCTGCGCGTCGGCGTCGTCGGGGCCCTGGACATCCGCCCACACGAAGACCCCGCTGTCAGGCGCCAGCCAGGCCGGGGCAATCGCATCGGCGGCACGGGTCGTCCCGCCCGTGTGCACGTAGTAGAGGACCATCGCCCCGCACGCCTTACCCCTTCAATCCGTCATCCCATCCACGAGGCCCATCACTTGTGTTGACCACTCGTGAAGCGGGTGGCACCGGACGGGGCGCCTCGGGGCCCCAGCACGGCTGCCGTGCCGGGGACCCCGCCCCGCCCGCCGCGCAGGCGCCTCCCTCGTGGCAGGTGCATTTGGCGCCGAGGACGGGTGGGGCTGTCCGGTGACAGGACCCGCGTTCATGGTCAACACAAGGGAAAAGTGGGCCTAATCCCCGACCTTCACGGCGAGAGCCGCCTGCGCCGCCGCCAGCCTGGCGACGGGGATCCGGTACGGCGAGGCGCTCACGTAGTCGAGCCCCACGCTCTCGAAGAAGTGGATCGAGGCCGGGTCGCCGCCGTGCTCGCCGCAGATGCCCACCTTCAGAGATGGCCGCGTCTTCCGGCCGAACTCGACGCCGATCTTCACCACCGCGCCCACACCGACCGTGTCGATCGAGGCGAACGGATCCTTGTCGAGGATCTTCTTCTCCTGATAGACCCGGAGGAACTTTCCCGCATCGTCGCGGGAGAAGCCGAAGGTGAGCTGCGTGAGGTCGTTGGTGCCGAACGAGAAGAACTGCGCCTCGGTGGCCACCTCGTCAGCCGTCATGGCGCCCCGCGGCACCTCGATCATGGTGCCCACGAGGTACTTGATCCTGACGCCCTGCTCCTTCATGACCGCGGCGGCCGTGAGATCGACCACTGCCTTCTGGTCCCGGAGTTCTTTCACGTGGCCGACAAGCGGAATCATGATTTCCGGAATGACCTTCAGGCCCTCCTTGTGGAGCCGGCAGGCGGCCTCCATGATGGCGCGCGTCTGCATCTCGGTGATCTCGGGGTACGTGATCCCGAGGCGCACGCCGCGATGGCCGAGCATCGGGTTGAACTCGTGGAGCTGCTCCACGCGCGCAAGCAGGGTCTTCTTCTCTTCGAGCGCGCGTCCCGCCTTGCCGGCCGCCTCGAGGCGCGCGACGTCCACCATCAGATCCTCCCGCTTCGGGAGGAACTCATGGAGCGGCGGGTCAATGGTCCTGATGGTGACCGGCTCACCCTTCATCGCCTTGAAGACCCCATAGAAATCCTCGCGCTGGAGCGGCAGCAGTTCGTTCAGGGCCGCTCGCCGGTCGGACTCGTTGTCGGCGAGGATCATGCGCTGCACGATCGGAATCCTGCCCTCGCCGAAGAACATGTGCTCGGTGCGGCACAGCCCGATACCGCGCGCGCCGAAGGCGTAGGCGAGTTCGGCCTGGTCCGGAAGATCCGCGTTGGCGCGCACGCCCATCCGGCGGAACTTGTCGGACCAGCTCAGCAGCTGCATGAACCGCCGGAAAATGTCTGACTGCCCCTCGGGAAGGGCTCCGGACAGCACCTGCAGGATCTCGCTCGGGTGCGACCCGAGTTGCGCCAGCTTCACCTCGCCCGTCAGGCCATCGAACGAGACGAAGTCGCCCTCCTTCACGGTCTGGCCGTTCACCGTGAACCTCTTCCGATGCTCATCGATGACGAGCTCGCCGGCGCCCACGACGGACGGCTTCCCCATCTGCCGGCCGACCACGGCGGCATGCGACGTCATGCCACCGGTCGCCGTCAGGATGCCCTGCGCCACCCACATGCCGTGAATGTCGTCCGGCACGGTCTCCCGCCGCACGAGGATGACCGGCTTCCCCTTGTCGGCCCATGCGACCGCTTCGTCCGCCGTGAACACCGCGTGCCCCGACGCGGCGCCCGGGGACGCCGGCAGGCCCTTCGTCACCACAGCCAGCTTCGCCCATTCCGCAGGATCGAACCCCGGTGCCAGGAGCTGGGACAGCGACTCCGGGTCCACAAGCAGGATGGCCTCCTTCGGCGTGATCAGCTTCTCGCGCACCATGTCGGTGGCGATGACCACGGCGGCGTAGCCCGTGCGCTTGCCGCTGCGCGTCTGCAGCATGAACAGCCGCTCGTCCTGGATGGTGAACTCGAAATCCTGGATGTCGCGGTAGTTCCGCTCGAGGCGGGACGTGATCTCACGGAGTTGCTTGTACGCCTTCGGCAGCACCTTCTCGAGCTCCGCGATCGGCTGCGGCGTCCGGATGCCGGCCACGACGTCCTCGCCCTGCGCGTTCACGAGGAACTCGCCGTAGAACTCGCGCGCGCCAGTGGCCGGATTGCGCGTGAAGCCCACCCCGGTCGCCGACCGCTCGCCCGTGTTCCCGAACACCATCATCTGGACGTTGACGGCCGTGCCGATCGAATCGGGAATGTCGTAGATGCGGCGATACTCGCGCGCGCGCGGGTTGTTCCAGCTTCGGAACACCGCGTTGCGCGCCATGCGCAGCTGATCGGCCGGCGCCTGCGGAAAGGCCTTGCCGCTCTTCGCCTTGACGACACGCTTGAAGCGATCGACGACCTCGCGAAGCGCGCCTTCATCGAGGTCGGTATCCTGCTGCACGCCCTTCTCGGACTTCACGGCCTCGAACTCGTGTTCGAACGCGGCCTTCGGAATCTCGAGGACGACGCTGCCGAACATCTGGACGAAGCGCCGGTAGCTGTCGAACGAGAACCGTCCGTTCGCGGTCCGGCGCTTCAGTCCCTCGACCGTCTGGTCGTTCAACCCCAGGTTCAGGATGGTGTCCATCATCCCGGGCATCGAGAACTTCGCCCCGGATCGGACGGACACGAGCAACGGGTTCTCGATCGATCCCAGCGTGGCCCGCGCCGACTTCTCGAGGCGCCTGACGTGCTGAAGGATCTCGTCCTCGATGCGATCTGGAAGCTTCCGCCCGAGTTCGTAGTAAAGATTGCAGGCATCAGTAGAAATGGTGAATCCGGGGGGGACCGGCAGCCCGGCCCGCGTCATCCCGGCCAGTCCCGCGCCCTTGCCGCCGAGCGTATCCTTCATCGATCGGTCACCGTCCGCCTTGCCGTCGCCGAAGAAGTACACGTACGGCTTCGCTTTCGCCGCGCCCTCCTTCGCGATCCCCTTCTTCGCGCCCGACTTCTTCCCCGCCGACTTCTTCGCCGCCGCCTTCGATGCCTTTGCCGCCTTCGCGCGCGTCGGGACTCTGGATCTCTGCCTGCTCTTCGCCGCTGCCTTCGCCATCACTTCTCCTCGGGTACGATCTCGGACACATCTGCCAACGAAAGAATCAACGCCTCGAGCCGCCGCATCAGGCGCAACCGCGCCGTGCGGAGTGCCGGGTCGTCCGCCATCACCAGAACATCATCGAAGAACTTCGCCACGGCCGGGCCGAACCGCGCGGCCTCGGCAAAGGCCTCTCGATAACCACGCCCCGACTTCACGGCGCCGTCGATCACCGGCCGCCGTTCGGCGATCTCGCCGAGCAGCGCGAGTTCGCTCGGCTCCACCAAGAGCCCCTCCAGCGGGGGTCCACTTTCCTCGGCCGCGTGGAATGCCGACACGTCAAGATTTCTGGCGATGTTCTTCACCCGCTTGAACAACACGGCCAGCTGTCTGAACTCGGGCGACTCGGTGAACTCGGGAAGCACTTCCAGTTTTCTTCGCGCATCGAGCGGGGCCGGCCGTACGTCATCGGGTGCGGGCGACGCGCTGAACGCGTGCATCACCGCCCGCACGTTGCGGATGTCGTGGCCACGACTCGTGAGCGCGTGGGACACACGCTCCGCGTAGAACATCCCCAATGCCGACGCCGCGTCCTCGTTCCACGAGTCGGCGAAGGCGCGCTCCGCCTGGCCGGACAACTGGTGCCACGTCAAGCGCAGGTCCAGTCCCGTCAACTCGGGCAAATCAAGCAGAATCCGGACGAGCCCCTGGGCCGCACGGCGAAGGCCGTACGGATCGCGCGACCCGGTGGGCCGCTCCCCCGCCGCGAACAGGCCGACGATGGTGTCGAGTCTGTCGGCCAGGGAGACGGCGGCCCAGCTGACGGCGGCCGCGCCGAGCTGGCTGCGAGACGGCGGAGCATCGGCTTCCACGCCGGCGGGCAGGTAGTGGTGGTAGATGGCGCGCCACACCTCTTCGAGCTCGCCGTCTTCCCGTGCGTAGATGCCGCCAATCGTGCCCTGGAGCTCCGTGAGCTCGCGCACCATGTCGGAAGCCAGGTCGGCCTTGCACAGGAGGCCCGCGCGCTCGGCGTGGGCCGCCTCACTCTCGGACTGCCCCATGACGTCGGCGGCGATCCACCGCGCCAGCGCCGCGACGCGCGACGCCTTGTCCCGATAGCTCCCGAGATCCTTGTGGAAGAGCACCGTCCCGAGGCGCGGCAGCCGCGCGTCGAGCGGCTCGCGGCGATCGGCCTCGTAGAAGAACCGCGCGTCGCGCAGCCGGGCCGTCAACACGCGCTCCAGGTTTCGTGCCACCAGCTCGGGGCGCTCCGGTTGCATGTTGAGGACGGCGAGAAACACCGGCAGCAGCTGCGCGTGGTCGTTCACGACCGGAAAGAAGTGCTGGTGGTGAATCATCGTCGTGGCCAGCACCTCCTCGGGCAGCGCGAGGAACTCCTCGCCGAACGCACCAGAGACGACGGCGGGATACTCCACCAGGTCGGGCACCTCATCGAGCAGCTGGCTCCCCACGAGACTGCGGGCCACGCGACCGCCGCGTCGGGTGGCCTCGACATCCAGCTCTCTCACGATGCGATCGTGGCGTTCGTGCCGTTCGAGCACGACGAAGTTCTCGGCGAGGCGCTTGCGGTAGTCGTCGAAGTTCTTCACCTTGATGGCGCGGCCCGCGCGGCCGCTGGTCGTGAAGAAGCGGTGGCCATAGGTCACCGCCGCCGAGCGCACCTCCTGCACGAGCGGCCCCTGCGCATCCGGCGTCCTGAAGATGGTGAACGGCACCACCCGGCCGCCGTACAAGAACAGCACCCAGCGGATCGGGCGGCCGAAGGGCAGCTCTCCGCGCCCGTCGTCGAGGAGCGCGTCCCAGCGCATCTGCTTGGGGAACGTCAGCCCCCGAAGAGCCGCGGGCAGCACATCCGGCAGCACATCCACCGCCGCCCTGCCGCGATGCTGCATCCGATGGGCGAGATACACGCCCTTGGGCGATTCGATCCGCTCGAGCGCCTCCACCTCGACGCCACACTTCCTGGCAAAGCCCGTCGCCGCGGGCGTCGGGGCCCCGTCGGGCCCGAAGGCCACCTTCACCGGCGGTCCCGTCAGGAGTTCCTCTTCGTCCGTTTGACGGTCGGCCACCTTCGCAACGCGGACGGCCAGCCGCCTCGGTGTGCTGTAGGTCTCGATGGCGGCGTCCGACGTCAGGCGCTGGGCCTTGAGCGCTGCGTCCAGCTGGACGCCGAACTCTGCCGTCAGCGCAGGCAGCCAGCTGGCGGGAATCTCCTCCGTCCCGATCTCGATGAACAGTTCGCGGTCCACTAGGGCCTCAGGGTTCGAGTGATGACGGCTGAGCGCACGAGCCACGGCGTCGCCGCTGCCCGGAATCTCGCCAGCCAGGCCGGCCGATCAGTCTGCATCCTGGGGCCCGGCTTCCGAAGCGGCCGCCGCCTCCTGCGCATAGGCGCGGCACACAGCCACGGACAACTGACGGACGCGCAGGATGAAGGCCGTTCGCTCCGTGACGCCAACGCTCCCGCTGGCATCCAGAACATTGAAGACATGCGAGCACTTCAGGCACTGCTCGAGCGCCGGCAGCAGCAGGCCTGCAGCGAGCAACTGCCGGCCCATCTCGACATGACGATCGAACAGGTCCCGGTGCCAGGCCGCAAACGCCTCCGGGCGGATGCCGTCCACCTGCCCGAACACGTACCTCGACTGCTCGACTTCCTCGCGCAGGCGGACGTCTCGGTACCGCACGCCGTGGGCCCACTCGAGGTCGAAGACGTTGTCGACCTTCTGCAGGAACATGGCGATGCGCTCGAGGCCGTAAGTGATCTCCGCCGACACCGGCACCAGGTCCATCCCGCCGACCTGCTGGAAGTAGGTGAACTGCGTGATCTCCATGCCGTCGAGCATCACCTGCCACCCGATGCCCCAGGCACCGAGCGTCGGCGACTCCCAGTTGTCCTCTTCGAAGCGGATGTCATGCTGCCGCGCATTGATCCCGCAGGCGTCGAGGCTCTCGAGATATGTCTGCTGAATCTCGTCGGGAGACGGCTTCAGAATCACCTGGAACTGATGGTGCTTGAACAGCCGGTTGGGATTCTGCCCGAACCGGCCATCGTCGGGACGACGGGAGGGCTGCACGTAGGCGACGTTCCACGGCGCCGTGCCGAGGACGCGGAAGAGCGTCTCGGGGTGCGAGGTCCCGGCGCCCACCTCCAGATCCAGAGGCTGCTGGAGCAGGCAGCCTCGCGAGGCCCAGAACGCGGAAAGCTTGAAGATCAGGTCTTGGAAGGTCAAGGATTCGATTTCAGATCGGCAATAGCAGTTTGGATCGGGGGCACGCTCATTGAGAGGAGGGGCCCGCACGGCGCATGTCGTGCAGCACGCGAATCGACCGGAGTTCCTTTTCGAGGTGTGAGGCAATCACGATTCGATGCGTTCTCTCCAGTTCACTCAGCACGGCCGCCGACGTCTTCAGGCCTCGTACCTCGCCGGGCCCCAGCCGCCGTGTCGCCTCGACCCACGCCGCGGCGGGGGGCGACAGGTCGAGGTCCAGCGGGTAGACGCCCTGCAGGCGCAGCAGCCAGCACTCGAAGTACCGCGCCAGCGCCTCGACAGGCGCCCCGCCGACCAGCGCCTCGAGCACCGAGGCGCCCAGGCGGAACAGCCGATCGTCGGCATCGGCTTCCGCCGCCCACTCGTCGATCAACTCGGCGAAGTAGGCGCTGTAGCCCAGAGCCTCGCCGGACACGGCTCCGAACGGCGAGCGGACCAGCTCCGCGTAGTTCAGGCTGACGAGGTCTCGTCGCTCCTTCTCGAAGTACGCCACCCGCACTTCGCTGAACGGCGCCAGGGCGCCACCGAACCGCTTCCTCGACTTGCCCGCGTGGGGAGCCACCCCCCGCTTCTTCCCCCGGTCGCGCGTGAGGAACACCACAACCCGGTCGGACTCGCCCAGGGTGTAGGTCCGGAGAACCAGCGCGTCAGCCGTGTAGAGCGGCACTCGTGCCCTATTCTAGCCCCTTCCTTCCGGGAACGAGACGCCCATTACTGATTCAGGTACCGCAGGAACACCGTCGCCAGCCCCAGGAAGGACGCGAAGCCCGCAATGTCGGTCAAGGTCGTGATGAAGACCGACGAGGCCAGCGCCGGGTCGACCTTGAGCGCCTTGAGGCCGAGCGGCACCAGCGTGCCGGCGGTGGCCGCCACGAACATGTTGATGATCATCGCCATCGCCAGCAGCGCCCCCAGGATCGGATCGCCCTTCATGATCCACGCGACGGCGGCCGCCAGCAGACCGAGCGCCAGGCCGTTGCCCAGCCCGACGATGGACTCCTTGATCAACGCCTTCCGCGCGTTCGCCCACGACACCTCGTCGAGCGCGATGCCCCTCACGATCACGGTGAGCGTCTGGGTGGCCGCATTGCCGCCCATGCCGGCCACGACCGGCATGAAGATCGCGAGGGCCGTGACGCGCTCGATGGTGCCCTCGAACAGGGCCACGACCGAGGCGGCGACGAAGGCGGTGACCAGATTCACCCCCAGCCACGGCAGGCGTTTGCGGAGCGACTCGCCCGCGGGCGTGAAGGGGCGGTCGTCGCCGGAGACGCCGGCCAGGCGGTAGAGGTCTTCGGTGGCCTCGTCCTTGATGACGTCGATGACGTCATCGACCGTGATCACCCCGGCCAGCTTGTTCTCCTCGTCCACGACGGGAATCGCCAGGAGGTTATACGAGGCCACCAGCCGGGCGGCCTCCTCCTGGTCAGTGTCCACGCGGACGCTGATCAGGTCCGACGTCATGATGCGCTTCAGCGGCGTCTCCGGGGAGACGAGCAGGAGGCGCCGCAACGAGGTGACGCCCACCAGGTGGCGCCGCCCGTCGACCACGTAGACGTAGAAGACCATCTCGACGTCACGCGAGGCCTGGAGCGCCGCAATCGCCTCCCCGACAGTCAGATCCTCGCCGAGGGCGAAGACGTTGGGGTTCATGATGCGGCCGGCGGTCTGCTCGCCGTACTCGAGCAGGCTCTCGACCTGGCCGGACTCGCGGCGCCGCATCATCTCGAGCACAGGCTGAGACAACTCCTCCGGCAGGTAGTCGATGATCGCCGCCGCATCATCAGACGGCAGCTCCTGGACAAGCTTGGCGATCTCTTCGGCTGGACGCCCCGCCAGCAGCGCGGCCCCCTGCTCGGGGCTCATCTCGCTGATGGCTTCCATCGCCAGGCGCGGGTTGCGCTCGACGAGCAGGGCCACGACCGACTGACGCCCGCCGTCGGGCAGGTCCCCGAAAATCTGGGCGAGATCGGCAGGATGCTGCTTCTGCAGCAGGTTCAGGAGGTTCGCAGACGCACCAATCCGCTGCAGACGCTTCACCGAATCAAGGACGACATCGATTCTTCGCGGCGGTGCCATGGTGACGCTCTCGGGGTTTCAGTCCAGCACAACCCGACAAATGTACCACACACACCCCTGAGGAAATGATCGACGCGGACGACTCAGCGCGCGACTCGCGTGGGGGTGGTCACGTCCCCTGGCGCGGCCGCTGGCGGGGGAGGGTCTTGCCCTTGGGGCGGCGTCGAGCCTGTGGCAGGCCGATCTCATCGAGGGCGCGTTCGTCTTCACGCCAGTCCGCGCGCACGCGCACATGCAGGTCCAGATAGACGCGCGCCTGAAAGAAGCGCTCCAGCTCGGCGCGGGCGCCGGTGCCGATGGCCTTGATCATCGCGCCACCGCGTCCGAGGAGAATGGGCTTCTGCGAGGCCCGCTCCACCAGGATGCTGCAGTAGAACTTCATCAGGCCCGTCTCGTTGGCTTCTTCGAAGCGGTCCACGACGACGGCAGTCGAGAACGGCAGTTCCGCGTGGGTGTGGTGCAGCACCTGCTCTCGCACCATCTCGGCGACGAAGAACCGCTCGGGTTGATCCGTGAGGTAGTCCTCGGGGTAGAGGGGGTCCCCTTCCGGCAGGTGCGACAACAGCACCTCCTCGAGGCGTTCGATGTTCTCGCCCGTCAACGCCGAGACGGGCACGATATCGATGAAGCCCACCGTGCGATCGTAGTCCGCGATACGCGGCAGGAGCGCGGCCTTGTCGGCCCGGTCCACCTTGTTGAGCACGAGCACGCGAGGCTGGGCGATCTTCCTGACCAGATCCATCAGGTACCGGTCCCCGCCGCCGGCGGGCTCGCTGGCGTCCACCACCACGCCCACGACATCGACCTCCCTGAGCGTCTCGAGCGCGGCGTCCACCATGCGCACGTTCAGCCGGTGCAGCGGCCGGTGCAGTCCGGGGGTATCCACGAACACGATCTGCCCGCCGGCGTACGTCCGTACGCCTTGAATGCGCGTGCGGGTCGTCTGGGGCTTGTCGGACACGATCGCGAGCTTCGTGCCGACCAGGCGGTTGAGCAGCGTGGACTTGCCGGCGTTGGGCCGGCCGATCAGGGAGACGAGCCCGAACCTCATCGCGCCGGCTCGTCCACCACGTCCGGCATCACCTCGCGACGTCTGATTCGCACCTTGTTGATGCGGCGCCGCTCCGCTTCGAGCACCTCCACGGACAACCCGTCGATCTCGAACATCTCACCGACGGCGGGCACGCGGCCAAGGTGCGACAGCAGGTATCCTCCTACCGTCTCGAAGCCCTCACGGAGCACCTCGACGCCGATTCGCTCCGCCAGTTCGTCCACATCTGCCTTGCCGCTGAACACCCAGACGCCCTGTCCCTCGTCCAGCACGGCCTCGGCCTCGACGTCGTACTCGTCCCGGATCTCGCCGACGATCTCCTCGAGCAGATCCTCGATGGTCACAAGCCCGGCAGTGCCGCCGTACTCGTCCACGACGATCGCGCTCTGGACGCGCTCACGTTGGAATTCCCTGAGCAACTCGGGCACCCGCTTGGTCTCGGGTACGAAGTAGGCGGGGCGCATCAACCCGGTAATGGCGCTCGCGGGATCGGGCGCGCTCAGGTTGATGAGGTCCTTCACGAAGATGAAGCCCAGGATGTTGTCGAGCGTCTCGTTGAAGACGGGGATGCGGGAGTACTCCTGTTCCTGGAACAGCGCCCGCAACTCGCCGAGCGTGGCCTCGCCGCGAATCGCGACGATATCGGGCCGCGGCGTCATCACCTCTCGCACCAGCGTCTCGCGGAAGTCCACGATGGAGCGGAGGAGCTCCCGGTCCTGCAACTCCTGCACGCGGCGCTCCTCCCCTGGCTGGGGAATGTCGGCTTCGGCCACGCTGCCGCCGATACCCGCCGGCTCGGGTGGGTCGCCGTCCGCGCTTGCCGGGCGGCCGGTCATGGCCACGCCTCCGAGGCGCATGAGCGCCGCTGTCAGCGGCTGCAGCACCCGCGCGACCACGTCGAAGCTCGGCAGCAGCACATCGAGCACCCGCTCGGGATCCCGCCGGATGATGAGCAGCGGAAGGACGTGCTCGAAGAGCACCACGAAGGCGAGGGCGGACACCATCAACACGCCGATGCCCCTCGGAGACTCGACGTCAGTGGCCCGCGCCACGACCACCGCCGCGATCACCGGCAACATCGCGAGCAGCACCCGTACCGGAATGAACAGGCGCAGGGGCTCCTCGAGATAGCGCCCAAGCCGGTCGTCGCGACCGCTCCGCTCGGCCGTGAACCGCAGCGACAGGCGCATCAAGGCACTGAACGCCGCCGCGATCACGCCCACGTAAACGGCGGCGCACGCCAGCAGGAATACGGCCAGGGGGGTCATGACCGGCTCCGGGCAGCTCGGGGAGCGCCGCTCGCACCGGCCGAGGCGCGCGTCCGCTGGATCAGGCCTTCACGCAGTCCGCCCTTCCGGCGAAGCCGGGCCTCGACCCTGGCCATCAGCCCGGCGTCGCGCTCGTGGTCGTACCCAAGCAGGTGCAACAGCCCGTGCAGCGCCAGAACGCGCAGCTCCGTCTGCAGGGAGTGCCGGGCTTGCGCCGCCTGCCGGGCCGCCACGCCCGTGGCGATGACGATGTCGCCGAGTGAGGACTCCCCCTCCGGCTGATCGGACGCCGGGAACGACAGCACGTCGGTGGCGTAGTCGGCGCCGCGATACGTACGGTTGAGCGCGCGCATGCGGCCGTCGCTGACGAGCGCCACGACGACCTCGCCCCTGGCGCGCGCCGGGGCCACACGCTCGAGCCACCGCGCAAGGCCGGGCGCGCGGGTCGCCTTCTCATCCGGGGCCGCGACGGCCACGTGCAGGCGCGTCGGACGTTGGTCTCCAGGAGCCATGGACACGATCAGGCCGGCCGACGATCGCCGAGCGAGGCCACATGCGCCTCGTACGCCCTGACGATGGCCTGCACGAGTTTGTGACGGACCACGTCGCGCTCGTCGAAATAGATGAACGACACGCCCTCGACGCTGCCCACGACATGCATGGCTTCGACCAGCCCCGAGGTGCGAGCGCTTGGCAGGTCGATCTGGGTGATATCCCCCGTCACCACCGCTTTCGATCCGAATCCGAGCCGCGTCAGAAACATCTTCATCTGCTCGGGCGTGGTGTTCTGGGCCTCATCGAGGATCACGAACGCATCGTTCAGCGTGCGCCCCCGCATGAAGGCAATGGGCGCCACCTCGATCGTGCCCCGCTCCAGGAAGCGCTCGGCCTTCTCGACCTCCATCATGTCGTACAAGGCGTCGTAGAGGGGTCTCAGGTAGGGATTGACCTTTTCCTGCAGATCTCCCGGAAGGAACCCGAGCTTCTCGCCCGCCTCGACGGCGGGGCGTGCGAGGATGATGCGGCTCACCTTCTTCGCCAGCAGGTAGGAGACCGCCTGCGCCATCGCCAGGTACGTCTTGCCGGTGCCGGCCGGCCCGATCCCGAACACGATGTCGAACTGCTCGATCGCATCGAGATAGCGTCGCTGGTTGGCCGACTTGGCCATGATCCGGCGCTTGCCGGCCTGACGGAGCTGTCCGCCCTTGAGGAAGTAGTCGCGCAGATCGACCGAACCATCCTGCGCGAGCAGGTCCGAGGCCGCCTTCACGTCGACCGGCGAGATCGCGTGCCCTTCGTCCAACAGGACCCCGATCTGCTCCACCAGCCGGACCACCTTCGCCGCGTCGGCCGGTGTGCCGTCCACGATGAGTTCGTGCCCTTGCGTCCGAATCCGCACGTTCAGCCGCGACTCCAGATGACGCAGGTTCTCGTCGTACGCGCCCACGAGGGTTTCGATGCCGGATTCCGGAAGCGCGATCTTACGCATCGAGGCCGCGGCCGCCGCGTATCTCCTTGTTCATCAGCTACTTAAATCCTGCTGGATTCTACCCGCGCCTCGCCGGACCCGTCAACCCTGCGGCTTGATGCGCAGTTCGCGCAACTGGCGCGGATCGACGCTGGACGGCGCGTCGCACATCAGGTCCACGGCCTGCGTGGTCTTCGGGAACGCCATCACCTCCCGGATCGAGGTCTCGCCCGCCAGCAGGGCGCACATCCGATCGAGCCCGAGCGCGAGCCCGCCATGAGGCGGTGTGCCGTACTCGAGCGCTTCGAGGAAGAAGCCGAAGCGGTGCTTCGCCTCCTCATCGCTGAGTCCAAGCAGGCGGAACACCTTGGCCTGTGTCTCCCGATCGTGAATACGGATGCTGCCCCCGCCCAGCTCCCATCCATTGAGCACGACGTCGTAGGCGTCGGCCAGCACGCGACCCGGATCGGACTCGAGCGCCGCGAGGTCCTCCTGCCGTGGGGCCGTGAACGGATGGTTGACCGAGTCCCACCGGCGTTCGTCCGCATTCCAGTCGAACAGCGGGAAGTCGGTCACCCATACCAGCGCCCACGCACCCTCTGGCACCAGATTCTGCTTCTTCGCCACGCCAAGCCGCACCTGCCCGAGCACCCGGGACACGGCATCAGCCGCGCCCGACGCCAGCACCAGCAGGTCCGCGCGACCCGTGGCCGTCGCCTCGAGGACACGGCGGACGCCCTCGTCTCCGATGGCCTTGGCGGACGTCTGGACGCCGTCGGCCGTGTGGCGTGCCCAGACCAGGCCGGACGCGCCGGCCTGCCGCGCCTGCTCCACCAGTTCATCCAGTTCGCGCCGCGAGAACGTCGCGGCGCCAGGAATGACGAATCCCCTGACCGTGCCACCGTGCTCCACCGCTTCCCGGAAGATGCCAAACGGCGACCCGGCGAACTGGGGACCGACGTCCTGGATCTCGAGACCGAAGCGGAGGTCCGGCTTGTCGGTGCCGTACTTCGCGATCGCATCCGCGTACGACATGCGGCGGAAGGGCCGTGGCACTTCGACCTCGATCTCGCGAAACGCCGCGGCGAGCGCCCCCTCCACGACCTCGAAGACCTTCGCCGGCGTGGCAAACGCCATCTCGAGGTCCACCTGCGTGAACTCGAGCTGCCGGTCGGCACGGAGGTCCTCGTCGCGGAAGCAGCGCGCGATCTGCACGTAGCGATCCACGCCGGCAATCATCAGGATCTGCTTGAAGATCTGCGGCGACTGGGGCAGCGCGTAGAACTCGCCGGGGTGCACGCGGCTCGGCACGAGGAAGTCACGCGCGCCTTCAGGCGTCGACTTCGTGAGGATCGGCGTCTCGATCTCCCAGAACCCCTGCTCGTCGAAGTAGCGCCGCAACGCCATGGTGACGCGGTGCCGGAGCCCGATCGCCTGCTGGAGGCGCGGGCGCCGCAGGTCCAGATAGCGGTACTTGAGCCGGACCTCCTCGGACACCGCGGTGTCTTCGTTGATCGAGAATGGCGGCGTCCTCGCCTCGTTGAGGACGCGGACATCCCGCGCGCGCACCTCGATGTCGCCGGTGGACAGCTTCGCGTTGGCGGTGGCTGCCTCCCGGCGCTGGACGGTGCCGATCACCGCCACCACGAACTCGGCCCGGATGCGCTTGACGCGCTCGAGCAGGGCGTCGTCATCCCGGACGACGACCTGCGTGATGCCGTCACGATCCCGAGCGTCGAGAAAGAGGAGCGCTCCAAGGTCACGCACCTTGTGGGCCCAGCCAAGGAGCACAACGTCGGCCCCCACGTCAGACGCGCGCAGCGCGCCGCAGGTGTGGGTTCGAGAGAGGTTGCCAAGCTGTTCAGACATGTCGCTATTCGCCGTTCGCTGCTGTTCGTTCTTCGCTCTTCGCTATTCGCTTTTCGCAATTCGCTGTTCGCAGTGGTCGCCAGCTGCCGCGGACCCTTACAGGGGGCCGGAAGAAAGGTACCGTCGCGATGCCAGCCGATCGCGGCGCTACACGCCGGGCACGCGGTCGAGGGCCTTCGTGACCTCGGCGGCGAGGTCGTCGCGAGCAATCGACCGTTGCTCACCCGTTCGAAGATCCTTGAGCGCCACCTCGCCCCGCGCGGCCTCGTCGTCGCCGACCACGGCCACCAGAGGCACCCCACCCGCCGACGCGTACTTGAACTGCTTTCCCAGTTTGTCGGCGTCTGGGTATACCTCCACGCGCACCCCGGCAGCCCGCAGGCGGGCCGCCAGCGCCAGTGAGTCGCCGACCCCCGCCTCGTTCCACACCGCCACCATCACGTCGGCCGTGGCCGACACAAGGTTCGCCGGGAACATCCCCCGTTCCTCCATGACCACCAGAATGCGTTCGAGCCCGAGCGAGATCCCGCATGCGGGGACGTCCTGCCTCAGGAACATGCCGATGAGGTTGTCGTAGCGCCCACCGCCACCGAGGCTGCCGGCCAGGTCGGGCACGGCGATCTCGAAGATGGCGCCGGTGTAGTACGAGAGGCCACGGGCGAGACTCGGGTCCACACGCAGTCGCGAGCCGGCACTGGTGCCAGCGGCGAGCCGCAGGATCGCTTCCAGGTCGCCGACGCCGGCCGCCCCCGCCTCGTCGTCTCCCACCGCGGTGCGCAAGCGCTCGAGGATCACCTGGTTGCCGGCGGCCTCCTCCTCGAAAAGCGCGATCAGCGCCGCAGCCGCCGCCGCGCTCACCCCGCGTTCCGCGAGCTCTCCCGACACACGGCCCGGTCCGATCTTGTCGAGCTTGTCCAACGCGACGAGCGCCTCGCCGTGCAGCGCCGCAGGCACCCCGCTTGCGGAGAGCATGCCGCTCAGGGCCTTCCGGTGGTTGAGCCGGACGCTGAAGTCGGTGAACCCAAGGCGCGTGAGCACGTCACAGGCCGCCGCCAGCAGTTCGACCTCGACCGTCATCGACCGCGACCCGATGGCATCCACGTCGCACTGATAGAACTCGCGGAACCGGCCCTTCTGCGGCCGGTCGGCCCGCCAGACGGGCTGCATCTGGTATCGCTTGAAGTACTTCGGCAGCGTCGCCCGGTACTCCGCGACAACGCGGGCCAGGGGCACGGTGAGATCGTAGCGCAGCGCGAGGTCCGCCGCCCCTGACGCGGCGCCTTCACCGCGCTTCAGGATCTTGAAGATCAGCCGGTCGCCCTCGTCGCCGTACTTGCCGAGCAGCGTCTCGATGTTCTCGACCGCGGGCGTCTCGAGCGGAGCGAAGCCGTACTGCTCGAACACGGAGGCGATCACGCCCATCACGTGCTGGCGCCGCCGGACCTCGTCGGGAAGGAAGTCGCGCATGCCGCGCGCGGGCTGGGTGCTCATGAAGCTTGTCAGTTGTCAGTTGTCAGGTATCGGTTCAAAGCCCGCGGATCGAGCCGGCCAGTTTAGGGACGCTCACGCCCTTTGAACTGGAAACGGATCACTGGACACTCGTCAGCCGGGCTCCCGCATGTAGTCCAGGCGATAGCCCACGTAGTTGTCCGCGTACCACCGGATTTCCGCCACGTCCTCGTCGGTCAACGCCCGCCTGACCGTGCCCGGCCGGCCCATCACGAGGGACCGCGGCGGAACGCGTGTGCCTTCGGTGAGGAGCGTTCCCGCCGCGACGATCGAATCGTGGCCGACGTGCACACCGTTGAGCAGCACCGCCGCCATGCCAATGAGGCACCGGTCCTCGACTGTGCAGCCGTGAATCACCGCCGAGTGGCCGATCGTGACTTCGTCGCCAATCCTCGTCGGATGCGCGCCCCGCATCACGTGCACCATCGTGAGGTCCTGGATGTTCGACCGGCGTCCAATCCGGATCCGGTGCACGTCACCGCGGATGACGACGTTCATCCAGACGGACGACTCAGGCCCGATGTGGACATCGCCGATGACCTGAGCGCTCTCGTCCACATACGCCGTCCCGTCCACCACGGGCGCGATCCCCTTGAAGGCCCGAATCACCGCCATACCCCACACATCAGAACATCACCAGATCACTAGATCAGATCACCCGATAGATCGCAGATCACAACATCCGACATCCCATCACCAGATCACCACATCAAGAGATCACCAGATCCCGTGAACCCCACTCCCCTCAGCTAAATCTTCGGTAGCGTCACGCCCCGCTGCTGCTGGTACTTGCCGGCCTTGTCCCTATAGGACACCTCGCAGGCCTCGTCGCTCTGGAAGAACAGCACCTGGGCGATCCCCTCGTGCGCGTAGATCTTCGCGGGTAGCGGGGTCGTGTTCGAGATCTCGATCGTCACATGTCCTTCCCACTCCGGCTCGAAGGGCGTGACGTTGACGATGATCCCGCACCGCGCGTAGGTGGACTTGCCCAGGCACACGGTGAGCACGTCGCGGGGAATGCGGAAGTACTCGACCGTGCGCGCCAGGGCGAACGAGTTGGGCGGCACGATGCACACATCGGCCCGGATGTCGACAAACGACCTCGGATCGAAGGCCTTCGGATCGACGACGGTGTTGTAGACGTTCGTGAAGACCTTGAACTCGTCCGCCACCCGCGTGTCGTAGCCGTAGGACGACAGGCCGTACGAGACGACGCCCGTCCGGACCTGACGGTCCTCGAACGGCTCGATCATCCCGTGTTCGAGCGCCATCTGCCGAATCCAGCGGTCCGCCTTGATCGCCATGTGTCCCTCAACGTCTGAACAGCCAGACGGCAAGCGACAACACGGCGCTCGCCAGCACGCTGGTGGTGATGGGCAGGTAGATTGTCGTGCCGCCGCGCCGGACGACGAGGTCGCCCGGCAGCCGGCCGAGGGGCACGCCGAGCCAGACAAGCAGACCGGCGCCCGCCACGGCCAGCCCGACGACCATCAGCAGGGCGCCCACTGCGCTCCTAGCGGAGCTCCAGCCCGCGGAAGAAGTAGTTGAGCTCGAAGGCCGCCGTTTCCGGTGCATCCGACCCGTGGGTCGCGTTGTTGTCGATGGAGGCGCCGAACTCCTTCCGCAGCGTCCCGTCGGCCGCCTTGGCCGGGTCGGTTGCGCCCATCAGCTCGCGCCACTTGCGGATGGCGTCCGGCGCCTCGAGGCACAGCACGACGCACGGCCCCGAGGACATGAAGTCGGTCAGCCCCCCAAAGAACGGCCGCTCTCGATGGACGTGGTAGAAGCCCTCGGCCTCGGCCTTGGACATCTGGATCAGGCGCATGGCCCGTACCGTAAAACCCTCCGCCTCGGCCCGCGCGAGCACACGGCCAGCGAGATTCCGCCGCACTGCATCTGGTTTGATGATGGCAAACGTTCGTTCCATAAGTCGTCGATTATATCCCGAGTCGGCTGGAACGAGCGTCCGTCGCGCCAGTCGCGACGGCTGAACCTCGCGCTGGGGAACCAGCCCTCCGGCGACCGTGAACTAGTCGACGAAGGCGCCGTCAACAATGTAACAACGTCTTCGATATCGTAACTATTCCGGAGTCTCAGCGAGCCGACTCGTTGGAAATCGGCATATTTCGCGTGTGGTTAGTCGGACTAATAATTGCATTCTTCCTGGCGGATACGTCTTGGCGGAGGGCTGCAGTGTCTCACAGCGTACTCATTGTCGACAGCGACCCTGCCGAACTGAACGGCACCGCCAAGGTGCTGACCGATGCCGGGTATCACGTCACGACGAGCGACTCGTTCGAGAACGCCAGGCGCCGTCTCAAGGCCACGCCCCCGGACCTTTTGGTCGCCGACGTCCGCCTCGGTGACTACAACGGGATCCACCTGGTGATTCGGGGCCGTACCAACGATGCTGGCCTTCCCGCCATCGTCACCGACGCCAGCCCCGATCCCGCCCGCGAGGCCGACGCCGTGCACGAGGGGGCCGTATATCTGCCCAAGCCCTTCGCCCCGCTCGAACTTCTCGGGGTCGCGCGCCATCTGATGGGCGACCGACCGACACGGGCTGCGACCGGCGCCAACCGCCGGTGGCCGCGGTTGCTCACGTCGTTCGAGGCATGGCCCGTCAAGATCGGCGACGCCGAGGCGCGAGTGCTTGATATCAGCTACCGCGGATTGCGGCTCGAGGTGGATGACCTCAGTGACGACTACATGCAGGCCAAAGGCGTGGCCATCACGCCCCCATGGTTCCAGGAGTCGCTGACGGTCCGCCCGGTGTGGGCCCGTCGTCCGCCCCAGGGAAGCGCCTGGTGGTGCGGGGTCGAGCTCTACGGAGTGAGCCCGTCAACCGAGCAGGCGTGGCGCTTGCTCGTTGACTCGCTCCAGCAGCGAGCCGCGGCCTCCGGCGCCGAGGAAACGGTCCAGCCCGCCGAAGCGTAGGCGCACGCCCGCCGCCCGGGGGGAGCGGCGGCTGGGCGTCAGTGGTCCACGTGGCTGGCGTTACCCGCCCAGCGCCTCCACCACCGCCTCGCCGAGATCGGCGGGGCTCTTGACGACCTTCACTCCCGCGGCCGTGAGGGCGGCCATCTTCTCGGCGGCCGTGCCCTTGCCCCCGGCGATAATCGCTCCGGCGTGTCCCATCCGGCGCCCGGGCGGCGCCGTCTGGCCGGCGATGAACCCGACGATGGGTTTCTTGAAGTGCGCCTTGATCCAGGCGGCCGCTTCTTCCTCGGCGGCCCCGCCGATCTCGCCAATCATGATCACGCCTTCGGTGTCCGGATCGCCGGCGAACAACTCGAGCGCGTCGATGAACGACGTCCCGATGAGCGGATCGCCGCCGATGCCGATGCACGTGGTCTGCCCCAGCTTCAGTCGGGTGAGCTGATCGATGGCCTCGTAGGTGAGCGTGCCGCTCTTCGACACAATGCCGATGCGCCCGGGCAGGCAGATGTGCCCGGGAATGATGCCCGCCTTCGCCTGTCCCGGTGTGATCACGCCGGGACAATTCGGTCCGATCAGCCGCGTGGCCGGCCGGGTCTTGAGGAAGGTCATCACCTTCAGCATGTCCACGACGGGAATGCCCTCGGTGATGCACACGACGAGCGGCAGGCCGGCGTCGGCGGCTTCCATGATCGCGTCGGCCGCAAACGGCGGCGGCACGAAGATGACGGACGCGTTCGCGCCGGTGGCGGCCACTCCGTCGGACACGGTGTTGAACACCGGCCAGCCCTCGTGCGTCGTGCCGCCCTTGCCCGGGGTGATGCCGCCGACGACCGTGGTGCCGTACTTCTGCGCCGCCATGGCGTGGAAGGTGCCTTCGCGGCCGGTGAGCCCCTGGACGAGGAGGCGCGTGTTCTTGTCCAGCAATACTGCCATGCGTGTGGTGTCCTCGGCCCTGGGGCCTTAAGCCTTTGCCAGCGCGACCACCCGCTCGGCGGCCTCGCTCATCGTGTTGGCGGTCGTGAAGTTGAGGCCGCTCTCGGCCAGCATCCGCTTGCCTTCGTCCACGTTCGTGCCCTTCATGCGGATCACGATCGGCACCGGCACACCGAGTTCCTTGACTGCCGCAATCACGCCCGCGGCGAGCACGTCGCACCGCAGGATGCCCCCGAAGATGTTGATCAGCACGGCCTTGACGTTCGTGTCCGACATCAGGATCTTGAAGGCGTTCCGGATCTGCTCGGCGTTGGCTCCGCCTCCCACATCGAGGAAGTTGGCCGGATCCCCGCCCGCCAGCTTGATGATGTCCATCGTCGCCATGGCAAGCCCGGCGCCGTTGACCATGCAGCCGATGTTGCCGTCGAGGCGGATGTAGTTCAGCGAGAACTTCGAGGCTTCGACTTCGAGCGGATCTTCCTCGGCCAGGTCGCGCAGATCCCGGATGTCGGCGTGGCGGTAGAGCGCGTTGTCGTCGAAGTTCATCTTGGCGTCGAGGGCCATCAGGTCGCCGGCCTTCGTCACGATGAGCGGATTGACCTCGAGCAGCGAGGCGTCGGTCGCGACGAACGCGTCGTAGATGGCGGTCATCAGCTTGGTGGCCTGGCCGATCTGCGCGCCCGACAACCCCAGGGCAAATGCGAGCTTTCGCGCCTGGAACGGCATCAAACCGACGCCCGGCTCGATCCCCTCACGGTGGATCAGTTCCGGAGTCTTGTCGGCGACCTCTTCGATGTCCACGCCCCCGGCCGCGCTCACCATGAACACGGCCCGCTGGGTCGACCGGTCGACGACGACGCTCAAGTACAACTCGCGATCGATGGCGAGCCCCTCCTCGACCAGGATGCGCGAGACGTCCTGCCCCTCCGGTCCGGTCTGGTACGTGACCAGCCGGGCGCCAATGAGCCCTTTCGCCACCTCCTCGGCGGCATCCGGGGACTGCACGACCTTCACGCCGCCCGCCTTACCGCGACCGCCGGCATGGATCTGCGCTTTGACGACCACCGTGCCGCCGCCAAGACGACGGGCCACTTCGTGGACTTCCTGCGGGGTGAAGGCCACCTCTCCGCGAGGCACGGGCACACCGTGACGGGCGAGGATTGCTTTGGCTTGGTACTCGTGAATTTTCATGGAGAGCAACCGGCTGCCCTTGGTGGAACCGTCCCCGGCCGACGATCGGCTGGCACCGTGCGATCAGGACCGGCAGCCGTCCGGAAAGCGTCACAGATCGTAGCGGGCCGGCCGCAACAGGTCAAGCGTCGCTTGCGTCGCTTCTTCGCGGACCGGTACAATGCATCAGTTTTTACACTGTGTCGTGCTCTGTTCATGATCTGACGCCGGAAGGTTCCGCATGCCGTCGCGACTCGCACAAGGGCTCTCCTCCTCGATCGGCAACAAGATTCTGATCGCCCTCACCGGCCTGGGGCTGGCCGCGTTCCTCCTCACGCATCTTGCCGGCAATCTGCTCTTCCTCCTGGGCCCGGAGACGTTCAACGAATACTCCCACGCCCTGCTCAGCAACCCGCTGATCTACGTCGCCGAGGCGGGTCTCGTCGTCATCTTCCTGCTTCACGTCTTCAAGACCGTCGTGCTGTTCCTCGGCGCCCAGCAGGCGCGGCCGCGGGGGTACCATGCGCGCAAGTGGGCGCGCACCAAGAGCGAGAAGAGCCGGAAGAGCGTCGCGTCGAGCACGATGATCGTCACCGGCCTCATCACGCTGCTCTTCGTCGTCACGCACCTCGGCACGTTCAAGTTCGGCACCTACTATGAGTCGCCCACGGGCCTGCGCGACTTGTACCGGCTGCAGCTCGAGATCTTCGGCCATCCCGGCTACGTGGCCTTCTATATGGCCTGCATGGCCGTCATCTTTCTCCACTTGTGGCATGGCCTCACGAGCGCCGCCCAGTCGCTCGGCGTGGATCACCCCCAGTGGACGCCCCGCATCCTCGTGACGGGGCGCGTGCTGGCCGTGGTGCTCGCCGGCGGCTTCTTCGTGCTGCCGCTGTATACCTTCCTGCTTGCGCGGGCGTCGTAGTCCAGGAGTGCGCATGAGGTCCTTCACCATCCGCCCTTCGGGCGTCGTCGTCCCGCCCGGGCCTCCGCTCGGGGCGAGGAGCGTGTCATGCGGCTAGATTCCAGGGTTCCGGGCGGTCCCATCGGCGACAAGTGGGACAAGCGCAAGTTCGAGAACAGGCTCGTCAACCCCGCCAACCGCCGCAAGTTCACGGTGCTGGTCGTAGGCACGGGCCTTGCCGGCGCGTCCGCGGCGGCGTCGCTCGGCGAGCTCGGCTACACGGTGAAGGTGTTCGGCATCCACGACAGCCCCCGGCGGGCGCACAGCATCGCGGCGCAGGGCGGGATCAACGCAGCCAAGAACTACCGCAACGACGGCGACAGCGTGTACCGGCTGTTCTACGACACGGTGAAGGGTGGCGACTACCGGGCGCGCGAAGCCAACGTTTACCGGCTGGCCCAGCTGTCGGTGAACATCATCGATCAGTGCGTCGCGCAAGGGGTGCCGTTCGCGCGGGAGTACGGCGGGCTGCTCGACAACCGGTCGTTCGGCGGCGCGCAGGTGTCGCGGACGTTCTACGCCCGCGGCCAGACGGGCCAGCAGCTGCTGCTGGGTGCCTATCAGTCGATGATGCGCCAGGTGGGCGCCGGCACGGTGCAGCTCCTGCCCCGCCGTGAGATGCTCGACCTGGCGCTGGTAGACGGACAGGCACGCGGGGTGGTGTGCCGCAACCTTGTCACGGGCGAGATCGAGGCGCACGACGGTCACGCCGTCCTCCTCTGCACCGGCGGCTACGGCACGGTCTTCTACCTGTCCACCAACGCGGTCAACTCGAACGTCACCGCGGCGTGGCGGGCGCACAAGCGTGGCGCGTTCTTCGCCAACCCGTGCTACACGCAGATCCATCCGACGTGCATCCCGGTGAGCGGTGACCATCAGTCGAAGCTCACCCTGATGTCCGAGAGCCTGCGGAACGACGGCCGCGTCTGGGTTCCGCGCAACCCCGGCGACCAGCGATCCCCCGATCAGATTCCCGAAGCCGATCGCGACTACTACCTCGAACGGCGGTACCCGAGCTTCGGCAACCTCGTACCACGCGACGTCGCCTCCCGCGCGGCCAAGGCAGTGTGTGACGAGGGGCGCGGGGTCGGCGAGACGGGCCTGTCGGTCTACCTCGACTTCACCGACGCCATCCGCCGGTCGGGCGAGGACGTGATCCGGTCGCGCTACGGCAATCTCTTCGACATGTACACGCGCATCACGGACGAGAACCCGTATCGCGTCCCCATGCGCATCTACCCTGCCGTGCACTACACGATGGGCGGGCTGTGGGTGGACTACAACCTCATGTCCACGATCCCGGGGCTGTTCGTGCTCGGCGAAGCCAACTTCTCGGACCATGGCGCGAACCGGCTCGGAGCCAGCGCGCTCATGCAGGGCCTGGCGGACGGGTACTTCATCGCGCCCTACACGGTGGCCAACTACCTGAGCGGCGCGACGCTGCCGGCCGTCCCGCCCGACCACGACGCCTTCAAGGAGGCCTGCGCCACGGCCCAGGCCAGGATCGACCGGGTGCTGTCGGTCAAGGGTTCCCGGACGATCCGCGACTTCCACCGCGCCGTGGGGGCGCTCTGCTGGGACCATGTCGGCATGGCGCGCACCGCGCAGGGGCTCGACAGAGCGCTGACGGCCATCGCCTCGCTGCGCGACGAGTTCTGGCAGGACATCCGTGTGCCCGGCGATGCGAACAACCTCAACCCCGCACTTGACTACGCCGGCCGCGTGGCCGACTACATGGAGTTCGCCGAACTGCTCGCGCTCGACGCGCGGCAGCGCAACGAATCCTGCGGAGGGCACTTCCGCGAGGAGTTTCAGACGCCGGACGGCGAGGCCCTGCGCAACGACGAGGACTTCTCGTACGTGGCCGCGTGGGAATTCCAGGGCGTCGGAGCCGCGCCGGCCCTGCACAAGGAAGAGCTGACGTTCGAGGAGGTACACCCCTCCCAGCGCAGCTACAAGTGAGGATGACAGCGTGATGACCCTGACCCTGCGCGTCTGGCGGCAGCCCGGACCGGATGAGCCCGGGCGGCTGGTCGACTACGTTGCCCGCGACGTGCACCCCGACCTGTCGTTTCTCGAGATGCTCGACCTCGTCAACGACGACCTCATCCGCAACGGGCAGGACCCGATTGCGTTCGACTCCGACTGCCGTGAAGGGATCTGCGGATCGTGCGGTCTCGTGATCAACGGCGTGGCCCACGGACCGGATCCAGGGGCGACCACCTGCCAGCTCCACATGCGCCGGTTTGCCAACGGGGACACCGTCGTGATCGAGCCGTTTCGCGCGCGCGCGTTCCCGGTCCTGAAGGACTTGGTCGTGGATCGGAGCGCCTTCGACCGCATCATCGCAGCCGGAGGCTACGTCTCGATCAACGCGGGCGGCGCCCCGGACGCCAACAGCCTGCCCATCCCGAAGCCCGTGGCGGACCGGGCGATGGATTCCGCCCAGTGCATCGGATGCGGCGCCTGCGTCGCGGCCTGCAAGAACGCCGCGGCGCACCTCTTCACTTCCGCCAAGGTGACCCACCTGGCGCTGCTGCCCCAGGGAGAGCCCGAGCGCGCCCGCCGCGTGGTGCGGATGGTCGAGCAGATGGACGAGGAGGGGTTCGGGGCCTGCTCGAACGAGGGCGAGTGCGAGGCGGTCTGCCCGAAGGAGATCTCGATCTCCAACATCGCCAGGATGAACCGCGAGTATCTCAGGGCGATGCTTGCTGGGGAGTAGGTAGTGGGTGGTGGGTCGTGGGTAGTGGGTGGTGGGTCGTGGGTGGTGGGTGGTGGTATCGCCGCTACCCACCACGACGACCACCGACGACCACCACACCCCCCGACTACCGCCCACTACCCACTACCCACCACCCACTACCCACGACCCACGACCCAATTCAGACCTGGATGATGTCCACGAGCTCCTTGACGGCGCCGGCCGACTTCATCAGCGCGGCCCTCTCGTCATCGGTCAGCGTGATCTCGATGATCTGCTCCACGCCCCGCGCGCCGAGCTTGACTGGCACGCCCACGAACAGATCCTGGATGCCGTACTCGCCCTGCAGGAAGACCGAGCAAGGCAGGATCTTCTTCTGATCCTTCAGAATGGCCTCAACCATCTGCGCAGCCGAGGCGCCGGGCGCATACCAGGCGCTCGTGCCGACCAGCTTCGTGATCTCCGCGCCACCGTTGGCGGTGCGCTCACAGATCGCATCGATCCGTTCCTTCGACAACAATTCCGTAATCGGAATGCCCGCCACCGTCGAGTAGCGCGGCAGCGGTACCATCGTGTCGCCATGCCCGCCGAGGACGAAGGCCGAGACGTTCTCGACCGAGACGTTCAGCTCCATCGCGATGAAGGTGCGCATGCGAGCGGAGTCCAGGACGCCCGCCATGCCGATCACGCGCTCGCGCGGGAAGCCGCTCAACCGGTACACGGCCTGCGACATGGCATCGAGCGGGTTCGCCACCGGGACGATGATGCAGTCTGGCGAGTGCTTGACGATCTGCTCGGTGACGTCCTGCATGATCTTGTAATTGACCTGGAGCAGGTCGTCGCGGCTCATGCCGGGCTTCCGCGGCACGCCCGAGGTGATCACGACCACGTCGGAGTTGGCGCTCTCGCCGAAGTCCTCGACGCCAACGCCGACGACGCGCGACGCGGACCCCTCGATGGGGCACGACTCGTAGATGTCGAGCGCCACGCCGGCCGCCTTCGTCGCCGCAATGTCGATGACCACGACATCGGCCAGCTCTCGCTGCGCAATCGACCGCGCCACCGTCGCGCCGACGTTGCCGGCGCCGCCCACCACCGTCACTTTCCGATTCATTCGCTGACTCCCGATTCACAAGACCCGCCGCCGAGCGCGCCAGCCTTCCGCTAGGTCACTTCCCCGGCGTCGGGGGACGAGTTGTTCACAGCTTCTGTGGAAAACCTTGTGGAAAACCACACATGACTACCAGGTAACGCCGCGCCAATCCGCAGCGAACTGCGCTTTGCACCACAAACGGTGCGAGCGCCGGATGTCCGACGTCCGGTACAAGTGTGGCATTATAACGAACCTGCCTCGTCCCCGTCCGGAGCTCCCATGAAGATCATCGTCGCCGACGACCTCCCGGGTTCTGCCCTCGATCTGTTACGCGCGGAGGGATGGACCGTGGACGCCCGAACCGGCCGCACGCTCGAGCAACTTCGCACCGACGTCGCCGACGCCGACGCCATCGTCGTGCGCAGCGCCACGAAGGTGACAGCCGAGATCATCGCCGCGGCACCGCGCCTTCGGGCTATTGCCCGCGCCGGCACCGGCGTTGACAACGTCCAGGTGGACGCCGCAAGCGCGCGCGGCATCGTCGTCATGAATGCGCCGGGCGCCAACAGCGTCAGCGTGGCCGAGCTCACCCTGGCTCAGCTGCTCGCGCTGGCCCGCCGCCTCCCCGCCGCCGACCAGTCGATGAAAGCGGGCAACTGGGACAAGAAGCGATTTCTGGGAGAAGAACTGCGGGGCAAGGTCCTGGGCCTGGCGGGCCTGGGACGCATCGGTCAGGAGGTGGCCAGACGCGCGCAGGCATTCGAGATGGTGGTGATCGCGCACGACCCGTTCATCGCGGCTCAGGTCGCGGCGGGCATGGACATCGAACTCGTATCCCTCGATGACCTCTGCTCCCGGGCGGACTATCTGTCGCTTCACATGCCGTCCACGCCCCAGACGCGGCGCACGTTCAACGCCGCCCGGCTGGCGCAATGCAAGAAGGGTCTCCGCCTTGTCAACACGGCCCGCGGCGACCTGATTGACGAGGCGGCTCTCGTGGACGCCATTCGCAGCGGGCACATCGGCGGTGCTGCACTCGACGTCTTCGAGTCCGAGCCCACGAGCGACCACACGCTGCAGCAGCTGCCCGAGGTCGTGGCCAGCCCGCACATCGCCGCATCCACGCGCGAAGGCCAGGAATTGGTGGGGGTGGAGACCGCCACCGCGCTTCGTGACTTCCTGAGATCGGGCCTCATTCGCAATGCCGTCAACTTCCCGTCGGTCGCACCTGACGAGTACCAGCGGCTGCAGCCCTTCATGGCGCTCGGCGAGCGCCTCGGACTGCTGGTCGGCCAGATGGGCGAGGCCCGTATCGAAGGAGTCAGCGTGCGCTACTACGGCGGACTCGCGGCCACGTCCAGCCCGCTCCTCGTCAGCGCCGTGCTCGTGGGCGTCTTCCGGGCCATCCTGGGTGAAGCGGTCACGCTGGTCAACGCGCGCGCGCTGGCGTCCGAGCGCGCGATCGAGATCACCGAGTCACAGAGCACGCGCCCTCGCGTGTTCACCAGCCTCCTCTCGGTCAAGCTCTCGACGAGCGCCGGCGACCGCTGGGTCGAAGGGACCGTGACAAACGGCGTCGGCCGTCTCGTGCTCCTCGACGGGGTCCCGGTCGAGGCGCCGCTCGAGGGTTCGCTGCTGGTCATCTTCAATCACGATCGGCCGGGGGTCATCGGCGAGGTCGGCACGATTCTGGGCCGCCACGGCGTCAATATCGCGAACTTCGCCCTCGGTCGTGGCGCCACGGGCGCCGTCGGGGTGGTCAACGTGGACGACATGGATCCCGGCGTCGCGTCCCAGGTGGTTCGGGACATCCGGGCGGTGGAAGCGGTGAAGAACGTGTGGGCTATCGGAGTCTGATGAGACGCTCGGCACCGTCGAGGCCCGCGACGACGACGGCCTCGTCGTCCACGCGTACGATGGTGCGGCCGTCGGGGAGCGTGTCGCCGGCCTTCAGCAGCCACACGTCGCGGCCGTCGGAGAGGATCGCCGTGCGTACGAGTCCGTGATCGGTGCGGTCGCCCGCGACGCCGACGAGCCGCAACGCGGGCACGGACGGCACGACGGGGGCCTCGACATCGGGACTCAAGACGTCCTCGCCCGCCGGCGCCGCGGGCGCCTCTGCCCGGTCGCGCATCTCGAAGGCGAACGGATTGCGATGCGATTGCGGCGTGGGAGGCGGCTGACCGACCCGCCACTGCAGCGCCTGAAACGACGGCGCCGAGGCCGCGGGCACGACCGGAACCGCACGTCGCGGCGCGCCAGCCTGCGTCTGCGCGACGGGCGGGCTCACCGTGGAGGCCAGCATCCATCCCGCGAGCAGCGAACCGGCGCCGACGAGGCCGAGGGTCTGTCTCGACATGGGGATGCCTGCCTTAATACTATACCCGGACGCTGGCCATGTCGGCCGTCGTGCCGACGCCACGATGCGCAATCGCGGTCACCCGCGCGCAGCCGTGACGGGCCCGTGTGGTATGATTCGCCGTGCGCCCTGTTCCGGTCAGATTTCGATCCGCCGAGCTGACTGCCGCATCCATCGTCGCGCTGATTCCGGCGCGATTTCACTCGAGCCGCCTCCCCGGAAAACCGCTGGCCGACATCGCCGGACAGCCGATGATCGTCCACGTCGTCGAGCGTGCCGCCGCCGCCGCGTCGATCGACGCGGTGATCGTCGCCACCGACGACCAGCGGGTCGCGGATGCCGTCACGGCGTACGGAGGCGAAGCGCGCCTGACCGATCCCGGCCATCTGTCGGGCACCGACCGGCTGGCGGAGGTGGCCGCGTCGCTTCCCTGTGGAATCATCGTCAACGTGCAGGGTGACGAGCCCCTGATCTCGCCGGCGATGATCGACGCCGCCGTGGCGCCGCTGCTGGCAGACCCCGCGATCGAGATGAGTACACTCTGCCGCCCATTGGACGACGAGGCCGAGGCGGCCAGCCCGCACGTGGTCAAGGTCGTGCGCGATCGACGTGGCTTTGCGCTCTACTTCTCGCGGAGCCCGATTCCCCATCGCAGGGACGCCGCTGATGTCCGCCGCTGGGCGCACGTCGGCCTCTACGTGTACCGGCGCGACACGCTTCTGCGGCTCGCCGGCCTGGCCCCCACCCCGCTCGAGCGCGCCGAATCGCTCGAGCAGCTGCGCGCGCTCGAGCACGGCATTGGCATCGCGGTCGTGGAGACCGCCCATGCGTCGCCGGGAATCGATACCCCCGAAGACCTGGAGCGGGTGCGCCAGCAGTTGTCCGGCCGGTTCAAGCCGGCCGCTACGTTGTGAGAGCCCACCCCAGCCATGACCGAATCCACCACGTCCGCCGACGCCCGCCCGACCAAGTACATCTTCGTCACGGGCGGTGTGGTCTCATCGCTCGGCAAGGGCCTGGCCGCCGCGTCGATCGGCGCCCTGCTCGAGGGCCACGGCTACCGTGTCGCGCTGCAGAAGTTCGACCCCTACATCAACGTGGACCCGGGCACCATGAGCCCGTACCAGCATGGCGAGGTCTACGTCACGGATGATGGCGCCGAGACGGACCTGGACCTCGGCCACTACGAACGGTTCACGCACGCGAAGACCACCCGCAACAGCAACTGGACGACGGGCAAGATCTACATGTCGGTCATCCAGAAGGAGCGGCGTGGCGACTACCTGGGCGGCACCGTGCAGGTGATCCCGCACATCACCAACGAGATCAAGGATTGCATCTATGCCGTGGGCGCCGACGTGGATGTGGTGCTCGTGGAGATCGGCGGCACGGTGGGCGACATCGAGAGCCTGCCGTTCCTCGAAGCCATCCGGCAGTTTCGTCAGGATGTCGGGCGCGAGAACGCGCTCTTCATCCACCTGACGCTCGTGCCGTACATCGCCTCCGCCGGCGAACTCAAGACCAAGCCGACCCAGCACAGCGTGCGCGATCTCAGGTCCATCGGCATCCAGCCGGACATCCTGCTCTGCCGGACCGACCGGCTCATCCCCCGTGAACTCAAGCAGAAGATCGCGCTCTTCTGTGACGTGAACGAGGAGGCGGTGATCACGGCCAGCGATGTCTCGACCATCTACGAAGTGCCGCTCGTGCTGCGTTCCGAAGGCCTCGATCGAGTCCTGCTGAAGCTGCTCAGCCTGCCCCAGACCGACTCCCGCATGGAGGCCTGGGAGGCGCTCGTCGAGCGCATCAAGCAGCCGGATGACGAGATCACGATTCATGTGGTCGGGAAGTACACCGGATACGAAGACTCGTACAAGAGCCTGAACGAGGCGCTCTATCACGGCGGCTTCGCCCATCGACTCCGCATCAACATCCAGTGGGTCGAGTCCGAAGCGCTCGAGGCCGAGGGCGGCGCGCGACTGCTCGAGGGGGCACACGCCGTCCTGGTGCCTGGCGGTTTCGGGTCGCGCGGCACCCGCGGGATGATGCTGGCGGCCGAGTTCGCGCGGACGAAGCGAATCCCCTATTTCGGCATCTGTTACGGCTTCCAGTGGGCCACGGTCGAATTTGCCCGTCACGTCGCCGGCCTCGAAGGCGCCGACTCCACCGAAGTGAACGAGACCGCGACCCACAAGGTGATCTACAAGCTGCGCGACCTGCTTGGCGTCGACGACCTCGGGGGCACCATGCGCCTCGGGAGCTACGAGTGCGAACTCACCCCGGGATCGAGGGCACGTGCGATCTACGGGACCGACCGCATTCACGAGCGTCACCGGCACCGGTTCGAGTTCAATTGCCTGTACGAGGACGCCCTGCGCGACAAGGGCATGGTGATCTCCGGCCGCTCCCCGGACGGGAAGTTCGTGGAGATCGCCGAGTTGCCCGATCACCCGTGGTATCTCGCCGTCCAGTTTCATCCCGAGTTCCAGTCCAGGCCCCTTTCGCCCCATCCGCTGTTCGCGAGCTTCGTCGAAGCCGCTCAGCGCCAGCGCCTGTCGGCGCGACGCGAGCCCGCCAGCCAGCAGACCCTGGCGTGACGATGAGCGACGTCGCCACGGTCGCGGTGGGGGGAGTCGCGTTCGGCGGCGGCGATCCCCTGGCATTCGTGCTCGGGCCGTGCGTGATCGAAAGCGAGGATCACGCGGTGGGGATCGCAACGGCGATTCGTGACATCACCGCGCAGGCAGGGGTGCCCGTCGTCTTCAAGGCGTCCTTCGACAAGGCGAACCGGACCTCCCTCTCGTCGTATCGTGGCCCAGGCATGCAGGAAGGCCTGCGCATCCTCGCGGCGGTGAAGGCGCGGACGGGCTTGCCCATTCTGACCGACATCCACGAAGCGGCGCAGGCGGCGCCCGTGGCGGAGGTGGCGGATATCCTGCAGATCCCGGCGTTCCTGTCTCGACAGACCGACCTGCTGTCGGCCGCCGCGCGCACAGGGCGCGTCGTCAACGTGAAGAAGGGTCAGTTCCTGGCGCCCCGCGACATGCGGCACGTCGTGGCCAAGCTGCGCGAGTCCGGCGCCTCGGGCATCCTGGTCACCGAGCGTGGCACCACATTCGGCTACAACAACCTCGTGGTGGACATGCGCGCGTTCCCGATGCTTCGTGAACTCGGATACCCGGTCATCTTCGACGTGACCCACAGCCTTCAGCTGCCCGGCGCCGGCGAAGGCGTGACCGCAGGGCTGGCCGAGTACATACAACCGCTCGCACGCGCCGGGGTCGCCATGGGCGTTGACGGTGTCTTCATGGAGGTGCACGAGGAGCCGTCACGCGCCAGGAGCGATGCCGCCAACGCGCTCGCCCTCGACCACCTCGCCCCGCTCCTGCGCCAGCTCGTGGCCGTGAATGCGCTCGTCAAGAGCCATGGTTGATCTCACCCTCGCTCGCAAGGTGCTTCGGACCGAGGCGGCGGCGGTCGCGGCCCTGGCCGACCGCCTGGACGAACGGTTCGCGGAGGCCGTACGTCTGATCCAGGCATGCCGGGGCCGCGTCATCGTCACCGGCATGGGCAAGTCGGGGCTCATCTGCAGGAAGATCGCCGCCACGCTCTCGAGCACGGGGACGCCGGCGTTCTTCCTCCACCCGGCGGAGGCCGTGCACGGCGACCTCGGCCTCGTCCAGTCGAGCGATGTCGTAGTGGCGATGTCGTACAGCGGCGAGACCGACGAACTGCTGCGGCTGGTCGAGCACATCAAGCGGCTGGACGCCTCGCTCATCGCCATGACGGGAGCCCCGGCGTCCACGCTCGGACAAGCCGCGACGGTCGTGCTGGACTGCCGGGTCTCGGAGGAAGCGTGCCCGATGAACCTCGTGCCGACCGCAAGCACGACCGCCGCCCTCGCCATGGGCGACGCGCTGGCCATGACCGTCCTGGTCGAGAAGGGCTTCCGCGTCGAGGACTTCGCGGCGCTGCACCCCGGCGGCAAGATCGGCAAGCGCCTGATGCGCGTCGAGCAGCTGATGCACGCCGGTAGCGATACCCCCATCGTGGCGCTCGACACCGTGATGCGCGAGGTGATCTACGAGATGTCCCGGAAGGGCCTCGGCATGACGTGCGTCGTCGACGAGCACGGCGCCCTGGCTGGCATCATCACCGACGGCGACCTCCGCCGTACCATGGCCTCGACCCGGGATGTCCTCGAGCTGACCGCCGCCGGCGTGATGTCACGGCAGCCTGTCACCGTGCCGCGCCACATGCTCGCGGCGGAAGCCCTCAACGTCCTCGAGCAGCGCAAGATCACCTCCATTGTCGTCGTTGACGACGCCCAGCGCGTGGAGGGCGTCGTCCACCTGCACGACCTCTGGCGGACGGAGATGGTGTAGGGGATGGTCGAGGCGCTGGCCACCTACCTGCCGTTCATTGCGGTGCTGCTGGCACTGCTCGCGGGCGTGGCCATCGGCAAGGCCTGGGAGCGCTACAAACTGAGGGACGGGCGCTGGATCGATCGCCGGCGCGCACGCGATTCTCATCACTACGTGCTCGGGCTCAGCTTTCTGGTCGCCAACCAGATCGATCTCGCGATCGAGGAACTGAGCCAGGCAGCGCGAGTCGATACGGATGCGCTCGAAATCCACCTCATTCTGGGCAACATCCATCGTGAGCGCGGGCAGGTGGCCCGCGCGATCCAGGTCCACCAGGCGCTGCTGCAGCGCCCGAAGCTGACGCGGCTCGAGCACACGTACGTGCTGCTCTGTCTGGGGCTGGACTTCAAGCGCGGCGGGTTCGTCGATCGCGCGGTCGAGGCGTTCAAGGAAGTGCTCCGGTTCGACGCGGCCAACTACTACGCCCTGCTCAACCTCCAGAAGCTGTACGAGGAGCAGCATCAGTGGGTCGATGCCCGCCGCGTCCGCGAGCAGCTCCTGACGCTGACCGGACCGGAGTCGCCGTCGCGCAGCCAGGCCATCCTGGCGTTCATCGAGAACGCCATCGGCGTCGATGCCCTCAAGGCCGGCGATCCAGCCCAGGCCGCTCGGAGCTTCGCTCAGGCGATTGCCCTGGAGCCCACCACGTCGCCGGCGCATCTGAGCCTCGGCGACGTCCGGCTGGCCAACGGCGATGCCGCGGGCGCGGCCCTGGCGTGGGAGGCACTGATCGAGACCCGACCGGATCGCGCCTACCTGGCCTTCGATCGGCTCGAGCGCCACTACGCGGGTGCCGGCACACCTGAGCGGTTCGCCGACCTCTGCCGCCGCCTGATTGCTGGGAACCCGCAGGACTGGCGCGCGCGGCTTGCGCTCGGACGGCACCTGACGCGTGCCGGCGACGCTGCGCCGGCGCTCGATGTCCTGCTCGACGCGCTCGCCCACAACCCCCACGGACTGAGCGTCCATCAGGCGATCTGGCAGGTCTTGCTGGACCTGCACCTGGACAGGACGCAGGTGGAGCGGTACATCGCGCAGGCGCGCGATGCCGTTTTCTATCTCGACCCCCACGTCTGCATCAACTGCCACTACCGCAGCACGGAGCTGCTCTGGCAATGTCCTCATTGCCACGAGTGGAACACCTTCGTCGAGGAGCGCATCGCGCCGAAGAAGGACAGCGTCGAGATGTAGGGGCCCGACTCACCCGCTCAGGCGGCCGCCCTCACCGGCGCCGCAGACCGCGCGGACCTCGAATCGCCAAGCGCACGGCCTCCGCGGGTGTCGCGACGGAGAAGCCGTCCTCGCGCGCGTGGCGCACGAGCCGGGCATCGACGCCGTGTCGAGGTTGGAACCGCGATGCGCCTCGAATCGCTGGGGCTCCGCGACTCACCGCGACAAGGCCTCTCCACGCGCAGCCTGAAGGTCGGCGGTGAGGGGCCTACTCTGCGACGTAGCGCCACGGTTCGCCGGGCCCGCCACGCCGCCAGATGGTAAAGAAGGGGATCGCCGCGCCGGCGGTGACCTGGCTCGGACCCGGATTGCGCGTGATGCTGCCTATCGTGACGCCGAGGTCTCCGCTCGACGCGACCAGGACGTGTTCCGGCGCCCACGACACGGTGCTGCCACCGCTTTCGGGCTGGTTTGCCGACACGGAGCGGGCGATCGCCTCCGGGCCCACCACGAAGGCCACGTCCGCAGGCCCGCCCAGATTCACGGCGTCGGGGCTGCCATGCTTCGCGAAGGCCGCGCCGAGGCCAATGACCTGCGCCTCGTCTGAAAAGGCGCGTTCTGCTCGCTCCAGTTCGGCGCGAAACCGCTCGACCGTCGCTTCATCGGCCGTCGGCGCAACCATCCGCGGCGGAGCCGCGGGAGGCATCATGCCCGCGGGCACATCCCCCTCCGGCCGAGGTCCCCGCCGGTAGACCGCAACGCGCCATCCGCCGGGGCGCTTCACCCAGTAGGCCAGATACTTCCCCGGTGCGATCGTGCCATCGGGACGTGTCAGGGTCATGTAGCCGAAGGTGAAGCCGTGGGTGCCATCGGCAGATACGCCGGCGCGAACGGCGGTCCACGACACGCGGGACTCCCGGTTTTCCGCAGTCGCGTCAAGGGCCGCGCGTGCGGCGGCCTTGCCACGGGTGAAGTGTTGGTCCGCGGTCGCCATGATCACGTCCTCGTCGAACATCGCTGTCAGGCCGCTGACCAGATCGACCTCGGCGCTGACCGCGGCGAACGTTCGATCGGCCACCAACAGGGTCTCGACGACCTGCGCCGGATCCTCCGAGTCGGTTGGAACGGATGAGGCAGGCGTGGCGGACGGTTGTGACGGAGCGCCGCAGGCGGCGGCCGACAGAACCAGCATCAACAGCCACGCAGCCCGAAACGAATGTGTGCGCATGAGCACTACGATAGCGTCTGTCCCGGCGATCGCGACAGCGGTCTCGGTCTTGACGGGGACCGGCGACGGGACGGAGCTGGTCTGGTCCCCTGGCTAGGGCCGACGAGGATCGCCCTGCCGCTCGAGCGCGGCGCGATTCCAGCTCGACAGGTTCGCCGCCGCGTCGTACGTCGTCTGCAGAAACTCGAGCAGGGTCTCATCCGGGGACGACGACGAGCGAACGGCGTCGTACGGCAGGAGAAACTCACGCAGGTCGGTCGAGTAGAAGGCCGCCGGCGGCGAGACCGGTGCCTCGCTGAAGCCGGGAGGCTCCGGATACGCATACGAGTAGAACGAGGCCTCCGCCACAGGACCGCCACCTGGCCAGAAGCCGCAACTGCTCACCTCGTGCGAGTACGCCTCCCTTGCCACCGCATCCGGAAGGTTGGGGATGCCGCCCGGGTGCTCGGGTGCCGGCCTCCCGGAGAAGCGTGTCACCGCGAGGTCCGGGGCGCCCCAGAAGTAGTGAACGGGGCTGACCTTCCCGGTGAAGCGCGCGCGGAAGATCTTGAAGACGCGGTCGGCCTGCACGAGCACTCGCCAGTACCGCGCGGCGTACGTCGGATCGTAGTCGCGCGGCGCGTGGTCCTCGTCGAACCGCACGGGCGCGGCAACCTCGTTGGGCCACATGTGGATCGCCACGTGCACACCCACGGCTTCGAGGGCGTTCATGAGGTTGGCATAGAAGGCCGAGACGGGCTGCGCGACCAGCGGAAACCCCGAGCGACGCCCATCGCTGGTCTCCACCCGCAGGACGTGATCGATGAAGTCGAACGCGATCTCGAACGTCCTCCCCGGGTAGGGGATTGGCGAAGTCGTGAGACCTCGCGCCGTTACGTACAAGGTCACGTGCCACGAGTGATTCACCCAGTCACACTGCCGCACACGTACCTTGCCCGCGATCTGCGTCCAGAGGTGCAGGGTCGTATTCGTCTCGCGCCAGCTCTCGAGCGGAAGGCTGGGCCAGATCTCGTCACTCATCTCATCTCCTCGTCTCACACGGGCTCCACACACCGGGTCCTGGCGCGCTTCGAGCCCTTCCTCTGGGGTGGGGCCAACACGAACCGCGCCTCACCGGCCTCCCCCGCCGCCCCCGCCGCCCCCGCC
>CAZNOC010000009.1:10597-43119 GCA_964574545.1 uncultured Bifidobacteriaceae bacterium | reverse complement strand
AGGTCGCTCAGCCGTCCAGGCAGCGAAGCTCGTCGAAGGCGGCAGCGCTGAGGGTCCTACTTCTTTGCCTTGCTCTTCTGGGAGTAGTGCGGGCTGTACTCGAGACCGTAGTTCGTCGTGCGCTTGAGCGCGGCCTTCTCGCGCATGAAGACCTCCTTCTCCTGCTTGATCTGCTCGATTTCGGCTTCCGTGCACTCAACGAGGGTCACCTCCTCGCGTGGCACGAAGACGACCTGGCCGATCGGCAGCGTTCTCGACCCGGGCAGCCCCTCCCCGGGCGCCAGCACGTACCGAAACTCGCTTTCCTGCGGATACCAGTCGGTCTCGACGCGCACGACAAGCATCGGCGCGATGGGCCGCTCGATCATGTTCAGCACCGGCAGGTAAACCGTGTCCCACCCCTGGGGCGTCCGGAAGTTGGTCGAGCCCCGCAGCGTCACGGCGCCGGGTGGCGTGCCGAGGTCCTCGGGCACGATGAAGGTCTGGGCGACCTTGATAGCCCCCTCCTCGGAGATCGGAGGGTTCGGCACGAGGAACGCCACCTCCTTCTTGATCATGCCCACGCTGCCGACCGGCAGCGTGACCGTCACCGCGAAGAGCGGTTGCCACCGCCCGTCGGCGCCCATCAGGAAGTATCGGAACTCGTACCGCCCGTCCCCCTGGAACTCGATGTGGAACGCTTCGTGCGGTTCGAGCGCCGGATAGACCAGGTACCCGAGCGCGCTGCCCGCCTCGAGCACGGGGCAGTGGCGCGCGTGCTGCGGCAGGAACGGCCGCTGACTCTCACGCCGCGGCTTCAAGCCCACGCCCGGACGAGCGCCGTTCGGAAACAACCGGACTTCCATGGGCAAATCGTACTGTGGGATGCGACGAGGCACAAGACGCACAGCGTCCCAGGGGTGCACAGAAGGAACCGCGACCCTCGATTTGTCCCGCCGCCCCGTCTGAGGTACCATGACTCTCTTACCGGTAGAGGCCCAGGCCTCGCCTTGCGCCCGCGTGTCGCTCACCATGCCATCGCCCCGCACCGGACCCGGTGCCATCGTCGTTCGTGGCGCCCGCACCCACAACCTCAAGAACGTGGATGTGACGCTGCCCGCCGGCATGCTGATCGTCATCACCGGCGTCAGCGGGTCGGGCAAGTCGTCCCTCGCCTTCGACACCGTCTACGCCGAAGGGCAGCGCCGCTACGTGGAGTCGCTGTCCGCCTACGCCCGGCAGTTCCTCGAGCGGATGGAGAAGCCGGACGTCGACCGCATCGACGGCATCTGCCCGTCGATCGCCATCCGTCAGAAGAACAGCGTCCGCAACCCGCGCTCGACGGTTGGGACCGTGACCGAGGTCCACGACTACATGCGCCTGCTCTTCGCACGCGTCGGACGCACCTTCTGCCGCGCGTGCGGGCAGGAGGTCGTGCGAGAGACCGCGGAAGTCGTGGCCGACCGGCTGCTGGCCCTGGCGGAGGGCACGCGCCTGCTGCTCGGCTTCGATGTGCCCATTGTGGACCTGTCGAAGGCCGACGCCGCGGATGCGCAGGCCACCGCCGACGCGGGGGATGCGAACGGCGGCGACGAGGGCGACGGCGGGGCGTCCACTGAGGCGCCCGTGCTGGCCATGCTCGACACGCTGCGGCGCAAGGGGTTTGGCCGGCTGCTCGTGGACGGCCATGCCGTGACCTTCGAGGACGTGGACCCGGCGACGCTCGTGGATCGCACGGAGCTGCGCGTGGTCGTGGACCGCATCGTGATCGCGGCGGACCTTCGCTCGCGCATCACCGACTCGATCGAGATCGCGTACGGGGAAGGCGGCGGTGCGGCGTGGGCGCTCCAGCCGGCCGCGGATGCCGCCGACCCGGTGTGGCACGTCTTCTCGGAGCGGTTCGAGTGCAGGCCGTGCGGCCTGCAGTACGAGACGCCCCAGCCGCGCCTCTTTTCGTTCAACAACCCGTTCGGCGCCTGTCCGACCTGTCACGGCTTCGGCAACATCATCGAGCTGGATCTCGACTTGGTCGTGCCCGATCCCGAGAAATCGATCGCACAGGGCGCGATCGAGCCCTGGACCAAGCCGCATTATCGCGCGGCGCTGGCGGAGCTGAAGAAGATGGCCAAGGTCCGCGGCATCCCGCTGGATGTGCCGTGGCAGGATCTCTCCGAGGAACACCGGCGGCTGATCGTCGAGGGCGACGGGAGCTTCGAAGGCATCCGCGGCTTCTTCCGGTGGCTCGAGCGCAAGAAGTACAAGGTACACGTGCGCGTGTTCCTGAGCCGCTATCGGGGTTACCTGACGTGTCCGGACTGCGGCGGGGCGCGGCTCCGCCGCGAGGCGCGCGACGTGCACGTCGGCGGCCAGACGATCGACGCGGTGTCCGCGCTGACGACGCGCAAGGCGCAGGCCTTCTTCGACGCGCTCGTGCTGTCGGAGAAGGACATGGCGATTGCCGACAAGGTGCTGAAGGAAATCCGGCGCCGCCTGGGATTCCTGAGCGACGTCGGCCTCGACTACCTCACGCTCGATCGGCTGTCCTCGACCCTGTCGGGCGGGGAAGCCCAGCGCATCAATCTCGCCACGTCGCTCGGCTCGGCGCTGGTCGGCACCCTGTACGTGCTCGACGAGCCGTCCATCGGCCTGCACACGCGTGACAACCAGCGGCTCATCGACATCCTGCGCCAGCTCCGCGACCAGGGCAACACCGTGCTCGTCGTCGAACACGACGTGGACATGATCATGGTGGCCGACCACGTCATCGACATGGGGCTCGGTGCGGGCGAACACGGCGGGCGCGTGATCTACGCCGGCACGCTCGCAGGGCTCGAAGAGGAGCCGCGGTCGTTGACGGCGAAGTACCTGCGCGGCGAGCTCGTGATCCCCGTGCCCGCGATACGGCGCAAGGGGACCCCGCAGCGCATCCGCCTCGTCGGCGCGCGCGAACACAACTTGCAGAACGTGGACTTCGAAGTGCCGCTCAACATGCTCACGTGCGTCACCGGCGTCAGCGGATCGGGCAAGTCGACGCTCGTGCACGACGTGCTCTATGCGGCCCTGAAGCGCGCGAAAGGCGATTGGGACCGGAAGGTGGGCGCGTACCGCCGGCTCGAAGGGGCCGAGTATGTCACCGACGTGGTCCTCGTGGACCAGGCGCCCATCGGACGGACGCCGCGCTCGAACCCCGTGACGTACCTGAAGGCGTTCGACCCGATCCGCGAGTTGTTCGCCGGAACCAAAGACGCGAAGTCCCGCGGGTTGACCGCGAGCCACTTCTCGTTCAACGTGCCGGGTGGGCGTTGCGAGGCGTGCCAGGGCGAGGGACAGGTGCGGGTCGAGATGCAGTTTCTCGCCGACGTGTTCGTGCCCTGCGACCAGTGCGATGGGACCCGCTTCAAGTCGCAGGTGCTCGAGGTCAAGTACAAGAACCGGAGCATCACCCAGGTTCTCGACCTCACCGTGCGCGAGGCCTTGTCCTTCTTCAGCGGGTCGGCCAAGGTACTGCGGCGCCTGCAGGTGCTGGACGAGATCGGGCTCGGCTACCTTCGGCTGGGGCAGCCGGCCACAACCCTCTCCGGCGGCGAGGCACAGCGGATCAAGATCGCGGCGCATCTGGCGTCCCACAGCGGTGAGCGCCTGCTGTACATCCTCGACGAGCCCACGACGGGCCTGCACTTCGACGACATCGCCAAGCTGCTGACGGCGTTCCGCAAGCTGCTCGACGCCGGCCATACGCTGCTCGTCATCGAGCACAACCTCGACGTCATCAAGACGGCCGACTGGATCGTCGATCTCGGACCCGACGGGGGCGAGGCCGGGGGGATGGTCGTGGCCATGGGCACCCCGGAGCAGGTGGCGCACGTGCCCGAATCGCACACGGGACGCTACCTGCAGCAGATCCTGTCGTCTGGACGTATGCTCCAGACCGTCGAGAGGTAGCCGTGCGCTTGGCCATCGCGTGCCTGCTGCTCGTCCTCACCGGCGGCCCGGCCGCGGAGGGCGAGGTGCGTCAGGCGCCGCTCGAAGCCGCCATTGCCGGGCTCTCCAGCCCCGACCCCATGGGGCGCGCACTGGCGATGCGCGAGTTGGACCGACTGGGATCCCCGGAGGCGGCAGGGCCGGTCTCGGCCCTCGCGCGAGATCCAGAGGACGGCATCCAGCTGGAGGCGATCGACGTGACGCTCCATCTGCTGCTCGGCGAGCGGGCCACCGCTGGCCGAGGCCGCCAGGCCCAGTGGGGCGGACTCGCGGCCTTCGACGCCGATCTCGCGCCGGTCGTCGCGACGCCCCCGGCCGTGTTCGCGAACCTGGCGAGCGCGATGGGCGACCTGAACCTCGAGGTACGCCGGCATGCCGCCACGGCGTTTGCCGTTCTCGCTGGCGCCCGTCCGTCGAGGGTCCCGGAGCCGACGATGATGGTGGCCGAGCGGGCGCTGTTGGTGATGCTGGGGGCGGTCGAACCCGATGCGCGCGTCACAGGGGCGCGGGTCGCCGGCCGGCTGTACCGCGCCCCACTCCCTGGGGCCGCACCTGGCGGCGGCAGGCCCCTGCCCGCGGCAGTCGGCGACGCGTTGATCGCCCTCCTCAATCAACCCGCCGAACTCGAGCGGTTCGTGGCCATGGAGGCCCTCGGCCTTGCGCGGGAGGATCGTGCCGTGGCTGCCCTCGCCGAACGCCACACCTTCCACCGGCGCGCGGGACCGGCGATCGAGCGGGCGGCGACGCTCGATGCGCTGTCGCGGCTCGGGCACCCTTCGAGCCTGCCGTTGTTTGCCGAGGCGCTGAACGATCGGTGGGACGCCGTACGGCAGATTGGCTACGAAGGTCTCGCGCGATCCCGTGCTCGGGATCAGGCAGCGGCCTACCTCGCGCGTTCGACCGCGGACCGGGGCGCGCACGTACTGCTGGCACGGGCCTACGCTCGCGAGCGGCTCCTCGAGGAAGGCGCCCTCGACGAGGTGGTCGAGGGGCTTCGCTCGTCGCGGCTCCGCGGTCAGGCCCAGGGGTACCTGCTGGAGCTCGGTCCCGCCTCGACGATCGCCGTCGCCGCGCGGTTGTCGCATCCGAACGCCGGCGTGCGGGCCGCGCTCGCCGACGTGCTTGGGCGGATCGGCACGAGCGACGCCATGGCCGCGCTGACGCCACTGGCATCGGACCCCAACCGCGAAGTCGCCGCGGCTGCCGCCAGAGCCGTCAGGCGGCTCGAAGCAGGCCTGTCGTCCGGCACGGTCCCTCCGCCCTGACCCCGATCCCCGACCACCGTCCACCGTCCACCGACCACCGACCACCGACCACCGACCACCGACCACCGACCACCGTCCACCGACCACCGTCCACCGACCACCGAATGCCCCCCCGCATCCTGCCCGTCGAGTTCTACGGCCGCCGGACGCTCGACGTGGCGCGCGATCTCATCGGCAAGCTCCTCGTGCATCGCACGCCGGACGGCACCGTCGCGGGCCTCATCGTCGAGACCGAGGCGTATATCGGGGAACAGGACCCCGCCTGTCATGCCGCCAGGGGCAGGACCCCTCGCAATGCGCCGTTGTACGGTCCGCCCGCCCTGGCGTATGTCTATGTGAGCTACGGCCTGCATCACCTTGTCAACGCCGTCACCGAACGGGAGGGGTTTCCCGCGGCCGTGCTGATACGCGCGCTGGAGCCCGTGGAGGGTCTGGCGCTGATGCGGCGCCGCCGCGGCCGCGCCCCGGGGCGCCTTGGGAAGCCACCAGTGCGCGATCACGAGCTCTGCCGAGGGCCAGGGAACCTGACGGTCGCGCTGGGCATCACCCTCGCCGAGAACCTGGCGTCCCTGCGCGGCCCGGGACTGACCATCGAGGACCATGGCACCTCGACCGCTCCCGTGATGTGGACGTCGCGCATCGGTATCTCGGCGGGGCAGGACCGGCTCTGGCGCTGCGCCGTCGCTGGTCATCCCTCGGTGTCGGGCCGGCGAACACCCCAGCCCGGCTGACGCGGGACCGGGGTCACGCGCCGGCCTGGACCCTCGGAGGGACTCACGGCATCTAACTGGGGCAGGTCGTGCGTGACTTGCGTGGTACAAGGGGGGAGCGGATGAACTTCGTCGTGATACTGGGGTCCGTGCGGCCGCAGCGCAAGGGCTTGCGCGCCGCGCGCTACGTGGTGCGCGAGCTCGAGGCGCGCGGACATGCGGTGACGCTCGTGGACCCGCTGCCGCTCGAACTCCCGTTGCTGACGAGAATGTACAAGGAGTACCCGAAGGGAGAGGCGCCCGGCCACCTTGAGCGGCTGGCAACCCTCTATCGCGCCGCCGACGGCTTCGTCATCGTGACCGCGGAGTACAACCACGGGCTGCCGCCGGCTCTCACCAATCTGCTCGACCACTTCCTCGAGGAGTACTACTTCCGCCCCTCCGCCATCGTCAGCTACTCCTCAGGTGCCTTTGGGGGCGTTCGCGCGGCGATGCACCTGCGTGCCGTGCTCTGCGAGATGGGGATGCCGTCGATTCCGAGCACGCTGCCGCTGCCGAAGGTGCAGGCCTTGCTGGACGAGGACGGTGGCCCGCAGGATCCCGCGCTGGCCAAACGCTTCGAGAAGTTTGCCGGAGAGTTCGAATGGTACGCGGCCGCCCTGGCTGCGGCGCGCGCACACGGCACGCCGTACTGACCCGCGTCGGCCGCGCCACCTCCGGGTGCCGGCTCGAGGAAGGCGCGGTACAAGCGTGCGACTCAGTGCGGCCGGGAGGGATCGGCCGGCGCGTCATCGGGCGGCGGCGTCACCTGCACGACGTGCACCGTGCGCTGCGGGAACGGGATGGAGATGCCGCGCGCGTCGAAGATCTTCTTGATGCGGCGGCGCAACTCGCGGCCCACCTCCCACTGCTTGGTCGGCACGGTCTTGATCCGCATGCGCACGGTGACCTGTGAGTCCGCGAAGTCGTTGACGCCTGCGATGTCAAGCGGCGCGAGGATGTTCGGCGCGTACGCCGGATCCTTCATGAGCTCCTCGCCGGCGTCTCTCGCCGCCTGCACCGCGCGATCCGTGTCCTCGGCGTAGTCCACGCCCAGATCGATCACGTAGTAGGAGAAGTCCTTCGTCAGGTTCGCCAGCGTGGCAATCGACCCGTTGGGAAACACGTGCACCACGCCGTTGTAGTCCCTGAGGACGATCGTGCGCAGGTTGATCTGCTCGACGGCGCCGCCGGTGCCGTTCACCTGCGCGATGTCGCCGACACGCACCTGATCCTCGACGATGAGGAAGAAGCCGGAGATGACGTCGCGCACGAGCGTCTGCGCGCCGAAGCCAATCGCGAGGCCGAGGATACCCGCGCCGGTGAGCACTGGCGTGATATCCATGTCGAGTTCGCGGAGTACCATGAGCGTGGCCGTGCTCCAGACGAGCACGGCGAGGCCGCCGCGCACGATGCCGGCCACCGTCTGCGCCCGTTTCTGCCGTTCGAGCGCATCCAGTCCCGTACCGCTGCTCAGGTCCCTCTGTGCGCGGCTCGCGATCGCGCCTGTGACGCGCACAATCGCCAGGGCCGCCAGCAGGATCACGGCGATCCGCAGGCCCGTGCGTGCGGCCCATTCGCCGAGGTCACGCGACTGCAACCCGACATCGAGGCTCACGCCGGCCATGTCCAGCGCCGGGAACGCCAGCACTGCCGTCGTCACCGCGAAGGTGATGAGCCGGACGAGGCGCACGGTGCCCCGCACGAAGCGATCGGTGTTGACGTCCGAGCCCGCCTCTCCCAGCACTCTGCGCAGGAGGCGCCGTGCAGCCGACCCGGCGATGATGGCGCCGGCCACGGCGAAGGTGAGCACGACCGACAGCGCGAGGGTGACTTCGAGGGCGTTGGCGGCCAGCGGGGATGCGGCGGTCTCGTCCATGAGTTCCTGTTGAAAGTGCAGGCGTGCCCGCGGGGCGCCGCGAATCAGCGGCGAGGCCGCGGACGGGCTCGCAGGGATTCGACGGTGGCCTGCAGCGAACGCCGGCGGCCGTCGCGCAGATATTCGACCGTCGCGGTGCTGCCAATCGGCAGATCAGACACGAGTCGAAGGAGCTGCCCGCTGTCCCGCACGGCTTGACCGTTCACGGTGATGAGGATGTCCCCCGGCTGCAGGCCGGCCCGGTACGCGGGCGCGTCCCGTGAGATCCCCGTCACGACGAGGCCCTCTGTCGAGTCGGCCTTCAACTGTTCAGCCAGCCGGGTGGTAAGCGGTGAGAGTTCGATGTACCCCAGCGATCCACGGCGTACCTCGCCGTACTGAATCAGGTCGTCCACGACGCGGCGCGCCAGGTTGCTCGGTACGGCAAAGCCGATGCCCTGGTAGCCGCCGCTCTGGCTGAAGATCGCGGTGTTGATGCCGACGAGCTCGCCGCGGCCGTTCACGAGCGCGCCTCCGGAGTTGCCGGGGTTGATGGCCGCGTCGGTCTGGATGAAGTCCTCGTACGCCGAGATCCCCACATTGGCCCGCCCGAGCGCGCTGATGATGCCGAGGGTGACGGTCTGGTTCAACTGGAACGGGTTGCCGATCGCCATCACCCACTCGGCCACCTGCAGCGTGGAGGAGTCGCCCCACGGGATGACCGGCAGGTCGCGGGCCTCGACCTTGAGGAGCGCGAGATCCGTCCACGAGTCGACGCCGATGATCTCGGCCGGCAGTTCGCGCTTGTCGCCGAGGGCGACGGTCACCTCGGCGACCTCGTCGCCCACGACATGGTTGTTCGTCAACACATAGCCGTCTGCCGACACGACCACGCCGGAGCCCAGACTCGACGAGTAGCGATTCCGTGAGCCGAACATGTCGTCCATGCCCGGGAAGAACTGCTGGAAGAACGGGTCGTTGGCGAAGGGGGAGTTCGAGCGGCGCACGACCTGCACGGATGAGATGTTGGTGACGGCGCGAACGGTACGCGCGGCGACAGCCGTGAAGTCGGGGGTGGCGGTCGCGGCCGCGGTCAGCGGCGCACGTGCGGCCTGCGCGGCGGCATCGTCGGCAGGCGGCGCCGCGACCACGTGGTTGGCCGCGGGCAGCCGGCTCGACACGATGAGGCCGGCGACAAGGCCGGTCACGAGCAACAGGAGCGACAGGGCAAAGCGTTTCGGCATGGCGATCAACGTCCGGCCTCCGCGCGGCGTCGCGCTCGAGACCGCTGGCGCGACCCGTCGCGCGTGGGGCCGGCCGCGCTCGTACTAGGACACGGTGACGCGGCGCGGACCCGCGTCCGGCGACTTCCCCACGGTGATGGTGAGCACGCCGTCCTTCAGGTCGGCGGTCACGGCGCCCGCATCGGCGGTGGGCGGCAACGTGAACGCGCGCGCGAACTCGCCATGACCGCGCTCGACCTGATGGTACTGCTCGCACGCCACGCGCGCGTCTCGCCGGCCGTGCAGCGTGAGCCGGCCGTCGTGCAGTTCGATGCGGATCTGGTCGCGGCTGAGCCCCGGCAATTCGGCCGTGATGAGGAAGGCGTCGGCCGTTTCGCACACGTCAACGGCCGGCACCCACCCCTGCGCGCTCGGCGCGGTCAGGCGCTCGATACGATGCTGCATCGTGAGCAGGTCACGCAGCGGATCCCAGCGTGCAAACGCCACGTCGGGCATCGTAGCATGGTTGGCGGACCGTGCGGCCGTGTGCTACGATTCGGGGGATCTGGCGCCGGCGCGTGGCGCCGCCTTCGGATCCAGACAGGCCCGTGCGGGTCCGTGCGGGCTCCGGTATTCCTCTCACCTCAGGACATCGCGACACCATGGCGGGCACACTCCAGGCCACCCGAATCAAGCGGGGCATGATCATCAAGCTCGATGGGGATCTCGTCCGCATTCTGGAGGTGACGCACGTCACGCCAGGCAACCTGCGCGGGTTCGTCCGCGTGAAAGGCCGGAACCTGCGCAACGAGTCGATGGCGGAGCAGAAGCTGCGCTCCGAGGACATGGTCGAGCGCGCCGTGCTGGACGAGAAGGAGATGCAGTATCTCTACCACGACGCGGACGGCTACCACTTCATGGACACCTCGACCTACGAGCAGGTGCACATGACCGCCGACTCGCTCGGTGATTCGGTGGGGTATCTCAAGGCGGAGTCCACCATCAAGGTCGAGTTCTACGGCGAGACGCCTGTCGGGGTGGAACTGCCGCCCACCGTGGATCTCAAGGTGGTGGAGACGGTGCCGTCGATCAAGGGCGCGACCGCGAACGCCCAGACCAAGCCCGCCCTGCTCGAGACGGGCATCACCGTGGTCGTCCCCGCATTCGTCAGCGAAGGCGAGCTCATTCGCGTGAGCACGGACACCGGGGAGTACCTCTCGCGCGTCTAGCGCGTCTCGTTCGCGTGGCTCAGGTTGGCGTCGGGCGCCCTGCCTGATACAGTCAACACGTCCGGTCCCCGCCGGCGGCGTGCGCGCGGTCCTTGCGGCCGCTTCACCGCCTCTCGTTCACCCATCCACGGAGACGGGACGTGACCCTCCTCGTCCGCGCCATTCTCTGGTTCGGCCTCTACATCGTCCTCACCCTGTTGCCCCTCGGCGTGGCGTGGTGGGAGCGGCCGTGGGAGGCGCCCCGGCCGTTTCTCGTCGAGGCCAGCGTCGCCACCGGGTGGCTGGCGCTTCCCCTGATGGTGTTCCAGTTCGCCCTGGTGTCCAGGCTCGGCCCGGCATCCCGCCCGTTCGGTTCCGATGCGCTGATGCAGTTTCACGCGCAGATCGGGATCGTGGCGCTGGCTGCCGTCATCCTCCACCCGCTGCTGCTGCTCGGTCACGGACTGTCGTTCAGCGCCTGGAATCCTTTCGGCGGGCCCCGCATGCTCCAGACCGGGGCCATTGCCTTCTGGGCGACGCTGCTGATCGTGGTGACATCGGTGTTCCGTCGGCGGCTGCGGCTCGGATACGAGGCGTGGCAGGTCCTGCATCTCGTGCTCGCCGTCGCGCTGACGGCCGCCATGATCGTGCACATTCTGGCCGTACGCGGGTACGCCGCCGAGCCGGCCGTGCGGACGCTGGTGCTGGCGTACGGCGTGCTCGCGCTCGTGCTGCTGCTGCGGTACCGCGTGATGCGGCCGCTGCTGCTCTGGCGCCGGCCGTGGACGCTCGTCGAGAACCGCGACGTCGGAGGAAGCACGCGGCTGCTCCGCGTGCGCCCGGTGGGTCACGAGGGCTTCGCGTTCGAGGCGGGGCAGTTCGCGTGGATGATCACCGGCACGAGCCCGCTCTGGTCCGCCCAGCACCCCATTTCGATGGCCTCGAGTGCCGAGCGTCCCGCCGATGGGACGATCGAGTTCGGCATCAAGGCGCTTGGCGACTGGTCCGGGTCCGTGGTGCCGTCACTGACACCCGGCTCGCGGCTCTGGCTCGACGGGGCGTACGGCGCGTTCACGCCCGAGGGACACCCGGCTCAGGGGTACGTGCTCATTGCGGGGGGCGTCGGCATCTCGCCGATGCGATCCATCCTGCAGACGCTGCGCGATCGCGAGGACGTGCGGCCGATCGTGCTGTTCTACGCCGTGCACGACTGGTCTCGCGTCGCGTTCCGCGACGAGATCGACGCGTTCGCCCGCACGCTTTCTCTCTCGATCGTCTACGTATTCGAGCGGCCGGGGGAGGACTGGACGGGCGAGCGCGGGTTCGTCGATGCCGACCTGCTGCGGCGCCACCTGCCGCGTCAGTACCGCCGGTTCCTGTACTTCGTCTGCGGCCCCATCCCGATGATGGACGCGCTCGAGAAGACGCTCGTCGAGATCGGCGTGCCGGCCGGCGCCGTGCAGACCGAACGCTTTGACATGGTGTGACCGAATGCGCCACCACATTGTGACCCGCATCGTGCTGTCGTTCGTGGGGGCCTGCGTGGTCGCCATCGTGGCGTTCGCCTGGGGTGTGACGCGGCCGATCGCGCCGTCTCCCCGTGAATCCGCCCCGGTGGAAGGCCCGACGGGCGCGGCGCTCTTCGCCCGGCATTGCGCGATGTGCCACGAGGCGGCGGAGACGGGACTCGCCTTCCGAGAGTCCGCGGATCGTGAGGCAGCGGTCGCCGAGTTCCGTGAGTTCCTCGTGGATCACTACGGCCCGTCTCCGGAGGGGATCGGGCTCATCGTGAGCCATGTCATGGCATCAGGACCCGAGTGACGCGTTCTCGCTCGGCGCCCACGGCTTCTGGCGCGCCAGTATCCGGCTGAAGATCCCGCCCTCGCGGGACGCCAGGCCGTCGAACGTGCCCCGTTCGCTGATGGAGCCGCGGTGCAGGACGAGGATCTCGTCAGCGCGCGCGAGTCCGGTCAGGCGATGCGTGACCAGCAGCACCGCCCGCTCTCGCGCCAGCTCCGCACACGTCTCGAGCAGGAAGGCCTCGGTCGCGGCGTCCACCTGGGAGGCGGGCTCGTCGAGCAGGACCATCGGCGCGTCACGAAGCAGCGCGCGAGCAAGGGCCAGACGCTGGCGCTCGCCCCCCGACAAGGTGGCACCGTGCTCCCCGATCCAGGTCCGACGGCCGTCCGGCCACCGGGACACGGTCTCAGTGAGACCGGCCCGTGCGAGGGCGACCTCGAGCGCCTCCTCCGAGGCGTCCGGGCGCGCGAGGCGAAGGTTGTCATCCAGCGTGCCCGTGAAGATGTCGGCCCGCTGAGACATCCACGCGAATTGCGCGATGCGATCACGTTCATCCCACTCACCGAGATCCCGTCCGTGGAGGCGGATCGCGCCCGGTGGGACGTCCCAGAAGCCGAGCAGCAGCTGCACCAGCGTGGACTTGCCGCTGCCGCTCTCGCCCACGAGCGCCACCAGACGCCCCGGCGACAAGGTGAAGGTGATATCGCTGAGCGCGGGTGTGACGCCCCGTGGATAGGTGAAGGTCAACGATTCCACCTCGAGCACGGCGCCCTTTGCGGGCGTCGCCACGGGAGCGCCTGCGAGGCCATTCTTGGCGAGCGCCCGCAGATCGACGTCCTCCAACACCCGTGTGGCCGCCGCGTGGGTGGCCGGCAGAGTCTGGACGGCCGCCGGCAACGGCGCCACGGCCTCGAAGGCCGCCAGCGTGAGCAGTGTCGCCACGGCCAGTGCGACGCCGGAGACGTCTCCGCTGGCCACCAACGGCCCGAGGACGACGATGACGGCGACGGCGGTCAGATCCGCCAGCGTCGAGACGAACGCGGTCCCGAATGCCGACGCGCGTGCCGTTGCGTGTTGCGTGTCCGCCAGCCGCCGGCTGGCTGCGTCGATCCCCGCCACGTGAGCATCGGCGGCGTCGAACGCCAGCAGATCTGCGGCGCCCTGTACGCCGTCCACAAGCCGTGCGTGCAACTCCGCGCGGACGGCGATCTGCTCCGCCGCCGCGCGGCGGCCCAGTCGCCACGCGAGGAAGGGCACGAGGGTGCCGGCACCGAGAAGGCCAACAAGCACGACCAGACCGGCCGTCGCGGAGATCGCTCCGACCGCGAGGGTGACGGCTCCCGCGACGAGGACGAAGGTGGCCACCGGGCCGGCGACGCGCAGGTAGGCGTGTTCGATCGTGTCCACGTCGGCCAGCAGCCTGGCCAGCAGATCACCGCTCGATCGTCGATGCCAGATCGCCGGCACGCGGGGGGCCAGGTTCGCGAACACCGCGACGCGGAGCCGGGTGAGCAGCCGGAGCGTGACGTCGTGGGACACGAGCCGTTCGAGGTAGCGAGCCACTCCCCGGGTGAGGCCGAAGAATCGCACCCCCACGACGGCTACCTGGAGCGCGGCGATCGAGGGATGGAGCGCGGCTGTCGCGATCAGCCACGCGGAGGTGCCCATCAACGCCACCGATGCGCCGACCGTGATTCCCATGAGGAGGATGCCGAGGGCGAACCGCCGCCGATCCGGGCCGGCCAGCCTGGCAAGCGCCATCCACACCCTCATGCCGACACCCTTCCGGCCGCGACCGTCACGACACGATCCGCCACGTTCATCGTCGTGGTCCGATGGGACACGAGCAGCGTCGTGCGGCCCTTGCGGACCTCCGACAGGCCATCGAGCACGCGTTGTTCGGTGTCGCCGTCGAGCTCAGACGTGGGCTCGTCAAGCAGCAGCAGCGGCGCGTGCTTCAGGTAGGCCCGCGCAAGGGCGAGCCGCTGCGCCTCACCCCCTGAGAGGCTCATGCCCCGCTCACCGATCGGGGTGTCGAGCCCCTGCGGCAGCCCCGCGATTACCTCGTCAAAGGCGGCCAGGCGTACAGCGTTGGAGACCTCCTCCGCCGTCGCCGAGGGATGCCCCAGGCAGAGGTTCTGGCGGACGCTGCCCTCGAACAGATGGGGCCGCTGAGGCGCCCAACTGATGGCGCGGCGCCAGACATCCGGCGGCCAGCGGTCGATGGGCAGCCCGTTCACAAGGATGGCACCAGCCTCGGGCGTCCGGAACCGCAGCAGCAGCGCCAGCAGCGTCGTCTTGCCGGCGCCGCTCGCGCCGGCGACCCCCACGAGCTCACCCGGGGCGATCGTGAACGACAGGCCCTCGAACGTCAGTGGACGACCGTCATAGCCGACGGCCACATGATCGAACGTCAGCTCTGGAGCCGCGTCAAGCGGCGCCGGCCGGTCGTGGCGATGGCCGACGTCCTCGGCGGGGAGCGTGTCCTCGAAGTGCTGTACCTGACGCATGGCCTCCCGGCCGGCCATGCCGGCGTGAAACGACGCCCCCAACGCGCGGAGGGGCCGGTAGAACTCCGGCGCCAGCAGCAGGACCGCAAGGGCGTCGGCAAACGGGAGCCAGCCGTAGAGGAGGCGCAGCCCGACCTCCACCGCCACGATCGCCGTGCCGAGCGTGGCCAGCAGTTCGAGCGCCAGCGACGACAGGAAGGCCACCCGCAGCACCTCCATGGTCAGCACCCGGAATCGGTTGGATGCCGTGCGCAGCGTGCCGACTTCTGCGTCGACGCGCCCGAAGGCACGGAGCGTCACGAGTCCCTGCACGGCGTCGAGGAACCGCGCGCTGAGGCGCGCCAGATCGCGCCACTGGCGGGTGGTGCGTTCTCGGGCGATCCCGCCGAGCAGCCACATGAACACGGGGATGAGCGGCCCGGTGACCGCCAGCACGAGACCCGACAGGGGATCGACAAGGGCCACGGCGATCAGGACCGCGGGCGGCACGACGACGGCGAGGACGGCCTGTGGTTGATACGCGGCCATGTAGGCGTCAAGCGCCTCCAGGCCGGCGGCAAGCGTGCTCGTGAGGGCGCCCGTCCGCTGTCGGTCGAGCCATCGCGGCCCCACCGCCAGCACACGCGCCGCCACCGAGACGCGTGTCGATCGCTTGACGGCGGCCGCATGGCCGCTGGCCCGAACGTCACCCATCCACGTCAGGCACGCGCGGGCGGCGGAGAGCGCGGCGAAGCCCGAGATCGGTCCGGCGATCCCTGACAGGGATGAGGCCTGCAGGAACAGCGCGTCGATGACGTGGGCCAGCAGCAGGGCCTGCGGGATCACCAGCAGGCCGGCGAGCGCACCCGGCACCACTGAGGCCACCGGGACGGGCACGCGGTCGAATCTCGAGTGGCGCAGCGCGGACGGGGCGATGGCTGCCGACGGCGGGAACGGCGATTCCAGGCTGACCTCCCGGAGCGAGCAGTCGATCGATTCGTTCAATACTCCAGGGCGGTATCCGCGGTGACGCGGTGGCGGAATACCCAGTACGTCCACCCCTGATAGACCAGCACGATCGGCACGAAGACCAGGGCGATGACGCTCATGATTCTGAGCGTGTACGGCGTCGAGGAGGCGTTGTAGATCGTCAGGCTCCAGTCGGGATTGAGGCTCGACACCATCACGCGCGGGTACAACGCCATGAAGATCGTGATGGTCGAGGCTCCGATCGCCAGGCATGTCATCGTGAACGCCCAGCCGAGGCGATCGCGGTGCACGAAGACACCGGCGGCCAGCATCGCGCCAACGGCGGTGAGCGGTACCAGTCCGGGGTTGACGCCGAGACGATCGAAGGCGTCTGTCCACGCGTACGTGGAGACGACGAAGGCCAGCACCGCGGCGGTGGCGACGGGCCCGACCGTACGCGTCACGTGGAGGGCTCTCGCGCGGATGGGGTCGGTGCTCTTCAGATGGAGGAAGATCGCGCCGTGCGTGATGAACGCCGTCAAAGACGCGACGCCGCAGATGAGCGCGTACGGGTTGAGCAGGTCGAAGAAGCCGCCCACGAAGTGCTTGTCCGCATCGATGGGGACGCCCCGCAGGAGATTGCCGAGCGCCACCCCCCACAGGAGGGCCGGGATGGCGCTCCCGGCGAAGATCATCCAATCCCATGTGGCGCGCCAGGTGGGATGGCGGTCCTTGCTCCGGAACTCGAAGGCCACCCCTCGGACGATCAACGCGGCCAGCAGCAGAAACAGCGCGAGGTAGAAGCCGCTGAAGAGCGTCGCGTACCAGTGGGGGAAGGCCGCGAACATCGCGCCGCCTGCCGTGAGGATCCACACCTCGTTTCCGTCCCAGACCGGCCCGATCGTGTGGATGATGCGCCGGCGTTCCGTGTCGGTGTGGCCCAGGAACGGCAGCAGGATGCCAACGCCGTAGTCGAAGCCCTCGAGGATGAAGAATCCGATGAAGAGCACGACGATCAGGATGAACCAGAGCGTGTTCAGGTCGATCATGTCCGGGTCTCCTCAGGCGTGGACAGGCGTCGCGACCGCGTCGTCGCCGGTCGCCGCCGTCAGGTCGGGCACGGCCAGGCCGGCGCGCGCGAATCTCATGAGCAGATACACATCAGCGGCCATCAGCGCGCCGTACAGCACCGTGAAGCCCACGAGCGAGGTCAGCACCATCGCTGCGCTCACGGTCGGTGACACGGCGTCGGCCGTGCGCTGCAACCCGAACACGATCCACGGCTGGCGGCCGATCTCGGTGAAGATCCAGCCGGTCGAATTGCCGATGTAGGGCAGCGCGATCCCCCAGAGCGCGGCCTTCAGCAGCCAGGGGTGTCCGAAGCGTTCGCGGACGACGGCGAAGACGGCCCAGATGGCCAGGGCCAGCATCAGCAGGCCGGCCCCGACCATCATGCGGAAGGTCCAGTACGTCCACTTCACGGGCGGGACGTAGTCGCCGGGTCCGTACTGCTCGACGTAGGCGGCCTGGAGGTCGTTGATCCCGCGCACCTCGCCCTCGAACCGGTTGTAGGCAAGGAAGCTCAGCAGTCCCGGCACCCTGACGGCGAAGACGTCGCGCCGCTCCTGTTCGTCCCCCCAGGTGAACAGCGACATCGCCGCCGGGTCCTCCGTGTCCCACAGGGCTTCGGCGGCCGCCATCTTCATCGGCTGGACCTTCATCATGTACTGCGCCTGCGTATGGCCCACGGTCATCACGGCCAGCGTCGACACCAGCGCGTAGACGGCCCCGATCCGGAACGACAGGCTGAACGCCTCGAGGTGTTCCTCGTCGGCCGGCCTCCTCAGGTGCCAGGCGCTGATGCCCAGGATGAAAAACGCGGCCGTGGCCATCGCTCCCGCAATTACATGGGGGAACTGGACGAACACGTGCGGGTTGGTGATGAGGGCCAGAAAGTCGCTCATCTCCGCTCGGCCGTTGCGCAGCACGTAGCCCACGGGCTGCTGCATGAACGAGTTCGCCACGAGGATCCAGTACGCCGAGAGGTTCGAGCCGACCGCGACGATCCAGATCGTCGCGAGATGGACCTTCCGCGGCAGCTTGTCCCATCCGAAGATCCAGAGCCCCAGGAACGTGGACTCCAGGAAGAAGGCGAGCAGCGCTTCGATGGCAAGGGGGGCGCCGAACACATCGCCCACGAAGCGCGAGTACTCGGACCAGTTCATGCCGAACTGGAACTCCTGCACGATGCCCGTGACGATGCCCATGGCGAAGTTGATGAGGAAGAGCTTCCCCCAGAACTTCGTCATCTTCTTGTAGACGGGCCGGTCGGTGACGATCCATGCCGTGTGCAGCAGCGCGACGATCCACACCAGCCCGATCGTGAGCGGCACGAAGAAGAAGTGATAGACGGTGGTGACGCCGAACTGCCAGCGGGCGAGGGTGAGCGCGTCCATGCGGGTGAGCCTCCGGGTGTCGAGACCGGTCGTGCCAGACGCAATCGGCGTGCCTGGCCGCACGGTCGCTGGCGGAGTGCCGCGCCGCAGGGGTGGTGACGCTAAGGTATTGAGAACGCGAACCATCCGGCCGGAACCAAACCGGGTCGCCTGCCGGGACCGCCGGCGGAGTCCCGTGCGATGCCGGTTTTCCGGCGCTATAGTAATCGGATGGATGTCGTTCGCACCCCCAATCAGGGCTGGATCGAGGTGATTGTCGGCAGCATGTTCAGCGGCAAGAGCGAGGAGCTGATCCGCCGGCTCCGGCGCGCCCAGATCGCGCGCCAGCGCGTCCAGATCTTCAAGCCCGCCGTGGACACCCGCTACGGGGAAGACCACATCGTCTCCCACAGCGAGCTGAAGATTCTCTCGGACAGCGCGGCGTCGAGCGCGGACCTGCTGCGCCGGGTCCGCACGGATACCGAAGTCGTCGGCATCGACGAAGGTCAGTTCTTCGACGCCGGGCTGCCGCAGGTCTGCACGACGCTTGCCGAGCGTGGCCTCAGGGTGATCGTGGCAGGGCTCGACCAGGACTACCTGGGCAAGCCGTTCGAGCCGATGCCGCACCTGCTGGCGATCGCCGAGTTCATCACGAAGACGCGGGCCATCTGCATGGTGTGCGGCAACCCGGCCAATCACACGCAACGCCTCGTCGTCAGCAGCGACCGCGTGCTGCTGGGGGCTCAGGGGACGTACGAGGCGCGGTGCCGCCGGTGCTTCGATGTGTCGCTGGCCGAGGCGCCTCTTGCGCCCGCTGACGTGCCGGCCTCGGAGTCGACCTAGCGTGGCCGTCACCCGTGTGTTGCCGGCGTGCCCCTGACGGACCTCCTGACAGGCGTGCTCCTGCTGCTCGGAGCCGGGTTCCTGCTGGCGAACGTGCGCGCGGCCGTCGAGCTCATCCGGTGGGCCAGGCGCCGGTCGTCGGCCGTCCTTGTGTGGCCCGCGCCGAAACCCCCGTTCTACGGGTTGTCGCTGGCGATCGCGCTGATGCTTGGCGTGCTGATCCTGTTCAGCCTGGCGTTCCGCCTGCAGCCAGGATCGCTGTTCTTCGGCGAGCTGATGATGTTCTTCTACTACGGGTACGCGCTGCCGCTCAGCACGCGGATCCGCCGCGGGCTCTACGAAGACGGCATCTGGGTCGATCGGGGCTTCATGCCGTACACGCACATCGGGGGCCTCAGTTGGCGCGACGGCGCGTCCGACGCGACGCTCATTGTGATTGGCCGGGACGAGGGCACGGCACGCAAGCTCGAGGTCCCGGGCCCGCTGCTTGGCGAAGTGCGCCGGCATCTGCGGGAGAAGGTCGCCGCGCACCACATCGCCTTCGTCGGCGCCTCTCTGGATCTGGGCGGGCATGATGCCAGGGAAGACATCTGACGGGCCGGCGCCCGGTGCCCAGCGTCGAGGACGTCCCCATCCGGGCGTGCTGCCGGGCCGCGCTATAGTGGTCGGGCCGGAACGCCGATAGTCACCGAGGAGCAGCCATGGCCATTCGTCCCACCTGGAAGGGCTACCTGAAGGTCAGCCTCGTCACCATCCCGATCCGTGTGTATCCCGCCACCGAATCGAGCGCGACCATCTCGTTCAACCAGCTCCACGCCGAATGCCAGACGCGCATTCAGCAGAAGAAGTGGTGCCCCTCCTGTGAGCGCGACATCACGTCCGCCGAGGTGGTGAAGGGATACGAGTTCGAGAAGGGCCGCTGGGTCGTGATCGACGACGAAGATGTCGCCAAGGTCCGGGCGGAGTCCACGAAGGTCATCAATCTGGTCCAGTTTGCCGCCGCCGACGCCATCGACCCGATGTACGTGGACAAGGCGTACTACCTTGCGCCCGAGGGACCGATGGCCAACGACGCCTACGCGGTGATGCGCGACGGCATGCGCGGTCACACCGGGATTGGCAAGCTCGCCATCCACGGCCGCGAGTACCTGGTGGCCATCAAGCCGCACAAGCAGGGGCTGGTGATGTACACGCTGCATCACGCGGCCGAGATTCGCACCATCGATCAGATCGACGAACTGCGGGAGGTCCGCGGCAAGGTCGCGCCGGCCGAAGCCAAGCTGGCCCACCAGGTCATCCAGAGCCTCGAGGGCGCGCTCGATCTCCGGGACTACAAGGACGAGTACCAGGAGGGGTTGCGCCAGGTGATCGACGCGAAGATCGCAGGTGAGGAGATCGCCACGCCTGCCGAGTCCACGCCGCCGAAGGTGGTGGACCTGATGGAGGCCCTGCGGCGCAGTCTCGACTCGGTGAGCGAGGGCAAGAAGAAGACGGCCAAGGTGGACAAACCGGAGACGGCGAAGGCCAAGAAGGCCGCGGCCGGCGCGAAAGCCGTGGCGGCCAGGGGCGCCGCCCGGAAGCGCAAGGCCAGCTGAGGGCCGGCTAGAACAGCCAGCCGACGAGACCGAGACCGCTTGCCGTCGGATCGCGAAGCCAGTCGGGCGGCGTCAGCCAGACGAACGCCAGGATGGCGATCACCCAGAGGTCGTAGGGGACGGTGGACCGCTCGTCCCGCCAGAAGAAGAACCGCCAGACCACGCCCGCCGGCCCCGACGTGGACGGCATCGGCGCCCGCTCGAGCACGAGATAGGTGTAGTAGATCCGGTTCGCGACCGTGATCACCGAGAGCGCGAGGATCACCCACAGCACGGCGGCCATCCGATCGGTAAACGCGCCGATCATGAAGAGCACGATCCGCTCTGGCCGCTCCATGAAGCCGACCTTGCACTTCTCGATCAGGCTCTCGGCGCGCGCCCGCGCGTAGCTGGTCATGATCGAGAAGATCAGCGCGAGCGTGGCGACCAGCACGTAGTCCTGCCGGTTCAGCGTCGAGTAGAGCCAGATGAGACCCGTGAACAAGGCCAGGTCGGAGAAGCGGTCGAGCGTCGAATCCCAGAACGCCCCGAACTCCGACTGCTTGCCGGTGATGTGCGCGACCTTGCCGTCGATGAAATCGAAGATGTTGGCGACGATCATGATCACGCCGGCGAGCATGAACCGATCGACCGCCAGTGCCCAGGCGGCGCCGATGTTGACGAGCACCCCGATCAGGGTGAGCACGTTGGGGTGGATGCCGAGCGCGACGCTGGCGCTGATAATGGCGCGCAACGGGAGCATGCAGACGGCGCCAACCGTGCCGGTAAGAGTCATAGGGCGTCCGCAAGCGTAGCCGACGGGTCCACTGCAACTCAAGTATGCCCACGGCCCGCCGCCCAGGCACGCGACCGGGGAGAAGGGTACAATAGGGGTTCCCTCGCCACCATGCTTGTCGTGACCGGGGCCGTGATTACGGTCCTCATTCTGATCAACGCCCTCTACGTCGCGGCGGAGTTTGCCGCCGTCAGCGTTCGCGTCAGCCGGGTGCGCCGGCTCGCCGACGAGGGCGATTGGCTGGCCCGCCGCCTCCTGCCTGTGCTCGCGGACGGTGTGGCCATCGACCGGTACATCGCCACCTGCCAGGTCGGGATCACGCTGTCGAGCCTCCTGCTGGGGGCCTACGGCCAGGCCACGCTGGCCGTCGCGCTGACGCCGATGCTGACGGCGGCCTTCGACCTCTCGTTGCTCGCCGCGGCCTCGACGGCGGCGACGGCAGTGCTGATCGGCATGACCGGCTTGCAGGTGGTCTTTGGCGAACTCGTGCCGAAGTCCCTGGCGCTTCAGTTCCCGACACAGACCGCGCGGCTCACGATCATCCCCACGGTGTGGTCGATGCACGCCATGGGGTGGTTCATCACCGTGCTGAACGGCAGCGGCGCGTGGCTGCTGCGCCTCCTGCGGCTGCCCGTCACCGGTCACCGGCACGTGCACTCACCGGAAGAAATCGAGTTGCTCATCGCCGACAGCCGGGACGGCGGGCTGCTGGAGCCCGAGGAACAGCGCTGGCTCCGTCAGGGCCTCCGCTTCAGCGTCAGGCCAGTACGCCAGCTGATGGTGCCGAGGACGCAGCTGGCGTCGCTCGACGTCGAGACCCCGGTGCCCGAGGCCATGGAGTTCGTATCGAAGACCTCCTTCACTCGGATTCCGGTCTACCGAGGCCGCGAGGACGACATCATCGGCGTCCTCCATACCAAGCAACTGATGCAGCACTACGTCGTCCGGGGAGACGCGCTGTCGATCGCCGATGCCCTGATGCCGCCGGTCTTCGTGCCGGAGTCGATGTCTGCCGACGCGCTGCTGGACGAACTCCGCACCCGGCGCATGCAGGTGGCGTTCGTCGTCGACGAGTTCGGCGGCCTGGTGGGCATGGTGACGATCGGCGATCTGCTGGCCGACCTGCTGGGCCCGCTCGACGGCCAGCTCCCCGAGCGCCGGCCGGAGCGGCTGGCAGACGGCCGGTTCCGCTTGCCGGGCCAGACACGGCTCGACGCCCTCGCGGACGCGGTCGGCTGGACGTGGGACGGCGAGGCCGACACGGTCGGCGGTCTCGTGACCGAACGGCTTGGCCGCATGCCCGTCAGAGGCGACCGCCTGACGATCGACGGCCGTGCCGTCGAGGTCGAGGCCGCCACCCCGCGCACCGTGCTGTCGGTGATGGTCGGTCCGGGCTCGGGCACTGGGAGTACCCGTGGCTGAGCTCTTCGTCATCGCGGTGATCCTCGTGCTGGTCCTGTTGAACGGCATGTTCGTGGCCGCGGAGTTCGCCGTGGTGGGTGCGTCCCGGCACGCGGTGCAGCAGGCCGCCCTCTCGGGCGTTCGTGGCGCCCGCCAGCTGACGCGGGTCGTCGGCGATGCCACGACCCAGGACCGCTTCATCGCGAGCGCGCAGATCGGGATCACCCTCGCCAGCCTCGGCCTTGGCATGTACGGCGAGCATGCCGTGGCCGTGTGGTTCATGGAGGCCTTCTCCTCCATGGGATACGCCGGATGGGTTGCGGCGCACTCGGTGTCCACGGCACTGGCCGTCGGCATCCTCACGTATCTCCACATCGTCGTGGGCGAGATGGTGCCGAAGTCGCTCGCGCTCCAGCAGCCCGAACAGACGGGGTACCGCATCGTCGGCCCGATGGTGATCTTCGGCACCGCGATCGCGCCCGCCGTCCTGGCGCTGAACGCCGTTGGCAACGGGCTGCTGCGGCTGGTCGGGATCGACCGGCGCCGCCCGAGCGCCGATCGCTACTACACGCCCGAAGAACTGCAGGCCGTCGTGCGCGAGAGCGGCGCGCACGGCACGATTCCGCCGAGCGCCGCGCGCGTGATCGACCAGCTGCTCGAGTTCGGGGCGCTGACGGCCCGGGACGTCATGCAACCGCGCGTGCGGATCGCCGGTGTGCCGCTCGGAATCTCCGGTGATGGACTCCGAACCGTCCTGTCAACTGCCCTGCACACCCGCTATCCGGTGTTCGACCGCGATCCCGACCACATCCTGGGCAGCGTCCACGTCAAGGATCTGCTTGCTGTCCTCCGTGAAGGCCGGACCGTGGCGCAGGCCGACGTCAGCCCGATGGCGACGGTCCCGGAGACGGCGCGACTCGACCAGGTGCTGACCGCGATGCGGCGCGAGCGCAACGCGATGGCGCTGATCGTGGACGAGCACGGCGGGACGGCGGGCATTGTCACGCTGGAGGACCTGTTCGAGGAGGTGGTCGGTGATATCGACGAGGGGCCGTCGGCGCGCTCGGTGTCCGGAGCCGGCGGACGGCTGGTGGTGTCAGGGACGCTGCGGCTGGACGAACTCGAGGAGCAGCTCGGCGCCGAGATGAGCCATCCTGACGTCGAGCGTGTGAGCGGCCTGGTCCTCACGTTGCTGGGGCGCGTGCCGGCGGTGGGAGACACGGTCAGCTTCCGCGGCTTCAGGTTCGAGGTGACCCGCGTCCAGGGCCGCGGCATCGAGGCCGTCGCCGTGCAGCGGGAGACCGGTGCGCCCGAGCCCGGCCCCGGATAGCCGAATGCCCATCCACGAACTCAGGGAGCAGATCTCGCGCCTGCCCGAGCAGCCGGGCGTCTACTTGTATCTCAATCGGGCGGGGGAGACGATCTACGTCGGGAAAGCGCGCGCATTGCGCGACCGGGTCCGCAGCTATCTCGCCGCGTCCGGGTCCAGCCCGAAGACCACCGCCCTCCTCGACGAGGTGGCGTCGCTCGAAGTGATCGTCACCGACTCGGTGGTCGAGGCGCTGGCGCTCGAGAACAACCTCATCAAGCAGCGCGCGCCGAAGTTCAACATCCTGCTGCGTGACGACAAGAGCTATCCCTACCTGCGGCTGACCCTGAGCGAGCCGTGCCCGCGCGTCCTCGTGGCCAGGAGCGTCGAGCGCGACGGCGACTTCTATGCCGGCCCCTTCCTGCCCGCGCGGTTCGCCAGGCGCGCGCTGTCGCTCACCCACAGGCTGTTCGGCATTCGATCGTGCAATGAGGTGATTACGGGCAAGCGGGGACGCCCCTGCCTGGAATACGACATCAAGCGCTGCCTGGCCCCCTGCGTGGACGCGATCTGTTCGCCGGATCGCTATCAGCAGGCCGTGGCGGACACGCGGCTGTTCCTCGAAGGGCGCAACCAGGAACTGGCCGACGAACTGCACGCCAGGATGACGGAGGCGGCCGGAGGAGACCGCTTCGAGGAAGCCGCGCAGTGGCGCGACGCGATGCGGACCGTACAGGCCGTGCGCGAGCGTCAGCAGAAGATGGCCGGCACCGAGCTCGGCGACCGCGACGTGTTCGGCGTCAAGGTCGGTGTCGCCGGCGCCGTCGTCCAGGTCTTCGTCGTTCGCGGCGGGCGCGTGGTCGAACGGATCGAGCTGTCGAGTCTGGCGACGGAGGCGGAGGTGGGCGAGGCGGCCGTGCTCGAGGCGGCCATTCAGCAGTACTACGAGGTCCAGCCGCCTCCTCCAGAGGTGCACCTGCCGGTGCCGCTCGGGGACCCCGAACTCGTCGAGCTGTGGCTGTCGAGTCGGGCGAACCGTCGCGTGCGGCTGATGGTGCCGCAGCGCGGGGACAAGCGTGGGCTCGTCGAGTTGGCCGCGCGGAACGCCGCCCTGGCGTACCAGTCGCGCACGAACGAGGGCGGCGCCGCGCATTTCGAGGCTCTCGAGACACTGCGCGCCGCGCTCAGGCTGCCGTCGCTGCCACGCAGGATCGAGTGCTTCGACATCTCGACCATCCAGGGCGCGGAGACCGTCGGCGCGCTCGTCGTTTGTGAAGATGGGCGCATGAAGCCGGCAGAGTACAGGAAGTTCAAAGTTCAAAGTTCAAAGTTCAAAGTTGGGGAGGTTGGGGAAGTTGGGCGAGGGGGACGGGAGGGGGAGGCCGAGCGCGAGAGGTTTCTCGATGACTTCGCGGCGATGGAGCAGGTCGTCCAGCGGCGCTACCTGAGGCTGCACGAGTCCGGGGGGCCGTTTCCCGATCTGATCGTCATCGATGGCGGCAAAGGACAGCTCAACGCGGCGTATCGTGCCCTGGCCACGGTGGGCCTGGCCAACCTGGTGGCCGTCGGCCTCGCCAAGCAGGAAGAACTCCTCTTCACGCGCGATCAGGACCAGCCTCTGGCGCTGCCGGCGGGATCGCCGGCATTGCGTCTCCTGCAGCGGGTACGTGACGAGGCCCACCGTTTCGCGGTGACGTTCCATCGCCAACGCCGGACGCGCCGCGACCTTCGGTCCGAGCTCGACACGGTGCCCGGCATCGGGGTGCGACGCCGGACGCTGTTGCTGACGGCCTTCGGGAGCCTGGCAGGAGTGCGCCGGGCGACCCGGGAGGAGCTCACGTCGGTGGTGGGCGCCAAGGCGGCCGACGCCGTCCTCAGGCACTTCGCCTGAGACGTCAGGCCCGCGTCGGGCGGTGTGCTACCCTTTACTGCTTTGGGTGACCTCGATTTTTCCCAGCTGCTCGTCTCGCTGCTCGTCCTCCTCGTGTCCCTGACCGTGCACGAGGCAGCGCACGCCTGGTCGGCCAACCGGCTGGGCGACCCGACGGCCGCGCGGCTCGGCCGGCTCTCGCTGAACCCGGCCGTGCACGTCGATCCGGTGGGCACGCTGCTGTTTCCCTTGGTGGCCATGGCCACCGGTTTTCCCCTGATCGGCTGGGCGAAGCCGGTGCCGGTGAACGTGCGGAACCTCCAGTCGCCCCGTCGCGATTTCGCTCTCGTGGCGCTCGCGGGCCCGGTCAGCAACGTCGTCATGGCACTGGTGGCGGCCGCTGCGTTCACGGCCGTGAGGCCGATGGCCGCCGGCTCGGAGGCCATGACGATGGTGGCGACCGCGCTCCTGATGGGCGTGCTCGTGAACGTCCTGCTGGCGGTCTTCAATATGCTGCCAATTCCTCCGCTCGACGGCGGCAACGTGCTGATGGGAGTGCTGCCGGCCGGACCGGCGGCCATCGTGGACAGGCTGCGGCCCTACGGCTTCATCCTGCTGTATCTGATGATGTTCTCGGGCCTGCTCTCGGCCATCATCTTTCCCGTGCGGAATCTCGTGCTCTCATGGCTGCTGTGACCACTCCTCGTGTCGTGTCGGGCATGCGCCCGACTGGCAAGCTCCACCTCGGCCACCTCATGGGCGCCCTTCAGAACTGGACGGCGCTCCAGGAGCAGTACGACTGCTTCTACTTCGTCGCGGACTGGCATGCGCTGACCAGCCACTACGCGGACACGTCGGATGTCGTACCGAGCGCCCTCGACAACGTCGCCGACTGGATCGGCGCCGGCCTGGATCCCGAGCGGAGCACGTTCTTCGTCCAGTCGATGGTGCCGGAACACGCGGAACTCTTCCTGCTGCTGCAGATGGTGACGCCGATCCCCTGGCTCGAACGCGTGCCGACCTACAAGGAGCAGATCGACCAGCTGACCGATCGCGATTTGGGCAGCATCGGCTTCCTCGGCTATCCGCTGCTCCAGACGGCTGATGTGATCATCTACAACGCCAACTTCGTCCCGGTCGGCGAGGATCAGGTGCCGCACCTCGAACTGTCGCGCGAGGTCGTGCGCCGCTTCACGAACTTCTACGGCGAGCTCTTCGTCGAGCCGCAGGCGCTGCTCACCCCGACGCCGCGCCTGCCCGGCCTCGACAACCGGAAGATGAGCAAGAGCTACAACAACACCATCGATCTCTCCGACGATGCCGAGGCCGTGAAGCAGAAGGTGCGCCAGATGTACACCGATCCGAAGCGGGTGCGTGCCGACATCCCCGGCACGGTCGAGGGCAACCCCGTCTTTATCTACCACGACGCCTTCAACCCGAACCACGACGAGGTCGAAGACCTGAAGGCGCGATATCGCACGGGCACGGTGGGCGATGTCGAGGTGAAGACCAAGCTGGCCGCGGCCATCAACCAGATGCTCGACCCGATTCGCGAGCGCCGGGCGGCGGCGCTCGCGCGGCCCGGCTACCTGCGTGACGTGCTCGTCGAAGGCTCCCGTCGTGCCCGCGTCGAGGCGCAGGCCACGATGGCGCGCGTGCGCGCGGCCGTCGGGCTGCAGTACTGAACGCACCCCAACCCGAGTGATGAGCCAACCGCCCGACCCGCCCGATCGCCGTGCGCGCCTCGAAGAGGGCTTCGAGTCGCAGCTCGACACCATTCGCATCCGGCTGCAGTCCTTTGAAGGCCCGCTCGACCTGCTCGTGCACCTGATCAAGAAGCACGAGATCAACGTCTACGACATTCCGATCGCGCTCATCACCAGGCAGTATCTTGACTATCTGGACCTCATGCAGGAGTTGAACCTCGACATCGCGAGCGAGTTCCTGGTGATGGCTTCGACCCTGATCCACATCAAGAGCCGGACGCTGCTGCCACGCCCGGACCCCTCCCAGGAGGACGGCGAGGCGGCCGAGGATCCGCGCGACGCCCTCGTGCGGCGGCTGCTGGAACACCAGACGTTCAAGGCGGCGGCCGGGTTGCTGCACGAGCGGCAGACCCTTCGAGGCGCGCAGTGGACGCGCCCCGACTCCCGGATCCAAGAGGTGGCCGGCGATGACTACGAGCCGGAGCTCGAGGTCGATCTGTTCAGCCTGCTGGCGGCGTTCCGCAAAGTGCTCGAGCGCACGCGCGAACGGCCGCCCATCCCGTTACCCGCCGAGCACATGCCCATCGAGGTGCGCATCGAGCAGCTGCTCGAGCGGCTGTCCGAAACCGAGGCCTGCGGCTTCGAGGACCTCTTCGACGACGTGGGTTCGCGCCCGGACCTGATCGTCACGTTCCTCGCGCTGCTCGAGATGATCCGGTTGAAGCTGATCCGCGTCTTCCAGTCGGGGGCGTTCAGCCCGATCAGGGTCTACAAGCGGGCGCGTCCCGCTGATGCCCCGCATCCGATTCACGATCCCGAAGACGAGTACCGCGCACACCATCCCGAAGAGCGGCCCGCCGGCGATGACGCCGCCACCGAGGCGGATCTCCGGCCCGCGACCGGCGCGGGTGAGCACGACGAGCAGGACGAGGACCGATGAGCATCGACAACCAGGACGACAGACCGGAGAAGGCCCCAGGCGCGCCCGGCGACGGCGCGGGCGCGGAGGCAGAGAGGCCGATGAACCCCGAGGAGTCGGCCGGCGACGCCGGCGCTCCAGACGTTCGTCCCCGCCTGGCGACCGAGCAGCTGAAGGCGATCCTCGAGGCGCTGGTCTTCGCCTCGCCGGAGCCGCTGACGCCGCGCACGCTGTTCAAGGTGTTGTCGGACGAGCCGAAGGAGGACGTGCAGGCCGCGCTCAACGCTCTCGAAGCAGACTACGCCGCGCGCGAGGGCGGCCTGCACCTGGTACGCGTGGCCGGTGGCTATCAGATCACCTCGCGGCCGGAGCTCCACGATTGGATGCGGCGCCTGTTCCACGAGCGCACGACGCAGCGGCTGTCGGTCCCGGCGCTCGAAACCCTGTCCGTCGTCGCGTACCGCCAGCCGGTGACGGCGATGGAGATCACGGAGATCCGAGGCGTCAACACCTCGGGTGTGCTGTCCACGCTTCTCGAACGCCATCTGATCAAGATCGTCGGCCGCAAGAACGTCGTCGGCCGTCCGTTCCTGTACGGCACGACGCGCGAGTTCCTCATTCGCTTCGGGCTGAAGGATCTCTCCGACCTGCCCCGCATCGAAGACATGGTGGAGGCGCTCGGGTTCGACCCGCCGGCGATGCTCGTGGAGAAGCCCATCGAGGAGGACATGCTCCCGCTCGAAGAGGGCGACGAGGGCCACGACGGTGACGACGGACTCGACGGACGCGAGGGCGACGACCCGTCGGACGACTCCAAGGAGCCCGCTGAGTCGTAGTCATCTCCCGCGGCTCAGGCGCGAGTGGTCCGTCGCTGGACGGCATGTGGGAGCCCGCCGCGCATTCCCGTACACTTGAGTGATGCCGGACGTCGAAGCCCAGCCGCGCCGCTCGCGTGCGCGTCGTCTCCTGGTGCCGACCCTGCTGATCGCGGGCCCGCTGGCGGTCGCGCTGGCGGTCGTGTTGCTGGCGCCGGCAGAGTCGTGGTTCCGGCCCGAGCCTCTGCCTCCGCTGGACGCTGACTGGACCGCGTCGGCGGTGGTGCTGGCCGGCGATGGCACGGCCGGCTGGCGTGACGGTCCTGCCGCGACGGCGCGCTTCTCGGATCCGTTCGGTGTCGCCGTCGCTCCCGATGGCGCCATCGTCATCGCCGACGGTGGTGAGGTTCACCGAATCCGCGTGCTGACCCCCGACGGCTTCGTCTTCACCCTGGCCGGAGGCACGCGGGGATTCATGGACGGGCGTGGCGGTGCGGCCCGCTTCGACACGCCCTCCGGTGTCGCCGTGGACGCGACGGGCGCAATCTTCGTTGCCGACACCGCCAACAACGCCATCCGGCGCGTGTCGCCCGAGGGCGACGTCACGACCGTTGCCGGCACGGGCGAGCCCGGGTTCGCCGACGGGCCGTCGGACGAGGCTCGGTTCAACGGCCCGATCGGAATCGCGCTCGATCGGAGCGGACGCATTCTCGTCGCCGACACCTACAACGATCGGATCCGTGTGATCGAGGCCGACGGGATGGTGACGACGTTGGCAGGTGGGGGGGAGCCGGGATGGGTGGACGGGACCGCGAACGAGGCGCGGTTCGACACACCAAGCGGCATCGCGGTTGCGCCGGACGGCCGCGTGATCGTCGCCGATACGGGCAACGGCGCGCTCCGCCAGGTCGACGCGGCGGGCCACGAGACGACCTCGCTCGACATCGCCTTGCTGGCGCGTCCAGCGGCCATCGCGATCGGTCCCGACGGCGAGATCTACGCGACGGACGACCGCGGCTGGATCCAGGCGGTCAACGCCCAAGGCGTGGAGCGGACGCTGGCGGGAGGGGGCTCCGGATTCAGAGATGGCGCGGCGCGAGACGCGGCGTTCCGCCGTCCGTCAGGCGTTGCCGTCCTGGGTGAGGGACGGCTCGTCGTGGCGGACACCGGGAATGCGCTCGTGCGGCTCGTGGCCGAGCCCCTCCGGCGTGGGTGGGGACCCCCGTCGTCGCCCCGCGTGCAGCCCGGGTTCGACGCGGACGGCTTCGGCTGGATGCCGCTGCTCTGGCCCGTGCCGCCCTGGGAGGGGCCGCACGAGATTGCCGGCACGCTCGGAGAGGCACGTGGCGCGCGCGCCGAGCGGCTGCACAACGGCGTGGACGTTCGCATCGAACAAGGGACGCCGGTCCACGCCGTGCGCGACGGGGTCGTCGAAAGCCCGGTCGCGGCCGGCGGGTTCGGCACGCTGAACGAGTGGATGCGGATTGGTCCTGTGGCCTACGTCCACGTGCGTGCGGGGCGCGCCCGGGGGGGGCGGGTCTATGATCCGCGTCGCTTCGTGCCGAACTACGACCCGCGGGGACGCCTCGCCGGGATTCGGGTGAAACGCGGAGCGCGCTTCAGGAGCGGCGAGGTCATCGCCTCCGTCAATCCCTTCAACCATGTTCATCTGAGCGTGGGATGGCCGGGGGAGGAGCACAACCCGCTCCGCTTCCGTCTTGCAAACTTCGTTGACACCATCCCCCCGACCATTCCCGCCGGCGGCGTCAGCCTGTACGATACGGCAGCGACACCGCTGACCGGCCGCGTCTCGGGGCGCCTCGTCGTTTCAGGGCAGGTGCGCGTGGTCGTTGATGCCTGGGATCAAGCCGAAGGCAATCGCCCGGGGCGCCGGCTGGGCTTGTACGCCCTCGGGTATCAGATCCTGCTGCCAGACGGCCGTCCCGCAGCCGGCTTCGACACAGCGCTCGAGACCATCCGCTTCGACCGTTTCGCCGGCGATCGAACCGCCGCAGATCTGATTTTCGCTCCTGGCAGCGGCATCCCCTTCTACAGCGGCGGTCGCACGCGGTTCCTCTATACCGTGACGAACACACTGCGATCGGGCATTGCGTCCGAAGGATACTGGGACACGACGCAGTTGCCGCCGGGAGACTACACGCTTCGCGTCTGGGCGGAGGACGCCGCCCGAAACAGGACCGAGCACGACGTCGGCCTCACGATCGTGAGAGACGAGTCCATTGTGTCTCCCGCATCGAAGCCTTGAAGCTGACTAGCGCCTGGACCGCTTCGTGGCGCGTGGAGCCGGCCGTGCCGCCGCCGCGGTTCGCGGAGCGCTCCGTTGGGGAGGGCGCGGAGCTGCGCTCCGGGACAGCCTTGCGCATGGTCGATCGGGCGACTCGGATCGAGAAACCGGCTTGCCCTGGGGACGCGGGCGTGCCGGAGCACGACGCTTCGCCGCCTTGCCCGAGCCCGCAGTCGCCTGCTTCAGCCCTTCGACTTCTCGCGGCGTGAGTTCGCGCCATGCTCCGACCGGCAGGTCCCCAAGCGCAAGCGGCCCCATCTTGATGCGGCGCAGCTTCTGCACGGGGTGGCCGACCGCCGCGCACATATTCCGTACCTGGCGGTTCCGCCCCTCGTGCAGCGTGATGAGCAGCCGGCTCGTCTCGCGGCCCTTCGTCGTCACGCTGCCGTCGAACACGACATACGCCGGCGCGGTACGCAGTCCGTCGAGGACGACGCCCTTACGGAGCTTCTCGATCGCTCGCGCATCCGGCGCACCCTTGACGATGGCCTCGTAGACGCGCGGGACTTCGTGCCGGGGATGGGTGAGGGCGAGGGCGAGGTCGCCGTCGCTCGTCAGCAGCAACAGGCCCTCGGTGTCGTAGTCGAGCCGGCCCACGGGGTACACGTAGTCGCGCACCTTCGTGAGCAGGTCGAGGATCGTCCGCCGGCCCTGCGGATCCTTGCGCGTCGTGACGAACCCGGCAGGTTTGTTGAGGAGGATATAGCGCGAGTGCGTCTTGAGCTTCACCCGGCGGTCGTCCACGCGAACGTCGTCACGCTCCGGGTCGGCCTTGACCCCGAGCGTCCGGACGACCTCGCCGTTGACCATGATGCGGCCTTCGAGGATCAGCTGCTCCGCGGTACGCCTCGAGGCGATACCGGCAGAGGAAAGCAGCTTCTGCAGGCGGACAGGGTGGGAGGGGGGATCGAAGGACACAAGTCGATGATAGCGAATCTGGTGATCTTTTGAGCTGGTGATGTGGTGATCGGATGCTCCGATGTGCCGATCTGCGATCTATCTCGTGATCTTGCGATCTTGCGATCTTG
>CAZNOC010000009.1:3527-10497 GCA_964574545.1 uncultured Bifidobacteriaceae bacterium | reverse complement strand
GCTCCGATGTGCCGATCTGCGATCTATCTCGTGATCTTGCGATCTTGCGATCTTGCGATCTGTGAGCCGGAAGCCGAGGCCGAGAGCCGAAAGCCGGAAGCGAAGAGCCGGGAAGCCGTGCGCCGAGGTAAGGCCGTCGCGAGGCGCTACCGCGTGAGTACGTCGCGCCAGAAGCTGACGAGCCGCCAGACCTCGTGCGCTGTCGGCTCCCGATCGACTTCGGCGTGGGTGATGAGGCCGCTCAGCAGCGCGCGGACACGCGTGTGCGGCTGCAGATGGCCGGCCAGCCACACGGTTTCGGTGGAGGGGATGACGTTGTCGTCGGTGCCGTGCAGAAGGAACACCGGGGCTGCCGGGGGGGGGGCGCGCTCAGGCGAGAGGGACGGGTCCACCGGATCGCCGCCGATCGCGTCGATGACGGGAAGGAGGCGCGGCCCCAACTCGTGCACGGCGCGGTCGTTTACCCACCCCAGCCATGTCCGCGCTGGTTCTGGCTGCATCCCTGCGTAGTCCCTGGCTCGTACGAACTCCTGCTCGGCGCGTTCAGGCTGTGCGCCCGCGAGTGACGACGCGAGCAGGAAGATGCCGACGCCGCTGCGAAGGGCGGTCACCTGATCGGCCGGCACGATGCCGCGGTCGGCGATGCCGAGGAGGACGACGGCGAGGCCGTAGTCGTGGGGCGGCTGAACGGTCGCCTCGTCAGCCCCGGATACTCGAGCCGACGACTCGCTGTGATCCGGCGGGAGAGGCACGTCGCCCGAGCACAGGTAGCGCATCACTCGCGGCAAGTCCCCATGACCCCCGAATGACATCACGAACGCCACCTTGTCACGCAGAGCGGGGCGGCCGGCAGCCACGATCGAGAGCCCGCCCGAGAAGCTGATGCCCAGCATGCCGATGCGTCCATCGGGCGCGAGGTCCGGCTGCGAGGCGAGCCACACGCCCGCGTCCTCGATGACGTCGGTCGAGGCCGGCGTGATGCGGAAGCGCTGCAGGTCGGGCGCCGCGACGGTCAGCACGGCGATGCCGCCTGCCGCGAGGTCCCCGGCCAGGCCGGTCAGGCGGAGCTCGTCGATGCCGTCCATGTGCACGCCAGGCACGAGCAGCACGGTGCGCCGCACGGCGCCATCGGGGCGGTAGAGCCGGGCGGGCACCTGGCCATGGCGCGTGGCGATCGCCTGCAGGGGGCCGCGCGTGACGGGCACGCGCCTCCAGTCCGCGAGCGTTGCCATCGAGCCCTCGAGCGCGGCGGCGCGGGCGATGAACGCGAGCGCGTCAATGGAGGGACGCACCCACCACGCCGCGCCTGCCAGCGCCAGCGCGGCGGCGCTCACGAGAATCCAGGCGCGACGAGAGACGGTCACCGACCGCATGTTACACTCGCGGGTTGTGAAACCGCTGATCATCGCCATTGACGGGCCGTCTGGCGCGGGGAAGGGCACGCTGGCCCACGCCGTTGCCCGACGCCTGCAATACCGTCACGTCGACACGGGAGCGATGTACCGCGCGGTGGCCTGGAAGGCGCTGCAGGACGGCATGGCGCTCGAGGACGAACCGGCCGTAGCGGCCCTCGCGGCCGGCGCCACGTTCGGACAGGCCGAGGGCCGCGTCTCGATTGACGGCCACGACGTGACGCACGTGATTCGCACACCCGACATGGACAAGGCCGCCGCGCGCGTGGCCAAGCTTCCGCTCGTGCGCGAGGTGCTCGTCGAGCGTCAGCGCGCGTTTGCACGGACGGGAGGTCTCGTCATGGAAGGCCGTGATATCGGCACCGTCGTCTTTCCCGAGGCCGACGTGAAGGTGTATCTCGATGCGTCCCCCGAGGAGCGCGCCCGCCGTCGTGCCTCGGATGCGGCCCACACCGGGGGCCGTCAGGCGACGATCGAGGCCGTGGCCACGGACCTCGCGGCGCGGGACCGTTCGGACTCGACGCGAGCCGTGGCTCCACTTGCCATGGCGCCCGATGCGACTTACATCGACACCACCGGCGTGCCGATCGACGAGGTCGTCGAGCGGGTGCTCGCGCTTGTGGAGGCAGCAGGTCGTGGGTAGGGGGTCGTGGATCTCGTGATCTCGTGGTGTGGTGATCTGGCGATGGGTGTGACGGATGTCACGATGTTGGCGGGCCCGGCGCGCCCGCGCCGGGCGAAAGATCTATCTGCCGAACGAAGGGCACCGCGCCTCGGTCACCAGGTCATGCGATAGGTCATCAGATGGTCACATCGCACATCCCATCAAGAGATCACCACATCACCACATCTCCAGATTGGGTACTGGGTCGTGGGTCGTGGGTCGTGGGTCGTGGGGGTGCAGCGATGCACCACCACCCACGACCCACCACCCCACGACCGTCCCCTAGTCCCTGTCGTCGAAGTCTTCCTTCGACGCCGGGTCGAGTTCCCAGCGGTGCTGATCGCGTTCGGTGATCTCCGCGCCGCCCTGCAACTCCTCGTCATCGTCGTACTCGATGCCGAGCGCACGGCCAATCTCGTCCACCACGTCCTGATCGGGCGTGGGGTTGTCACCGCCCGGCGTCTCGTCGCCGGACGACTCGGCGGCCGCCCAGTCGGCATCGATGTCACCCGCGGACAATTCCGGGCTCGTCGACGTGTGGTTGTGGAGCTTCTGGACCAACTCGTCGTGGCCCGTGCGGGCCGCGGAGCCGTGGCGGTCGTAGTCGAGTGACGACGGGAGGTCAGAGTGCTTGTGCTCGACCTCGACCACCGTCCTTCGAGCGCGGTCCAGCGTCGGCGCGCGCTTGGGCTTCGGCGTGGCTCTGGGCGGAGTCAGCGCGGCCGTCACGCCGGCCTTGAGGGCGGCTGCGGTGACCACCGCCGTCTTGACCGCCTTGGCGGCGGCCCTGCGAACGGGGGCGGTGCGCGTCGCGGCCTGCTTCGCCTGGCGCGATGCGACCTTGCTGGCGGTGGACCGGGCCTTGACCGAGGCGCGCTTCGCGGCCTTCCTGGCCGTCCCGGACGCCTTCGTGACCGCCTTCCGGGCCTTCCCTGACGCCTTCCTGACCGCCTTCCGTGCCTGCCCCGAGGCCTTCTTTGCCGCCTTCCGGGCTCGCCCGGTGGCTTTCTGCACACGGCCGGCGGCAGCCTTCGCCAGCGCCCTTGCGCGCTTGACGGCCGACGACGTGGCCTTCTTCGCCCCGGACGAGGCCTTCTTCGCTTTGGCGCCCTGGCGCCGGACCGAGGCCGAGGCCTTCTTCTTCGCCGACTTGGCGGCCTTCTTCGTCGCCCGCGCCGTCGAGGCTGCCTTCCGGACCACGGTGGTCCGGGCCTTCCGTGCCGACGCTCGAGCCGCCTTTTTCCTGGCCATCGCGAATCCTTTCGCCCAACCTTGACAGTGTGACTCTAAGTATCGTAACTTCTATTGGTTACGCGAGCGCCCGAGAGCTTATCCGGCCCCATTCGGCGCTGTTTCCGCGGGTCGCCGGCCCCGCTTCCCCTTCGACCCTGCTCGGGATGACCCCGAGTCTAATCGACGGGCACGAACGACCGGCAAATCGAGAAGTAGGAGGACGCGCACCGCAATGTCAACGCACGATGAGTCATCGCTGGAAACCCCTGACGCGTCGGCGCCACGGGCTTCCCAGTCCGCGGGCCGGCAGACACTGAAACCCTCTCCCATGGTCCAGGGAGGATACGACGACGACATGGACCCCACGGAGTTTGCCGAGTTACTGGACCTTTACGATAACAGCTTCCGCAACCTGGCGGAAGGCGAAGTCGTCAAGGGGACGGTGCTGAAGGTCACCGACACCGAGGTCGTCGTGGACGTCGGGTACAAGTCCGAAGGCATCATCCAGGTCAGCGAGTTCCTCGACGAAACCGGGACGGTGATGGTGCAGGCCGGCGACGTCGTGGACGTGCTGCTCGAGCGCACCGAAGACCGGGAAGGCCACATCGTGCTGTCGCGCGAAAAGGCCGAGAAGATGAAGATCTGGGACGAGGTCGAGAAGGCCTTTGCCGAGCGCAAGGTCGTCATCGGTCGCGTCATCGAGCGGATCAAGGGCGGGCTCGCCGTGGACATCGGCGTCCGCGCGTTCCTCCCGGGCAGCCAGATCGACGTGCGCCCCGTGCGCAATCTCGACGCGCTGCGCGGTCAGGAACTCCGCATGCGCGTCATCAAGGTGAACAAGAAGCGCGGCAACATCGTGCTGTCGCGCAAGGCGCTCCTCGAGGAGGAGAACGCCGAGAAGAAGAAGTCCACCCTCGAAACGCTCGCCGAGGGCAAGCACCTCCGCGGGGTGGTGAAGAACATCACCGACTACGGCGCCTTCATCGACCTCGGGGGCATCGACGGACTGCTGCACATCACCGACATGTCGTGGGGCCGCGTCGGCCACCCGTCCGAGATCTTCAAGGTCAACGACGAAGTGGACGTCATCGTGCTCAAGTACGACCCGGCCACCGAGCGCGTTTCGCTCGGCCACAAGCAGCTCGTGCCCGACCCGTGGACCACGGTGATGGATCGCTACCCGGCGGGCGCCAAGCTCGGCGGCAAGGTGGTCAGCCTCACCGACTACGGGGCGTTCATCGAACTCGAGCCCGGCGTCGAAGGCCTCATCCACGTCAGCGAGATGTCGTGGAGCAAGCGCGTCAAGCACCCGTCGAAGCTCCTCAACGTGGGCGATTCCGTCGAGGCGATGGTCCTCGGCGTTGATCCGGCCGCGCGCCGGATCTCGCTCGGCCTCAAGCAGGTCGAGAGCAACCCCTGGCACGAGCTGGTCGAGAAGTACCCCGTCGGCACGAAGATCACCGGCAAGGTGCGCAACCTCACCGAGTTCGGGGCGTTTGTCGAGGTGGAGGAGGACATCGACGGTCTCATCCACATCTCGGACATGTCGTGGAGCAAGCGGATCAAGCACCCGAGCGAGGTCCTCAAGAAGGGTGACGTGGTCGAGGCCATGGTGCTCAGCATCGACGCCGAGAACCAGCGCCTTTCCCTGGGGCTCAAGCAGCTCGCGACCGATATCTGGGAGGACTTCTTCTCCCGGCACAAGGTCGGGGACACCATCGAGGGCAAGGTCGTCCGGATGACCAACTTCGGCGCGTTCGTCGAACTCGACGAGGGCATCGAAGGGTTGATCCACGTCTCGGAGTTCGACGACAGTCAGGGCGGCGAGAAGATCGAGCTGACGGTCGAGCAGACCCATCAGATGAAGATCATCAAGCTCAGCCCGAGCGAGCGGAAGATCGGCCTGAGCATCCGCGCGCTCAAGTCGGACGAGATCCGCACGGACTGGGACAGCTACTCGTCATCGCAGGGCGACGGCGGCGCCACGCTCGGCGAGCACCTGAAGCACCGGTAACAGGCCTCTGCCCCCCGGTCCGGATGGCCGGATCGGGGGGACGGGGTTCAGGCCCGACATCCTATGACCAAGGCCGAACTCGTCGAGGAAGTGTCCCGCGTCTCTGACCTCACCAAGAAGCACTCCGAGGTCATCGTCGAGACGGTGTTCAAGAGCATCATCGATGCCCTGCACCGGGGCGAGAAGATCGAACTGCGGGGCTTCGGCAGCTTCCGGCTGCGGAAACGCGAGCCGAGGAAGGGCCGCAACCCGAAGACGGGCGACAAGGTGGACGTGCCGCCGAAACGCGTGCCGTACTTCAAGCCCGGCAAGGAACTGAAGGATCTCATCAACCGCGAGGCCGCCGAGCCGACCGAAGGCATGCCGGCGTCCCCGGTGGACCAGCCGCTGTCGGCCGACTGAGTGGCGCCGGCTGTTCCTGCTGTTCGATGGAGCGCCTCTGGTCTCCCTGGAGATACACCTACGTGACCCGCGCCGATGATGCCGGCGGGTGCGTGTTCTGCGACGCCCTCCAGGCCGGGGACGCCCGCGCGCTCGTGGTGCACGACGGCCCGCACTGCTTCATCATCCTCAATCTCTATCCCTACAACAGCGGCCACCTGATGGTGGTCCCGCGCCGCCATGTCGGAACGCTCGCCGGGCTCACCCGCGACGAGGTGGTCGAGCTCGGGGTGCTGACGCGCCGCGCGGAGATGGCCCTGACGGAGGCGTACCAGCCGCAGGGGATCAACGTGGGAATGAACCTGGGCCGGCCGGCCGGCGCCGGCGTCGTGGACCACGTCCACGTCCACCTGGTGCCCCGCTGGACCGGGGACACGAACTTCATGACCGTTGTGGGCGAGGTCCGCGTGCTCCCCGAAGAGCTGCCTGCCGCCGCCGCGAGGCTTCGACCCCTCTTTGCGCGTCTTCATCAGGAGGACGCTGGATGATGCCCCCCATGACCTTCGCCTACTCGCCAGAGCAGCAGTCGTTCGAGGCGCGCGCACGCGCCGCGGCCGAGCAGCACGTCCGCCCGATCGCGCGTGCCATTGACGTGGACGGGCGCATTCCCGCCGCCCTCCTCGAGACGCTCGCTGGCGAGGCGGTCTGGCCTCCGCCGGACGCCGTCTGCGGGCTGATCGCCGTCGAAGAACTGGCGGCCGAGAGCCCGTCGGTTGCGGCCGCCGCGGCCGTGACGAACGCGGTGCCGGGCGGCCCGGACCTGCCGGGGCTGCGGGGCTTCGCCGGCACAGGCACCGGCCACCCGTCGGCCGCGGCGCGCGTCGCCCTCGCGGGCATCGCCATCGGCATCGCCCGCGCCGCGATGGCCGAGGCAATCGCCCTGCTGAAGCAGGCCGGCGCGCGCCCGGAAGGCGGGGAGCAGTCGCCGCACTGGGTTCTGGCCGACGCCGCCACCGAGATCGATGCGGCGCGGCTGCTGGCATTGAAGGCCGCGCTGGCAATCGAGCGCGGAGATACGGCGGATGCGCCCGCAGCCATGGCGCAGAGCTACGCGAACGTCGCGGCACAGAAGGCGGTGGACGCGGCCCTCCGCATCGTGGGCCCCGACGGCTACCGCCTGGGCGCCACGCTTGAACGCCTGACGCGTGACCAGCGCGCGACCGCTCTCCTCACCGGCACCGAAGAGGAGCCGCGCGCCGTCGTCGC
>CAZNOC010000009.1:0-3427 GCA_964574545.1 uncultured Bifidobacteriaceae bacterium | reverse complement strand
CCCCGGTCCCTGGCCCCGTCTACAAGAACCGAAACCAGATAAACACGGCGCTGAAGCCGACGAAGAACGTCAGGCCGAGCCAGCTCAGCGCGCGCATCGCCGTACCAGGCCGAAGGTCGGCCGGCGTGTGCGACGAGGTAATCAGGCGGTAGTTCAGGTACCCGTAGACCGGCGCCGACAGGAAGGCGAGGGTGGTCACCAGGTCGATGAGCCCGGTGAGCGAACTTGCAAACATGGTGATCACCATGAGAGCGGCCAGGCACGTGAACGCCATCCATGCGGCATAGAGACGATCGGGCCCGCCGAGCAGCTTCGGCGCCAGCAGCTGCGTGCCCTGCGCGAGCGCACGCGGATACCCGTCAATCACCGTGAGCGTCGTCGAGAACATCGTGGTAAAGGCCGCGAGCGCGATGACGGGGCCGGCCCAGCCGCCAAGGACCTGCTGGTAGACCTCGATGAGCTGCGTGGCAAAGCCGCCGCTAGAGTTTTGCAGCACGAGGCCGGAGCCGTGCATCACCATGGCGCCGAGCCCGACGAAGACGATCGCCAGCACCGTCGTCATCCCGTAGCCGAAGTTGAAGTCGAAGCGCGCTTCCTCGACCGTCGTGCGCCGCCCCGTCTGACGCTCGCGCGCCTGAATCCACAGCGACTGAAACACCGAGATCTCGATGGGCGCCGGCATCCAGCCCATCAGCGCGATCAGGAACGGCAGCGCCGCGATGGTCCAGGGCGAAGGGCTGACGAAGTCCGGCGGTGCCACCGGCCCGTGCCAGACCGCCGCGACGAAGGCGGTGACCGTGGCGACGGCGAGCACCGCCATGATGAGCTTCATGGTGCCGTCGAGCGCGCGGTAGTGGCCGCCCGCAAGCAGCCCTACGCAGATCCCCATCACCACCACGTTCCACATCGTCGGCGAGAGCACCGCGCCGAAGAAATACTGCGCCAGCCCGGCCGTGACGAAGGCCACGCCGGCCGTCGATCCGACGGCCGAGAAGGCCGCGAGCGCGAGGAACGCGTAGAGGAAACCGCTGCCAAGCAGACGGTAGCCGTCGAGCAGGTTGTGGCCGGTGGCCACCGCGTAACGATGGCCGTACTCGAAGAAGGGGTACTTCAGCAGGTTGATGAGCAGCACCACCACGACGAGCTGAAAGCCGAAGTCGGCGCCGGCGCGGGTGGACTGCACGAGGTGCGACACGCCGATGGCCGCGCCGGCCATGAGCAGGCCGGGACCGCACGCGCGCAGGAGCGTCAGGAACGAGGCATTCGACATGGGGACTTCCGGCAGTGGCGGATGAAGGGGATGCGCGGCTTACGCGTCAGGACGCGCGACCTCGTACCCGAGCGAGGTGATCTTGGCCGCGATCTGATCCCTGGAGATTCGGTCAGCGTCGTAGGTGACCGAGACCTCGTTCGACTGGTGCGACGCCGTGACGGCAGACACTCCGGCGAGCGCTCCGACCGCCCGCTTCACGGCATTCTCGCACCCGCCGCAGGTCATGCCGGTGACGGGCAGGGTCGCTTCCGACGCCATCATGGCCCCCAGTGTAGCCGATTCCCAGCTCCGGGCGGAATCGCGGCGGGTTCACCGTGGCGAGACGTGCCGGTGCGGCCGAGCCCGTCGTATGATCCAGACGAGTCATGGCTGTTTCCGATCGCGGCTCTGCCCAACAGCGCGTGCACCGTATCCTCGCGTTTCGCGACGAGTGTGAGGCCCTGCGCGCGGCGGGCCGGCTTCCACTGTCCGAGGCGGACCTGACGACGATTGCGGCGTACCACGACGCCGAGATCGCCAGGCTTGCCGATCTGTTTGACGTGGATGCCAGCGAAACGGCCGGCCAGTTGTCGCGCGGCATGCGCATCGCGTCGTTTCTGGGAGCCGTCGCGCTGACAGCCTCGGCGGCCGCGGCGGTGTCTCGCTACTGGGCGCGGCTCGACGAGGTCTGGCAGGTCGGGCTGTTCACGGCGATGCCGCTGGCCGCGCTCGTCTGCGTCGAACTCAGCGCACGGCGCGAACGCACGCGCTACGTGGCCTCGCTGTTTGCGCTCGCCGCGTTCGGGTGCACCTGGCTGGCCATCGCGGGCACGGCGTGGACGCTCGACGCCAGGCTGACGCCGCCCGTGCTGTGGCTCGGCGCGCTGGCATCGCTGGTGCTCGCGGCGGGGTACGGGTTCCGCGTGGTGTTCGGCGGCGCGGTGGCGACGGTCATCATCGCCCTGGCCGCGTCGCTGGTCTCGATGAGCGGCAGCGACTGGCTCGTGGGGCTGACGCGTCTCGAGCCGATTGCCGCGGCCGCCGTCGCGGTCCTCCTGATGTCGGGCACGCTTGACGAGGCCGGGCGCGGCTTCGCGGCCGTGGCGCGCGGGGTCTCGGGCACGGTGCTTCTCGGGGCGCTCCTCCTGCTGTCGTCGTCCGCCGAACTCAGTCAGCTGGCCCTGTCACCCGCCGCGCTCGAGTCGGGCTATCAGGTGGTGTTCACGGCGACAGCGATGGCTGCCATCGGTGTTGGGCTTGCCCGGCGGTGGCACGAGCTGGTGGCGCCGGCCGCCACGCTCATGACGGTGTTCATCCTGATCCGTCTCGTGGACTGGTTCTGGGAGGTCGTGCCCGACTGGGCGTTCTTCCTGCTGCTTGCGGGCCTGGCGCTGGCCTGGATTGCCGTGCTGCGTCGCGCACGCGGGCGGTTGGCGGGGCCGCGGTCGTGACGCGGATCGCGGCGAGCGCCGTCCTCGTGCTGCTGGCCGTGGCGTGGCTGGTCGGTTCCGCCGTCTGGAACCGCAGCGCCGTCGTCTCGCGAATCACGCTGACGGAGCGGGAACTGCCTTGGAGGTTCACGGAAGACGGGCAGCCCGTCCGGCTGTCGATCGACTGGGTGCGGCGGGACGAGGCCCAGGAGGCACGGAACTGGCTGACCAGCGATCGGCTCCTGCAACTCGGGTTCGACCTCAGCCTTCCGGCCACGTCACCGGAGGCCGCGCGCGCCTACTCCCGTGCCCTGCCGCGCCGCGCGTGGGTCGTCTTCGAGTACGAGGGCGACGCGTGGCGGGCGGTGGAACTCCGGCGGTCCATGAGGGCGGCAGAAGGGCTGGACGAGTGGCACGGCCCCAGCCGGCTCGTGCCCGTGGATGTGGGGCTCGATGTGCAGGCCCTGGCCGAACGCTACCCCCAAGGGGGGCACTTGATCACGCCGGCCTGGATCCAGCTCTCCTGGGTCGGGCCCGGCGCCGGGGGCCCGCTTGTCTACGGGTCCATCCGCACGCTCGACCCGCCGTCGCTCACCGTACCGCGCGCGCTGTCGTCTCGGCTCCGCGCGTTGTCGCCGTCCCCGCGTGACCCGATCGAGAGGCGGCCTGGCGGCGCTGCAGCGGCGCCGGCCACGCCGCGATACGAAGTGGACCTCGCGGTCGGACGGCTCGGAATCCCGTGGGT
>CAZNOC010000008.1:0-43992 GCA_964574545.1 uncultured Bifidobacteriaceae bacterium | reverse complement strand
CAGCAGGCCTACGACTGCGACATCACCTATGGCACGAACAACGAGTTCGGCTTCGACTACCTGCGCGACAACATGAAATTCGACGTCGCGAGCATGGTGCAGCGACCGCACAACTACGCGATCGTCGACGAGGTCGACAGCATCCTGATCGACGAGGCGCGGACGCCCCTCATCATCTCGGGGCCTGCCGAGGAGTCCACCGACCTGTACTACGAGGTGGACCGGGTCGTGCCGCGGCTCGTCAAGGGCGAGGTGCACCAGGGCCAGATGAAGGGCGAGGATCGCGACCGCCTCGAGGCGTCGGGCGACTTCGTCGTTGACGAGAAGCACAAGACCGCCACGCTCACCGAGACCGGCATGGCGAAATGCGAGCAGCTGCTCGCGCACCGGATGCAGCCTGGCGGGCTCTACGATCCCGCCAACATGCCGCTGCTCCACCACATCAACCAGGCCCTGCGCGCGCACACGCACTACCACCGTGATGTCGCGTACATGATCAAGGACGGCCAGGTCGTGATCGTGGACGAGTTCACCGGGCGCCTGATGCCCGGCCGCCGCTGGAGCGACGGCCTCCACCAGGCGGTCGAGGCCAAGGAGGGGGTCAAGATCGAGCGCGAGAACCAGACGCTCGCGACCATTACCTTCCAGAACTACTTCCGCAAGTACAAGAAGCTTTCGGGCATGACGGGCACCGCCGACACCGAGGCTCCCGAGTTCGCCAAGATCTACAACCTCGACGTCATCGTCATTCCCACGAACCGGCCCATGGCGCGGATTGAGGAGCCGGACCTCATCTACAAGAGCCAGGCCGAGAAGTACGCCGCCATCGTCGATGACATCATCGAACAGCAGGCCAAGGAGCGGCCCGTGCTCGTTGGCACCGTCTCGATCGAGAAGTCCGAGCGCATTTCGGAGATGCTGAAGCGCCGCGGGATCAAGCACGTGGTGCTCAACGCGAAGTACCACGCGCAGGAAGCCGAGATCGTGGCTCAGGCCGGCGCGCGAAGCACCGTCACCATCGCCACCAACATGGCCGGCCGCGGCACCGACATCCTGCTCGGCGGCAACCCCGAGCACATGGCGCGCCAGCAGTGCATCGCCGAGGACGTCGCGGAGAAGCTCGCCAAGGGCGACGAGAAGTTCGTCGACGACGAGGAGTACGTCTACTTCTTCCATGTCGACGCGTTCTACCGCGTCCCGCGGGCCGACTGGGACCGGGTGTTCGGACATTTCCGCGCGCAGTGCGCGGCGGACCACGAGGCCGTCGTCAGCGTCGGGGGGCTGCACATCCTCGGCACCGAGCGCCACGAGGCTCGCCGCATCGACAACCAGCTTCGGGGCCGCGCCGGCCGCCAGGGCGACCCGGGCAGCTCCCGCTTCTACCTGTCGCTCGAGGACGACCTCATGCGGATCTTCGGGTCCGATCGCATCTCGGGCCTGATGGAGAAGCTCGGGATGGAGGAAGGCGTCCCCATCGAGCACGGCATGGTCACCAAGGCCATCGAGCGCGCGCAGAAACAGGTCGAGGCTCAGAACTTCTCCGTCCGCAAGCACCTGCTCGAGTACGACGACGTGATGAACAAGCAGCGCGAGAGCGTCTACACGCTCCGGCGCGAGATTCTCGAGGGACAGGTGCACCTGAACCCCGAGGAAGTCACCGACACCCGCGGCTACGTGATGGCGACCGCCGAGGAGCTGCTCGACGAACGGATGGCGCTCTACTGCGCCGACGACGTCGAGGTCGACGAGTGGGATCTCGACAGCCTCCGGCGTGACCTCGGGCAGGTCTTCGCGCTCGACGATGCGGACTATGCGGCCGTCGAGTTCGAGCAGGTCGGCGCCGACGATATGCGGGACGCGCTGTTCGCGCGGATCGCGGCCAAGTACGACGACAAGGAGCGCATCGTGCCCGCCGAGGCGATGCGCCGGCTCGAACGCGACGTCATGCTCCACGTCGTGGACTCGCAGTGGAAGGACCACCTGTATTCGCTCGACCACCTCAAGGAAGGCATCGGGTTGCGCGGCTACGGACAGCGCGATCCCCTGGTCGAGTACAAGAAGGAGAGCTTCGCGCTCTTCCAGGACATGAAGAAGCGGATCGACGAGGAAGTCGTCCGCTACCTCTGGTGGCTGCGCCCCATCGTGCAGGGCGAAGGCGCAGAGGCGGTGGTGCCGGCCGCCCCTGCGCCCAGGCGCCAGACCGCCCTGAGCTACAGCGCCCCGTCCGGCCAGCCCGCCCCGGCCTTCGGGGCCGGCGGCGCCGCAGAGGGCCGGCCGCGCCAGCCCGCGCGCGTCGGCGGCGACGACGCTCCGATCAAGACGGTGAAGCGCGACGAACCCAAGATCGGCCGCAACGACCCCTGTTGGTGCGGCAGCGGCAAGAAGTTCAAGAAGTGCCACGGCGCATGACCACCAGGACCGACAGCACCGCCTCGACCTCCCTCGCCCTGCGCCTCGACACGGCGCTCACCTTTGACGACGTCCTGCTGGTCCCGCGCTACTCGAACGTGCTGCCGGCCCAGGTGGACGTCGCGACGCGCCTGACGAAGCACATCGCGCTCACGGTGCCGATGCTGAGCGCCGCGATGGACACCGTGACCGAGTCGGAGATGGCCATCGCGATGGCGCAGCTCGGCGGACTCGGGGTGATTCACAAGAACCTGCCGATCGAGGAGCAGGCCTCCGAGGTGGACCGGGTCAAACGGTCGGAGAGCGGGATGATCGTCAACCCGATCACCCTCTCTCCCCACCGCCGCATCAGCGAAGCGCTGGAACTGATGCAGCGGTACCGGATCTCCGGCGTTCCGATCACCGAAGATGGCAGCAAGGAGGGCCGGCTCGTCGGCATCCTCACGAACCGCGACCTTCGCTTCGAGACAAACATCAATCGGACCGTCTCGGAAGTGATGACGCGGGACAATCTCATCACGGTCGGCGTCGGCACCACGCTCGACGAAGCGCGCGAGATCCTCCACCAGCGCAAGGTGGAAAAGCTCCTGGTCGTGGATCAGGACTACCGGCTGAAGGGGCTCATCACGGTCAAGGACATCCAGAAGGCGATCCGGTATCCGGACGCCTGCAAGGACGACCTCGGCCGGCTCCGCGTGGGCGCGGCGGTCGGCATTGCCCGCGACACGCTGCAGCGAGCAGCCGCGCTCGTGGCGGCCCACGTCGATGTCCTCGTGGTCGATACGGCCCACGGGCACTCGCAGGGCGTCCTGAACATCGTCGAGCAGCTGCGGCTGGCGTTTCCGGATGTGGCGCTCATCGCCGGGAACGTGGCGACCGCCGACGCCACCGAGGCGTTGATCGCCAGAGGCGTGGACGCCGTCAAGGTGGGCATCGGCGCGGGGTCCATCTGCACGACGCGGGTGGTCGCGGGCATCGGGGTGCCGATGATCACCGCCGTCCACGAGTGCGCGCAGGCCGCGGCCCGGCACGGCATCCCCGTGATTGCCGACGGCGGCATCCGCTTCTCCGGCGACGTCGTGAAGGCGCTCGCGGTGGGCGCGAGCGCCGTGATGATCGGCAACCTGTTTGCCGGCACGGACGAGAGTCCGGGCGAGTTGATCCTCTACCAGGGCCGCACGTTCAAGGAGTACCGCGGGATGGGGTCGATTGGCGCGATGCGCCAGGGCAGCCGCGACCGCTACTTCCAGGACGACTTCGAGATCGAGAGCGGGACGAGCCCGGCCGGCAAGGGTGGCGGTCACGAGAAGCTGGTGCCCGAAGGCATCGAGGGCCGGGTGGCGCACAAGGGCAGTATGGCCATGGTGATCCACCAGCTCGTCGGCGGCCTGCGCGCCGGCATGGGGTACTGCGGCGCGGCGACGATTCCAGATCTCCAGCGCGACGCGCACATGATCCAGATCACGAGCGCCGGCCACCGCGAGAGCCACGTCCACGACGTGACGATCACCAAGGAAGCGCCGAACTACCGGGTGGAATGAGAAACAGGATCGGGGATTGGGGGCCGGATCCCTGCTTCCCGGCCTCCTATTGACATCCGATAGGAATGAGGCGCGCGATCCTATCGACACACGATAGGAGCCTCATGCCCGCAACCCGCGCCGTCGTCCTGCAAGGCACGCTCGACCTGGCGCGTGTCCGAAGCCTACTGCGCAACCTGCTGCAGCGCGAACGCATGGAGCGTGAGCTCGACGAGGAGCTGCGGGCGATGGTCGACCTGCTGGTCGACGAGAGGGTCACCCGGGGCATGTCAGCGCAGGACGCGCGACGGGCCGCCAGCCTGGAGATCGGCGGGATCGAGCCACTCAAGGAAGAAGTGAGGGACGTGAAGATAGGTGCGCACGTCGACGCCCTGTTCCAGGACGTCACACACGCCTTCAGGCACTTCCGCCGCTCGCCCGGCTTCGCCATGGCGGCGGTGATCACACTCGCCCTCGGCATCGGCGCCAACACCGCGATGTTCAGCGTGCTCGACACGCTGGCGTTCCAGCGCCCCGCTGACGGCCCTTGGCATCGTCATCGGCCTGCCCGTGGGCGACGCCGCGTCACGGACGCTGCAGTCGCTCTTCTACCGCATCAGCGAGACCGACGCGCTCGCGTACGCCGGGGCGGCGCTCGTGCTGTTGACGCTGGGGTGTGTGGCCGGCGTGCTGCCCGCGCCCCGCGCGGCCCGCATCGATCCGGCGATCACGGTGCGGGCGGAGTGACCGTGGTCATTTCCGACGAGCGGGAAGTTCCCACAGCGTCGTCAAATCGAGCGGCATGGCGTCGAAGGGCGGTAGCGACACGACGTCCGCGCCCCCACAGGAGGAGACGATGACCCACCGGCCATCCTCGAGGTGGAGCACTTCCACGGTGAAGGCCATCGGATCGACGAGCCACGCATTGGCGACCCGTTCGCGCGCGTAGACCGCCAGCTTCTTGATCCGATCGAGCGCGGCGGTCGCCGGCGACAGCACCTCGCAGATCCAGTCCGGCGCCAGCGAGAAGTAGGCCTCCTCCGGCAACGCCGGCAATCGCTCGCGCCGCCAGCCGGCAAGGTCGGGAACGAGCACATCGGGGCCGAGGTGCAGTTCCGGCTCGTCGAGGATGTACCAGCCGCCCGGACCGTCACGTCCGCGATCGAACGGCCCGTGCAGCGCGCCTCCCAAACCGGAGCTGGCCGCGGCGTGCCGTGGCGCCGGGCGCGGCGAGCTGTGCAGCTCGCCGTCGACGATCTCGGCCACCAGGTGATCCGGTACCTTCATCAGATCGTCATATGTCGCCGGCCGGCCTGGACGAAGCGGCACCGCCATGCCCCAAGAATAGCATCGTCACGGATCAGCGAGCGTCGGGCCGCTGATCTCGATCGACCTTGCCTCCTCACCCCGATCGCCGATCGTGACCCGTGTTGCGCCTGGGAAATCGTGCATCAGGCGCTCGGGCCATTCAACGGCCAGCACGCCGCGGGCGGCGACGTCCTCGTCCAGCCCCACCTCGTCCAGGTCCGCGGCATCCAGCCGATAGAGATCCACGTGCACGAGCGGGAGCCGGCCGCCGTCGTAGTGGTGCACCAGGGTGAAGGTGGGGCTGGTGACTTCTCCAGGGTCGATCCCGAGCCCTTCCGCGAGGCCGCGCACGAACACTGTCTTGCCGGCACCCAGATCGCCGGACAGCAGGACCACGGCACCTGGCGCCAGCGCTCGCGCGACGGCGGCGGCGATTCCGCGCGTCTCCTGCTCCGAGCGGGACGTCAACGTGGTGCCGCTCACTCTGCCTTGGCAACGACGCGGCGGCGCGCCGAGAGCTCGAGCGCCGCGTCCCCGAGGTGCGAAATCAGGTCCACCGCCGTCATCGCCACCTCCCCTTCGTCGGCATCCGCGAGCTCGCCGGCTACGCCGTGCAGATAGGTGGCAATCTGCGCTGCCACCTCGGGATCGAGCAGCTGCGCAAGCCAGGCGGCCACCATGCCCGTCAGCACATCGCCCGTCCCGCCCGTGGCCATGCCCGGGCATCCGGTGGGATTGATGTAGGCGTGGCCGTTCGGCGCGGCGATGATCGTGCGATACCCCTTGAGGACGACGTAGACCCGGTGTGTGGTGGCGAAGTCCACGGCGATGCCCAGCCGGTTGGCCTGGACGTCCTCGACGGTCGCCCCGACGAGACGGGCCATCTCGCCGGGATGCGGCGTGATGATGATGTCGCGTCCCTCGCGGCCGACGAGAGCCGACGGTTCGTCGGAGAACGCGTTGAGGGCGTCCGCATCCAGCACCAGCGGCACCTCGCCGCGCTCCACAAGGCCCCGCACGAATGTCGTGACGCCCTCCCCGCGTCCCAGCCCGGGACCCGCGGCGATGACGTCAGCATCCAGGCCAAGCACGTACTCGAGCGCGGCGTAGTCGATCGTGCCGTCCACGGTCTCGTCGACGCCGTCGGTCATGAACTCCAGGCCCTGCGCGGCGACAATCGCCTGGCACGACCGCGGCGACACGACGGTGACGAGGCCGGCGCCGGAGCGCAGGGCGCCCTGCGCGGCGAGGATCGCGGCACCGGTCTTGCCCCGCGAGCCGGCCACCACCGCCACGCGCCCGTAGTCGCCCTTGTGCGATCCCGGCTCGCGCGGCACGAGGCAGGCCCGCATCCGTTCGCGCGTCAGCAGCACCACCCGCGAGCCCTCGACGGCATCGATGACCGCTCCGGGAATGCCGATGTCCGCAATCACGACCTCACCCGCGCGGCCCTCCGCAGGCGGCAGAATCAGCGGAAGCTTGGGGGCGGCGAGCGTGACGGTCACGGCCGCGTCCACCGTCTCGCCGGCCAGGTCCGCGGTGTCGGCGGACATGCCCGACGGCAGATCGATCGACACGATCGGGATTCCTGCCGCGTTGAGGTCGGCGACCACGGTTTCGAGCATCCCCGTCAGCGGGCCGCGCAGCCCCGTCCCGAAGATCGCGTCGATGATGAGATCGCTCTGGGCGACCTCCGAGAAGTGCAGCTCCCAAGCCTGTTCGTCGGCGACCTCGACGACCGTCACGCCGAGCCGTCCGAGCACCTCGAGGTTCACGCGGGCGTCTCCGGAGACGGCTGCCACCTGACCGATCAGGAACACCGACACATCCGCGCCCCGCTGCTGCAGCGTCCGCGCCACAACGAACCCGTCGCCCCCGTTGCTGCCGCGACCGCAGACGACGGCGATCGTCCGCTCGAGCAAGTCGCTGTAGAGGGACTCGATGGCGGCGACGACCTGCCGTCCGGCGTTCTCCATCAGGACGATCGAAGGAATACCGATCTCGTCGATGGTCCGCCGATCGGCCTCACGCATCTGCGCGGTGTTGAGAATTCGCATCGTGACCCCGTGGGAGCAACGCCGGCCCCCGCCGTCCGCTCGCTCCCCCGCCCTAGCACTCTAGCACCATCCTGGAGTACGCTTCCCCCGCCATGCCTGCCGTCTTCGTCAACGTGAACGGCGTCCTGACGGACGCCGCGCATGCCACCATCTCGGTCTTCGACCACGGCTTTGTCTTCGGCGAGGGCGTCTACGAGGTGTGCCGCACCTACCACGGGGAACCGCTGCTCTTTGACCGGCACATGCAGCGGATGCGCGCGTCGGCAGCGATGATCGCCCTTGAGGTGCCGCACGCGGACGACGAGTTCCTGCGACGCGCGAAGGAGACCATGGCGGCCGCCGGCCTGGGCCGGCAGGCGGATGGCTCCACCAGCGACGCCTACGTGCGCATCCTCCTCACACGTGGCATCGGCGAGCTCACCTACGACCCCGCGGCCACACCCACGCCTTCCGTCGTCGTCATCGCGAAGCCGCACGTCCCGCAGCCGGCGGATCAGTACGCGCGCGGCGTGACCGTCGCGATGGTGGACGTGGTCCGCAACCACCCGCAGTCGGTGAGCCCGCTCATCAAGAGCAACAATCTGATGAACAACGCGCTCGGCATGCAGCAGGCGCTCAAGCGCGGCGCGGTGGAGGGCGTCTTCCGCAACTTCCGCGGGGAACTGTCGGAGTGCGCGCAGTCGAACCTCTTCATCGTCTCCGGCGGCGTCGTGCGCACGCCTGGCCTCGAGGCGGGCCTCCTCGCCGGCATTACGCGGGCATTCGTCCTGGAGATTGGCGCAGAGCTTGGCTACCGCGTGGAGGAAACGCTGCTCAAGGACGCCGACCTCTTCGGTGCGGACGAGGTGTTTCTGACCAGCACAACGAAGGAAATCGTGCCGATCGTGCGGGTGGACGACTCGGTGATCGGCAGCGGACGTCCGGGACCGATCACGCAGGCGCTGCTCGCCGAGTACCGGCGCAAGGCCGAGATCCTGACGGCACCCGAGGAACGGGTCGTCTGACGGCCGCCCGCCTCCTCGCGTGAGCAGCCGGCGTCAACCGGCCCGGCCTCCCTCTCCTACGCGTACGCTTCCATCGGCGGGCAGACGCACATCAGGTTGCGGTCGCCGTACGGATTGTCGATGCGGCTCACGCTGGGCCAGAACTTCTGGTCGCGCACCCACGGGAAGGGAAACGCGGCCTGCTCGCGGGAGTAGGGGTGCGTCCAGGTGTCGGCGGCGACCACGGCCGCCGTGTGAGGCGCGTTCTTCAGCACGTTGTCCTTCGCGTCCGCCTTGCCCGTCACCACATCCTCGATCTCGCCGCGAATCGCGATGAGCGCATCGCAGAACCGGTCGAGCTGTGCCTTGTCCTCGCTCTCCGTCGGCTCGATCATGATCGTGCCCGGCACGGGGAACGAGACGGTCGGCGCGTGGAAGCCGTAGTCCATCAGGCGCTTGGCCACATCGCCCTCCTCGACGCCGTGCGCCTTGAACTTGCGCAGGTCGAAGATCATCTCGTGCGCGACGCGCCCGTTGGCACGGGTGTAGAGCACATCGTAGTGCGGCTGGAGCCGCGCCTTGATGTAGTTGGCGTTCAGGATGGCGTACTTCGTCGCGTCGGTGACGCCGGTCCCGCCCAGCAGACGGATATAGCCGTACGAGATGAGCAGGATGCTGGCGCTTCCCCACGGCGCCGCGGACACCGCAGGGATGGCGCGGTTGCCACCCACATCGCGCAACGGGTGGCCGGGCAGGTACGGAGCCAGATGCGCGGCCACGCCGATCGGCCCCATTCCCGGACCGCCCCCGCCATGCGGGATGGCGAACGTCTTGTGCAGGTTCAAGTGGCACACGTCTGCGCCAATCAACGCGGGGCTCGTCAGCCCGACTTGCGCGTTCATATTGGCGCCGTCCATGTACACCTGCCCGCCGTGCTCGTGCACCGTGGTGCAGATGTCGCGGATCGCGTCCTCGAACACCCCGTGCGTAGAGGGATACGTCACCATCAGCCCGGCAAGCGCGTCATGGTGCTGCGCCGCCTTGGCCTTCAGATCGGCCACGTCGATGTTGCCGCTCGCGTCGGCAGCCACCACCACGACACGGTAGCCCGCCATCACCGCGCTGGCCGGGTTGGTCCCGTGCGCCGAGGCGGGAATCAACACCACGTCGCGATGGCCCTCCCCGCGATCGCGCTGATAGGCCCGAATCACCATCAGCCCCGCGAACTCCCCCTGCGCGCCGGAATTGGGCTGCAGGGAAACGGCGGCAAAGCCGGTGATCTCGCACAACGCCTCCTCGAGCTCGCGGCAGATCTGCGCGTAGCCTTCCGTCTGGTCGGCCGGCGCGAAGGGGTGCACCCGGGAGAACTGCGGCCAGGACACCGGGTACATCTCAGTCGCCGCGTTCAGCTTCATCGTGCACGATCCCAGCGGGATCATCGAAATGTCGAGGCCGATGTCCTTTCGCTCGAGCTGCTTCAGGTAGCGCATCAGCTGCGTCTCTGACCGGTGCGCATGGAAGACCGGATGGGTCATGAACGCCGAGGTCCGTCGCAGCGGCTCGGGCAGGACCTCGGGCGCCTGGGCGGCAGGGCCGGTCCACTCAGGGCGCGAGGGCCGGCCGGCCACCCGCGCGAAGATCTCGATCAGCACGTCCACATCGTCGCTGGTCACCGTTTCGTCGAGCGCTATGCCCAGTGCCGTGTCGCCCACCACGCGGAAGTTGAATCCCGCCGCCGCGGCGCCCTCGTGCAGGGCCACGATCTGCGACGGCTCGGCCAGCACGCGGAGCGTGTCGAAGTACGTGCCGTTCTGCTGGTTGAAGCCCAGTCCCCGTATCGCCTGGTCGAGCAGACGTGCGTAGGCATGGACCCGCCGCGCGATCGTCGTCAGACCGTCGGGGCCGTGGTAGACGCCGTACATCGCGGCCATGTTGGCCAGCAGGGCCTGCGCGGTGCAGATGTTGGATGTCGCCTTCTCGCGGCGGATGTGCTGCTCGCGCGTCTGCAGTGACATGCGGTACGCCCGCCGGCCGTGCGCATCCACCGAGACGCCGATGATACGACCCGGCGTGTGCCGCACGTACTCCGTGCGTGTGGCGAAGAACGCGGCGTGCGGGCCGCCGAAGCCCATCGGGACACCGAAGCGCTGGGCGTTGCCCAGCACCACATCGGCGCCCATCTCTCCTGGCGGTGTGGTCAGGGTCAGCGCCAGCAGATCGGTCGCGACCGCCACCAGCACGCCGGCCGCGTGCGCGTGCTCGATGAAGGACCGCAGGTCGTCGACACGGCCGGCCTCGTCGGGGCTCTGCACCAGGGCGGCGAAGACGCGCGCGTCGCTGAAGTCCATCCGATCGACCGGCCCCACGGCCAGCGAGATGCCGAGCGGTTCGGCGCGGCTGCGCAGCACGTCGATCGTCTGCGGGTAGCAGCGGTCGGACACGAGGAAGACGGCGTTGTCTGGCAGCCTGCGCGTTTGCACACGGTGCAGGAGCGTCATCGCCTCCCCCGCCGCGGTGCCTTCGTCGAGCAGCGAGGCGGTCGCCACTGCCATCCCCGTCAGATCGCTGACCATCGTCTGGAAGTTCAGGAGCGACTCGAGGCGTCCCTGCGCGATCTCGGCCTGGTAGGGCGTGTAGGGCGTGTACCAGCTGGGGTTCTCGAACAGGCACCGTCGAACGACGCTCGGCGTGTGGGTGTCGTAGTAGCCAAGGCCGATGAGACTCCTGCGGACCGTGTTCTTGGAGGCTACGCCCGCGAGCCGGGAGAGATATGCCGCCTCGCTCTCGGGCGGTGGCAGGCGCAGCGGCGCCGCCATCCGGATGCTGGCGGGAATGGCTTCGTCGATCAACTGGTCGAGCGACGCCGCTCCGACCGCCGAGAGCATGTCGTCGAGTTCGTCGGGGCGGGGGCCGATGTGTCGGCAGGGAAACAGATCGCTGGCGTGCAGGGTCATGGCGGATTCGCGTGGACTGGGAAGGCTCGGGCGCTACTTCACGAGGTCGGCGTACGCCGCCGCGTCGAGGAGGTCGGCCGGCTCGCCGGCCATCCGGATCTTCACCATCCACGTGTCGTGCGGCTGCGCGTTGATGGCTTCGGGCGTGTCGCGCAGCGCCGAGTTCACCTCGATGATCTCACCGTTGACCGGTGCGAAGAGCTCCGAAACGGCCTTGACCGACTCGATGGTGCCGAACGACTCTCCGGCCGTCACCATGGCTCCCACGTCCGGCAGTTCCACGTACACCACGTCGCCGAGCTGCTTCTGCGCGTAGTCCGTGATGCCCACGACACCGGTTCCGCCCTCGAGGCGGATCCACTCGTGATCCTTCGTGTACTTGAGGTCGGCAGGATACATAGTCAGCTCCTCGTGCGCTTGTAGAACGGCATGGGCACGACACGCGCGCGGGCCCGGCGGCCGCGGACATCGACCTCGAACTCAGTGCCCGGCGAGGTCATCGCCAGCGGCACGTACGCCATGCCGATGGCCTTCTTCAGGAAGGGCGTCTGCGTGCCGCTCGACACGTGTCCGACGGGCTCGCCGTCCTTCAGGACGGCGTGGCCGTGGCGCGCGATGGCGCGGTCGAGCATCTCGAAGCCCACGATCTTGCGCGTCGCGCCCTGTGCCTTCTGCGCACGCAGCACGTCGGCGCCGATGAACGACGGCTTGCTCCAGCCGACAATCCAGTTGAGATCGCACTCGACGACGCTGGTCGTCTCGTCCATGTCGTTGCCGTAGAGCCGCATGCCCGCCTCGAGGCGCAGCGTGTCGCGCGCCCCCAGCCCGCAGGGCTGGAGCCCGTGATCCGCACCGGCCTTCAGCAGCTCGTCCCACAGACGTGCGGCGAACTGCGGCGGTACGAAAATCTCTACGCCGTCCTCTCCGGTGTAGCCTGTGCGCGACACCGTGCCCCGCACGCCCGCGATCTCTCCGTGGGCGAACCAGTAGTACTTGATGTCGTCGAGGTTGATGGCCGTCAGCGACTGGACGATGGCACGGGCGCTCGGGCCCTGCACGGCGACAAGCGCGTACCGATCGCTCGAGTTGACGATGGCCACGTCGCCGGCCTCGGGGGCGTGCGCCGCGATCCAGGCGTGGTCCTTCTCGATGTTGCCGGCATTGACCACCAGCAGGAAGTGGCTCGGGCCGAACCGGTAGACAAGCACATCGTCCACGAAACCGCCTGCGGGGGTCGTCAGCGCGGAGTATTGCGCCTGTCCCACTTGCAGCTTGCTGGCGTCGTTACTGGTGATGTGCTGCACGGCGGCAAGGGCGTCCTTGCCGGCGATCTCGATCTCCCCCATGTGGGAGACGTCGAAGAGCCCGGCCGCCTGGCGGACAGCCAGGTGCTCGGCCGTGATGCCGGCGTACTCGACCGGCATGTCCCAGCCGCCGAAGGCCACCATGCGAGCGCCGAGGGCAACATGCGACGCGTGAAGCGGGGTCTTGCGGAGGGACGTGCCGGTCGGCTCGGTCATGGGTGTCTCGAACGGTCGGCGTGCGGAGCGGGAGGGCCCGTCGCGGGCCGGCTCCCGGCTAATCATACACGCTGGCCCAGCCGGGCGAAACCGTCGCCGGCTTCCGAGCGCCTCGTCGTGCCGACACCGCCCCTACATGCCGATGGCGTGGGGGTATCCCGCCGCCGGCCGCGACGATGTGATCGTTGCGGGCCGCATGCGGAGCGCCCGGAACGGCTGGAACGGCACGTGGCAGCCGTGCTTGCGAAGGAACCGCAGGAACGGCTTGTACTCCGCGTCCTTCATCCCGAAAATCCCCACCAGAGCCCGGTAGTTGCCCGCAGCCTGTTCGAGACCCGCACGGACCACGGCACGCAGCTCGTCGCGTGACAGGTCGCGAGCCATGAACGGTTCGTGCACGACGGACCAAAACGATTCGCCTCCCGACGTCATGCGCCGGAGGAGATCGCTCGTGGCGTCCCGGCCGGGTCCGGTCGCGGAGTGACCCGCTGGCGTGAACGCCACCAGTGCCGCGGCCGGCTCGAGGTCCCTCACATCCCGGGCCAGGACCGGCTCGCCGGGCGCGATGATGACGAGACGCTGCACGAGGTTCCTCAGTTCGCGCACGTTGCCAGGCCAGCGGTGGTCTCGCAGCCGCTGCTCCGCCTCCGGCGTCAGGGTCCGGGCCGCCACGCCGCTCTCCCGCGCGCACTCGTGCGCGAAGTGATCGAAGAGGGCCGGGATGTCGTCGGGTCGCTGTCGCAAGGCGGGCACGTGGATGCGGATGACATTGAGCCGGTAGTACAGATCTTCCCGGAAATGTCCGGACGCGACCTGCTCCGCCAGGTTGCGGTTGGTCGCCGCAATGATTCGGACGTTGACCCGCCGGCTTCCGCGCTCCTGCCCGACACGCTGCAGTTCTCCGGTCTCGAGGAACCTCAGGAGCACGCCCTGCATGCGGGCGCTCATCTCGCCGGCTTCATCCAGAAACGCCGTGCCGCGATCCGCGGCCTCGAAGAGGCCCGGCTTGTCCCGATACGCGCCGGTGAAGCTCCCCCGCACGTGTCCGAAGAGTTCCGACTCGAGCAGGGTGTCCGACAGGCCCGCGCAATTGATGGCCGCCAGCGGCCGGGCGCGCCGGGCGCTTCGCTGGTGGATGAGGCGCGCCACCACGTCTTTGCCGACCCCGGTTTCGCCGGTGATGAGCACCTTGGCGTCGTAGGCGGCCGCCGCCTCGATATCGGCGTTCAGGGAGCGATGCGCCGCGCTGGCGCCAATCAATCGAACGTCTGTGCACGCGATGTTCATGATCCTTGAGCCTCAGCCGGACGTCGTGAGAGTTCCCATTTCGCGTCCGACACCGGCTAGTGCCGGGCGGGCTCGAATCGTTACATCCCGGCCCGGCAGCCGGCTGTAACGATGCGTTCCCTCGTTGCACCATTACCGCAGATGACGGATTTGCCGGGTGAGGCGGGACGCGGCAATTGGGCGGATGCGGCACGGGGGCGATCGCGCCGTCAGGGCCGCACCTCACTGAGGATGCCACCGGGAGGATGTCGTGGCTGTCGCTTTGTGCACAACGGTGGGGCCCAGCCTGCTGCCGCGAGGGCACGCCGGCCGGTTGCGCGGGGAACCGCGCTCGACTACGATCGCCCCCTTGCAGTTCGAGCGCTTCCAATTCGATCAGGGCTACGTCCAGCGGCTCGTGGCGGAAGACCCCGACACCGAGAGGCACTTCGCCAGCTACTTTGGCACCCTGCTCGCGCTCAAGCTGCGCTCCCGGCTCCGCTCCCCTGCCCAGGTCGAAGACGCCAAACAGGAGACCTTCAGGCGGGTCCTGACCACCCTCAAGCAAAAGGGCGGCCTCGCCTCGGCCGAGAGCCTGGGCGCATTCGTCAACAGCGTCTGCAACAACGTGCTGTTCGAGTTCTATCGAGCGGGCACCCGTGTGCAGCCGCTCCCCGAGGGCCACGACCAGGTGGCCGACCACGGCCCAGACGCCGAGCACGGGTTGATGGCCGCCGACGAGCGGCAGAAGGTGGCTCGGGCCCTCTCGGGACTCCCCGACCGCGAGCGGATGCTGCTGCGCTGGCTGTTCTTCGACGAGCGCGACAAGGACGAGATCTGTCGGGAACTGAGCGTCGATCGCAATCATCTGCGTGTCCTGGTGCATCGTGCCAAGGCCCGCTTCCGGCAACGGTTCGAGGAGGCGTCGGAGTAGCGCCATGACCCACGCACAAGCCATCGAGACGCACGCGGTCGAGCGGTATCTGTTGAACGAGATGCCCGAGGCCGATCGAGACGCGTTCGAGGCGCATTACTTCGACTGCGAGGTGTGCGCGGACGACCTCCGGATTGCGGCGCTGATGCGTGACGGCGCCAGGGCCGGCCTGGCGCAGCCCGCCGCTCCGCCCGTGGCCGCGGCGACGCCGGCCACCGTCACCGCCTTCCGGCCGCGCCGCGCCTGGACGCCGGCGGTCTTCGTGCCCTGGGCGGCCGCCGCCGTACTGGCGCTCGCCACGACATACCAGGCCGTGTGGGTCGTGCCCTCACTGCGGGAACAGGTGGTCGGCACGCAGGTGCTGGTGCCGGTGACGCTGCGCCCGGCGAGCCGCGGGGCCGAACCCGTTGTCGCCCGTCCCGCGACGGGCCCCGTCACGCTGGCCGTTGAGCTCGCCGGCGTCTCCACGGGCGCGCGCCTGGAGTATGATTTGCGCACACCCGGCGGCCAGTCGGTCGCGTCCGGAGTGGTCGCGGCGCCTCCCCCCGGCGCCCCGCTCCTCCTGCTGATCCCGGGTGCGGCGTTGGCGAACGACGGGAGCTACGTGCTCTCAGTCCGGGCCGGCGCCGGCGATCCTGCGGCGACGGACTATCGCTTCGCCGTGATGCAGCAATAGGCGGTGTCGCCACGCGGCATCGCGTGGAGACCACGATGGACCTCACCCGCCGATTCATCTTCAACGGCAGCGCCGTCGCCTTCGGAGGCCGTCTCGTGCGCCCCACCGACGTGGTGCTGGCATCCAGCGGGGCTAGCGCCTTGTCCGTCTCGGGGGGACGTTCCGTATGGTCGGCACGCGGCCTTCAGTTCGGCAAGGCCGTGCGGATCGGGTTCGCGAGCACGTTCGCCGAGGGGCTCTTCGACGACCACGCGAAGGCCGTGGCCGTGACCCACGGCAAGCTTGCCGAGGAAGCGCTGACCTCGACGACTCACGTCAACGCCGAGATCAAGGATCTTTCCGTCGGCGACCTCTCCGCCAGCCCGCCGGAGCCCGAACTGCGCATCAAGCGCCTCCGCGCATCGTTGTCCTCGACATCACCGTCAGCCAGCTATGAGGCCTCGATCCGGCTCGGCGACGACACGCTCATCGAAGGCGTCTCGGTCGGCCGGCACAAGCTCGTCATCGAGCTCGAGAAGAGGCTCTTCCAGCGGTTCGATACGCGCGCCAAGCTTCTCACCGCCGCCGACGACCCGAAGTTCGTCAAGGCGCACGGACGGCTGTTCAACATGCTGACGACCGTCCGCGGAAAGGCGGTCCCGGTGCGCGGCCGCCTGATCAAGGAAAGCGGCTTCATCCTCGGCACCATCGTCCGGGACATTCGCTGGGAAGGGACGCCCTTTCCGGGCGCCGAGATCGACCACAATGTGGTGCGGATCCCCAACTTCGGCAGGATTCACTTCGGGGAAATCATCATCAAGGCCAGCACCCGACGGCTCACGATGGTCCGGCTGCAGTTGGGGTCGCCAACCGGGGGCGCAAGCGGATACGGTGAGGTCGACGTCAACGGATCGTGGTCCATCTGACGCGCTGGGGCCGTCGCTGACACGCTCCAGGGCAGGAGGCATGGCGATGAAGCGCGCGCTGGCCGTCCTCGCGCTGGCAGCAACCGCGTGCGCGTGCGGGACCGGACCCGACCTCGACGACGCCTACTCGGCCGCGCAGTCGGATCTGCGTCGTGGAGACCTCGCGGCCGCCGCGGGACGTATCGACCCGATCCTGGAGGGCCGTGGTCTCGCGGACGATGCCGTGTGGATGTGGCGCTTCCACCTGCTTCGCGCCGACCTCCTCATCTCGAGGCTCGAGATGGACGCGGCGCAGGCCCTGCTTGAAGCGCCGCTTCCGGCCGACGCCGAGTTCGACGCCCTGCGCGCGCGGCAGCAGTACCTGCTGGGGCGCGTGCTGACCACACGAGGCCAGCTGACGCCGGCAGCCGCCGCCATCGAGGAAGCCCTGACCCTGGCCCCGGACGACGCATCGCTTCGCCTTGACGCCGACATTCTGACCAGCCAGATCCAGTTCCGGACCGGGCAGTGGACGGCTGCGGAAGCCAACCTGGCCGACGTCGTCGCGCGCGCGGCGCTCGCCGGCGACAACTATCGCCGCGCTCAGGCGCTCAACAACCTCGGAATGGGCCTGCTCCTACGCAGCCGGTTCGACGAAGCCGTCTCGTGGTTCGAGCAGGTGCTGGCGCTGGACGATGTGCGGCAGACGACGATTTACGGACAGGCCCTGAACAACGCCGGTATCTGCTACGCGCGCCTCGGTCAGTTCGAGAAGGCCGTGGCCGCGCAGGAGCGCGCCGTCGAGATCCATCGCGGCGGCCGCAGACTCGACTATCAGCAGGCGCTCGGAGAGCTCGGCAGCACATACTTTCTCCAGGACGACATCGAGACGAGCATCACGTACCTTCAACAGGCACTGACGATCGCGGCCGAGGCGGACATACCGGCCGACGCGTCGCTCTGGGCTCGCAACCTTGCGGCGGCGTCCATCGCGCTCGGGGAGTGGGACGAAGCGGCTCGCTACAACGACGAAGCGTCCCGCTTCGCCACGACCAACGAGGGTGCGCGCCGTGCCTTTGCTCTCGTCACCTCCGCGCAGATCGCTGCAGGACGCGGCGAGACTGAAGCCGCGACACGGCTGTTCGACGAGGCGCTCGCGATCTCGGAGGACGTCCCCGCGGTCCGCTGGCTGGCACACGATGAACTGGCCCGGCTGGCCGTCGCCGCGAACCGGCCTGACGATGCCGCACGCCACTTCGAGGCGGCAGTCGCCACCGTCGCGCAGGCGCGCTCCGCGCTCCTGCGCGCCGACTACCGCCTGTCCTTTCCGACCAGGCTGATTCGGTTCTATCGCGGCTATGTGGACCTGCTGCTTCGTGAGGGTCAGGTGGACCGCGCATTGGAGATCGCCGACTCGAGCCGCGGGCGCGTCCTGGCCGAGCGCCAGAGCGTCGCGGCGCCTCCCACCCCCAGCGCCGCCGCGCTGAGGCGGCTCGCTCGGGAGGCCAGGACCGTGCTGTTGTTCTACTGGCTCGGTCCAGACGCCTCGCACGTCTGGGTCGTCACCGGCGACCGGATCCGCGTCGTCACCCTGCCGCCCGAGCGAGAGATCACCGCCCTCGTCGCGGAACACCAGTCCACGCTGCAGAACGCGATGGCCGATCCCCTGTCCGAGGGCGCCACCGCCGGCGCACGGCTCTTCGAAATGCTCGTCGCGCCGATCGCCGCCGACCTGCCGCGCGGCTCCACCGTGACCATCGTGCCCGACGGCTCGCTGCACCGCGTGAATTTCGAGACGTTGACGACGGGGACGCCGAAGCGGTACTGGATCGAAGACGTGACGATTCAGGTCGCGCCGTCGCTGGCGATGCTCGAGCGGCAGGGCGCGCGGCCGGGCTCGGCGTCGGTGCTGCTGGTGGGAAATCCTGAGCCGCGGGCGCCCGAGTTCCCCGCGCTCAGCTACGCGCCGGCGGAGATGGCCAGCGTCGCCAGGCACTTCGCCGGGACCATGCTGACGAGGATCGAAGGCGAGCGGGCGTCACCCGCATCGTTCCGCGACGCGCAGCCTGGCACCTACTCGGTGATTCACTTCACGGCACACGCCGTCGCCAACACTGAGAGTCCGCTCGACTCCGCCGTCATCCTGTCTGGCTCGGATCGGGAGTTCAAGCTCTACGCCCGTGACGTTGCGGCGTTGGGGCTGACCGCGGACCTCGTCACGGTCTCGGCGTGCCGCAGCGCGGGTGAACGCGCATACGCCGGCGAGGGCCTGGTGGGGTTCGCATGGGCGTTCCTGCGCGCCGGCTCCCGTCGTGTCGTGGCAGGGCTGTGGGACGTGGACGACCGCTCCACCGCCGTGCTGATGGACCACATGTACGCGGCCGTGGCCAATGGGACACCCACCGCGGTCGCGCTTCGACAGGCGAAGCTCCGTCTCATCAAGAACGGCTTCCCGAAGCCCTACTATTGGGCGCCGTTCCAGGTCTTCACGGTCGTGCTCTGACGGCGACCTTCCCCGACCCCACTCCCGTCGATGGGTCCCCTGGAGCGCGGATCGCCAAGGACCGGCGCTGGTGCCACGCCGGCCATTGGGGGTACCATGGCTGCCAGGGCGGTGCCGCGTCGGGACCGAGGCGTCGGGCTTCGGAACCAGGGACGCGGAGCGAGGCCCGCCGCAGGGGACGTCATGCTCATCGGCTCGCAGCGCGTCAGGCTCGGCATCATGGCAGCAGTGGCGGCCTTGATGCTCCTGGCCGCGCCCGCACACCTCGTCCCGGCAGCGCACGCCAGCGATCCCGTCCGGATCGTGGCCATTGGCGACATCCACGGCCACTTCGAGGGCTTCGTGGCCATCCTGCAGGAGGCCGGGCTCATCGACGCCGAGCACCGCTGGACTGGCGGACGATCCATCCTCGTGCAGACAGGCGACTACACCGACCGCGGCGGTCGCGTGCGGGACGTGCTCGACCTGCTGATGTCGCTCGAAAGCCAGGCGGCGAAGGCCGGGGGGCGCGTCCTTGCGCTCCTCGGGAACCACGAAGTAATGAACCTGCTCGGGGAGTTGCGCGACGTCACTCCTGAGATCTGCGAGACCTTCGTTGACCGGCAGTCGGAAGACCGCCGCGAGCGCGCCTGGAGGCAGTACGAGCGTTTGGCGACCCGTCGCGCGCGCGACGCCGGCGAGATCGCGCCCGTCTATCAGCGGACGCGCGAGGACTGGATGGCCGCGTGGCCCCCGGGTTGCCTCGAGTACTACGAGGCCATCGGCCCGCGAGGCCGCTACGGTAAGTGGCTGCGCGCCAGGCCGGCCGCGGTCGTCGTGGACGGTACGCTCTTCATGCATGCCGGCCCGCCACCCGACATCGAGGCCGCATCGGTGGAGGCCATCAACACCCGTATTGCCGGGGAGATCACGCGCTTCGATCGCTTCGCCGCGCGGTTGGTGCGCGCAGAGCTCGGCCTGCCCTCATTCAGGCTCCAGGACGTCGTCGAGGTGGCGCACGACCAGGTGACCGCCGCCAACGCGCGCATCGAAGCGGCCCGGGAGAGCGGCGCGCGCCTCACGACCAACGACTTTGACATCGACCTGCTGCAGGAAGCCGACGAGATGCTCCGGGTGCACCGCTGGTGGGTCCTTGCCGGGCAGGGACCGCTCTGGTTCCGCGGCTACGCCAACTGGCCGGACGAGGCGCTGGCCGCGCCGGCCACTGCCCTGTTCGAACGGCTCGGGATACACCGTCTCGTCGTGGGCCACTCCGTGATGCAGGACTCGCGCATTCGCGCGCGCCTCGACGCGCGGGTGTTCCTGATCGACACGGGGATGCTCGCCTCCGAGTACCGTGGACGCCCGTCCGCGCTCGAACTGCACGGTCCCACGATCACCGCGCTCTATCTGGACGGCCGTGACCAGCTCGCCCCGACCGCAGTAACCCCTGACTGACCGTCTGCGCAGACCCACGAGCTCGGCCGATCACTCCCCGATCGGCGCACCTCTTACGGCCTCACCCGCCCGTCGCCTGAGAAGACGACACCTCGCCGGTCGGCGCCGCGTTCGCGACACCCTTTGGCTGGTAGCTCAGGTACGCCTGTAGCGTGTGGTAGCTGATGCCCAGCTTGCGGCACGCCTGGCGCTTGTTGCCGCCACACCTGTCGACGACGAGCCTCGCATAGCGGCTGCCCCATGCGCGCATGGTGTCGTCACGCTGGAGGGCGGGCATCAGATACTCGCCGTAGGTCCCTCGAAGCGCGACGGGGAGATCGTCGAGCCCAATCCGTCGCGAATCGGCGGTCGCGACGGCGCCCTCGATGAGCCGTTCGAGTTCGCGCACGTTCCCGGGCCAATCGTAGGTCAGCAGGGCGTCGACGGCAGGAGCGCTCAGGCTGAAGCGCCCGCGCCCGTCGTGACGCGCCAGGAAGTAGCGCGCCAGCTCGAGAACATCCTCACGCCTGGCCCGCAGCGGCGGCACCCGCAGGTCGACGCCGCTCAAACGGTAGTAGAGGTCGGATCGGAACACGCCCTGCTCCACCAGCCCGACCAGTGGACGATTTGTGGCCGCCACAATCCTCGTATCGATGCGCCGTGAACCCTGTCCGCCGACCCGCTCCACGGTGAGGTCCTGGATCGCCCGAAGCAGCTTCGCCTGCGCCGTGAGCGACAGGTCGGAGACCTCGTCCAGGAACAGCGTGCCGCCATCCGCATGCTCGAACTTCCCCCGTCGTCCGCGTACGCCCGTGGCCGTGCGATCCTCGATTCCGAAGAGTTCCGCCTCGAGAAGCGTCTCGACCAGCGCCGCGCAGTTGATGGCCACAAACGGCCCCAGTCGGCGGCGACTGATGTCGTGCACCTGACGTGCCACCAGTTCCTTGCCCGTGCCGCTCTCGCCCTCGACCAGCACCGTGAAGTCCGTGGCTGCCACGCGCTCGATCCGTCCGCGGAGGGCGATCATCTGCGGACTCGATCCGATCAGCGGCGCCGCACCATCGCTCAAGGGGGCACCGTCGGGCTCGGCGCGCGTGCGCATGTGGTCGGCCTCGATCACGAACGTGGCGAGGCATGCGGCGCCTTCAAGGACCTGGCACGTCCAGTCATCGAGCGCCGCGCCATCTTCACCCGACGCTTCCAGCACGACCTGACGCGTGCCGTCCACTGACGGCACGTCGAAGGCTATGGCGTCGCGCGCTCTCATCGGGCGGCTCAGCCGTAGCGCGGCGGCATGCTCCAACTCGTGCAGCCGGATGTGGCGGACGGGCAGCAGCGCCGACAACTGCCGCTCGAAAATGGCGCGAAGCGGCAACACACGTTCTCCCGCGCTGTACTCGTGTGCGAGCGCGCGAACGAGACCAACGAGACCGGCACGCCTATCGGCGCGCCGGCTCGCGACCACCCCCTCCGCGACGCTTGCTCTCGGTACGTTGCTGACGGCCATGCCTGCCTCCATCGTTCGCGGTCGCGCCGGAACCCCTAAACAAGTCGGGTGCCATCGTGGACTGCGGCGTGCGCCCGAGGAAGTTCCCTGCTCTCTCGCCATTTGTCGTGATGCCCTTCTCACCACTGGGTAGCTCGTCCCCGGAATCTGTCGGCTCAGGCGCCGAGCTACGGGCAGAAGCTACCCGCTACCCTCTGAATCGGACTGCACGACCAGGGGATGCTCGAAGACGATCGCAGCGCGATAGCGGATCGGGTCCAGACCGCAGACGATGCAGCGGAGAACGCGGGCGCGGAGCACGCAGCGTGTGCGCCTGTTGGCGAGTTGAAGCTCGGCCCGTGTGCCCGGAAGCATCCTCCGCGCTGACTCGAGCAGGGCGCCGTGACTCGACAGGTTGACCACCAGGACTTCCTGCCCGGGCCTGAGCAGCGCAAGGTCCAGCCACGCTGTGTCGTGGGGCTGCTGCCTTGTCGCGGATCGCCGCTCGAGGACCACCGTGCTCAGTGTGCCAGCCACCGGCCGGCCCCGGGATCGAACCGCAGTACTCGTACCCGACCGGTCACGCCGAAGACGCGGACGGCAAGCTGCGGGCCGCGAGGGCCTGCGACATAGGCCGTCCCGCTCGTGGACGACCCTAACGGACTCCACGACAAGAGCGCATTGGCGCCAAACCGCACGGGATCGGATCCCAGCGGAACAGCGGCGCCACCGTCGATTCCTGGTGCGGGAAGGGCCACCCTGAGATCTGCATCCCCGAAGTGATCGCGCAGTGCGTCGCTCGGTCCGAGCGGCCAGTCGATGCCGCGGGCGATGTCGGCGTGCCGAACTCCGTCTCCGTTGCCGTCAACGTAGATGCGGAACCGTAGCCCGTCAGGATGCGGTTCGAACCGCAGGGCCACCTGAACCCCACGACGGGCCGCTTCGAGCCTGGCGGACTGGACTCTGGTCGCGAGGTACCGAGCGGCACTCAGCGTGCGGACGTCGGACGTCACCTGCGACAGCACCGGCACTCCCACCACGGCGACGAGGGCAGCGAGCCCCACCGCCAGGGCGACCTCGAAGACCGTCACCCCCCTGTCCCGGGCCCACTCCATGACCATCCTCCTCCCATTCCGTGTGCGTCGAGTCCCCCCACGCGGAGGACGAGGCGACCGGCGTTCACTCGTAACGATCGCCTCGTCCCCTGCGACCACCGGTCAGCGGCCCACCGGTTCCGTCTTTGGAGGCGTCACGCTGATGAGCGGCTTCAACCGAAGGAAGCTCTTCTCCCCGATTCCCTGCACGTTCATCAGCTCCTCGACCTTCTTGAAGCCACCGTTCTTGTCGCGGTACTCGATGATGCGTTCGGCCAGCCTGGCGCCGACGCCGGGCAAACGCTCGAGATCCGCGGCCGAGGCGGTGTTGATGTCGATGAGGGCGGCCGGGACTGCGTCCTGAGGCGCACCGCCCGCCGTCTGTGACCCGGCGTGTGCACTGAATGCAACGCCACCAGAAAGAACGAGACAGACAACGACGAGCCAACGAACTGCTGCGTGCATGGAATCCTCCTTGTGAAGCGCCTGCGGGTTGCTGCCGCGCGCCGGCCGGCAGGACGACAGCGAAGGTCAGTGCGCCACCGGAGAGCGCGACCGACGCGCGGCAGTCCCTTGAAGGGCAAACGGCGGGCCATCGTGGTGAACTGGCGAAGGGCCAGCGATTCCGATGCCACACCCGTCGAACGGCGTGAATCACTTCGGACGGATACGCAACAGGAGTTTGCGGTCCCCGTGACCGCACCGGCCGTTCGGAGGCGAACGGCGGGCGGGTTCGTGGCCCTCGGGCGAGTGCAACCGGCATCTACGCGGACGCACTCGTAGTTGCCCTCATCGCGGGCGCGGCTGCGCGGATAAGATCGTGGGCATGAAGCCCTGGGAGCTGCTGGGAGAGACCGAAGCGCCTGACGGCACAGCGATGGCGCTGACACGGCGGTCCGGCGAGTACGTGATCCTGGCGGGAGGCGAGAGCCTGATGTCGAGCCGGATGCACGGATCCGAAGAGGCGCTCGCCACGCTTGGCTGCCGGGCGGCGAGGAGGCTCGAGGAGCCGACAGTGCTCATCGGCGGGCTGGGCATGGGCTTCACCCTGCGCGCCGCGCTCAACGTGCTCCCTGCCCGGGCGACGGTGATCGTCGCCGAACTGGTTCCGGCGGTCGTGGAGTGGAACCGCGGACCTCTGGGCCCGCTGGCTCACCACCCATTGGAGGACCCACGGGTTCGAGTGGACCTGCGGGATGTCGTGCTTGCGCTGCGCGGCGCGTCCAACGCGTTCGATGCCGTGTTGCTGGACGTCGACAACGGCCCGGCGCCCTTCACCTCGGACGCCAACATCGGGTTGTACGACGATCGGGGTATCGCCACCATCGCCAGCGCGCTCCGGCCCGGCGGAGTACTCGCCGTCTGGTCGGCACGGGATGACAGGAAGTTCGAGCAGCGGCTGCGCTACGGAGGCTTCTGCGTCACGCCGGAGCGCGTGCGTGGCCGGCTCAGGAAAGGCGGGCCGGTCCATGTCGTCTTCGTGGCCGTGCGGAACGCATGAGGCCGGGAGCGACCGTGCGGAACCGCGGTGCCGGCCGGGGCGAGCCCTGCCGGCACCGATCGGCTATCCCGCCAGCACGCGACGGATCATGGTCACGGCGATCAGCACCACCAGAGATGCGATCGCGCTTGGCCAGATGGCCAGCCATCGAATCCGGTCCGTGATCGATCCCTTCTCGAGGTCGCGTACGAGGTAGACCGACTGCAGGCACGGCACCACAATCCCCATCGCGGCCAGGAACACCCAGTCGAGCCGCCGGATGCCGGACTCCGGGAAATCGATGGCTGTGAGAACGATGGCGTAGCCGGCCGCCGCGTAGAACGGCGCACAACAGGCGAACACGACCAGGGATCTGCGCATCAGAAGCACCCGTAATACAGCATGGTCAGTGTGAGGCCCGCGTACAGGCCCGCAAAGAAGCCGCACGCGGGGTTCATCGGGAACACGCACGCCAGGACTGCTGCCACCGACGCCGCCTGCTGGGCCGTCGCCATGTTGGAGCAGGCGATCTCCTCGGGCGACTGCTGGTACGGCTGGTGCTCCTGGAACACCACGACGAACCCTCCGCGCTCCTCGATGAGTGTCGCCATCTGCTCCATCGCGGTCGCCGTCGCTCGAAGCGTCTCCGCCAGCCCGGCGTCGCTCAACATCGCGAGCGCCTGATCCTCGCGGGCCGGATCGACGGCGGGCAACACCAGTTGTGAGCCATCCACCCCGCGCTGACGCAGGATAGCCCGAAGCTCTGATTCCTCGAGACGCCGTGGGGCCCGGCCGGCTCGCCGGCGTGCGCGTTCGTTCCCCGCCTGCCGGCGCACCTCCTCCTCCAGTCCGACAGCCGATGAATGCGCAGCGAAGAGACGTGCGGCGGCCGCCTGGGCACGAATGCCTTCTGGCGTGGGGAGCCCGCCCTTTGTCGTGGCCAGGCCTCGAGTCTGCAAATGCAAGATCTCTTCCATGACGCGATCGCTGGTGAGATCGCGTGCGGGCGGCGCCGGGGTCCCCGGTTGCCCCTGAACGAGCCGCGGAGCAAACGGGGCGACGGCCACCACTGCTGCCGTGTAGAGAAGCCTTCGACGTGTGCGTTCCATGCCGTACCTCTGCTTTCTGAAAAACAGCCGACCACCGAGGGCGCATCGGACCTGGCCCGGCGCACCGTGACGCGCCGGACACGCCCGTCGAGCCTGACCAGCCCACCGCAACAGGAGGGCCACCTCTCCACGAGTGCGCCAACTGATTGAGTGGGTGTGCCTTGCGGTGTCCGTGGGCGAGAACCTGCCGTTCGCCAGGCGGAGGAGGGGTCAACTGCGGCTGACCGGCAGACGCCGGGCGGCATTCGCTGACGCGAGGATTGGGAGCGATCGCCCCGCGGGGCGGCGGCGCAACTGGCGTAGGCGTGGTGTCACCGACAGTCGCAGCCAACCGCGGTCACCTTTGCTGGAGACCCGGCCGGGCATCACAGTTCCGTGAGAAGGCGGAGTGGTGTTCGGCGTGGGTAGAGGGGCACCGACTACCCTCCCCCACTACCCACTACCCACTACCCACTACCCACTACCCAGGCCCCCCCTTCCGCGCCGGGCGTGATAGTGTCGGCCCCGTGAAGACGCCTGCCCTGAGGGCCTCGATACTCTGTGCCGTTCTGCTGGCGGGGTGCGCGCCGCAGACGGAGCCGCCGCCGCGCCCCGTCCTGAGGATCGCCAGCGACGCCACGTTCGCGCCGTTTCACTTCCTGGACGCATCCGGCCGGCCGACCGGATACGACATCGAGTTGGCGCGCCACGTCGTGGAACGCGCTGGCTTCGCGCCAGAGGTCGTCATCCGGCCCTACGACGACCTGCTGCCCGGCCTCGAATCCGGGGAGCATGACCTCGTGGCCGCGACCACCGGGATCACACCCGAGCGCGAGATGCGATACGCGTTCACGGCGCCCTACTTCGCCACCTGCCAGGCGGTCCTGGTCCGCGACGAGCCCGGCGCTCCCATGACGATCGAGGCACTGCACGGCCGGCGCGTGGGCGCTGCCGGCGAAGGGACCTCTCTCCGCGCACTGCAGGGTCTCGCAGGGGTGACGCAGGTTCCGCTGGGCAAGGGCCAGGCGGGTGTGCCGGTGCTCGAGAGCGGCGACATCGACGCGCTGATCGTGGACGAGTTCGACGCGGTTGCCGCTGCGCGCGCCTCGGGCGGCCTGCTCCGGGTGCTGGCCGAGCCGGCAGCCCTCGAGCACTACGCGTTCGTGCTCGCCGCGGGCCAAGGCGACCTCAAGCACCGCCTCGACGCGTCCCTGCGCGCCCTCGAGAAGGAGGGCGTCGTCACGGAACTCCGAGGACGCTTCGGCCTGGACCGTGGCGAAACCTGGCCCGTCCGTCTAGACAGATAGAGAGGCCCCCCTGCCAGGTCCGGACCCGTCGGACCTGACGGACCTGACGGACCTGACGGACCCGTCGGACCTGACGGACCCGTCGGACCTGACGGACCCGACGCACCCGTTAGAATTTCGCGACAAGGGCCACCGCGATGACGGTGTCGCGACGCTCGAAGCCGGGCACCGGAACGTTGGCGAGCCGCAGCTCGTGCGCCAGGCGGACCGACAGCACCCGGGTCATCGCCGTGGTGACGGTAAGCGCATTCACCAGCCGCCAATCCTCCCGGTCGTCGAGCAGCGCCGTCAGCAGCGCTTCGTCGCCGACCGTCGTGGTTCTCGTGATCCGCCACTCGTACGCGCCGCCGAAGTTGGCCAGCGCGGAAGCCACGGACGGGCTGGCCAGACGCGTCTCGCGCGAATATCCGACGCCCGCGTCCACCCGAAGCCGGTGAGCGCCGGCGTCCGAGACCTTCCATCCCAGGCCGCCGTCCACGGTGACGCGGCTGTCGATGCCGGCGAACGCGTTCGTCAGGAACGAGCCGCGCGCGAAGGCCTCGAGATGCGGCGACAGGTTCCTCGACTGCCGCAGCTCGACCGTCCGCGACTCCGTGGTGAGCACGTCGTCTGTCGTGCTCCGCACGAAGGTCGCGCGCGCGTCGGTGCGCCACGGCCCGGGCCGCCACGTCACGGCGCCGCCGAGGCCAAGCGTCTGGGTGTCGGTATTGCCGCCGGTCGACACGAGGGACACGTCGGCCGCGCGCTCCCAGGTCGGCGGCGGCGCCGCCTGACGCGCGAACTGCTGGGCCAGTCCGCCGCCGGCCGGACCCGAATGCCGCAGGGCCAGCCGCCACGTGTCCTCGTCACGCCTCCAGATGTCGGTCACGAGGCTGCGAATGATCGCCCGGTCGCACGTCTCCGGATCGCGAAACGTCGTGAGCACGAACGAGACGACCGCGGACGTGCCCATGTCCTCGATCAGGCGGAAATCCGTCAGCTCGTACCGATCGCCCCAGCAGAGCCGGGCGGCATTCGCGATCCATATGTCGCGCGAGACGTCCGGCGCGCCCCGCAATACGAAGCCGGGTGCCAGCAACTGCTCGAACACCGGCGCCTCCTTTGTCGTGAGCGCGGTGGCCAGGCGTTCTTCGAGCGCGAGGAGTTCGGCGTCAGAGGCGGGCTGAGCCTTCGCGGGAACCGCGAGAGACAGGACGGCAAGGACGAGAGACGCAAGCGTGGCACGAGTCATCCCGACAAGTCTGTCAGGAGCCGGCGACGATGTGAAGGGCTGGAAGACGGGCGTCAGACGGCCTGCGCCTGGGCAAACCGCGCGTCGATCCCGGCCCTCTTCAGCAGGCCCTCGAACCCCGCCTTGTCCACCGACTTCAGGTACGCTTCCTGCGGCTCGACGAGCTTCTTCGTCACGAGTTCCATCAAGGCGTCGTTGAGCGCCACCATGCCGTGCGCGCGGCCCACCTGCATCATCGAGGGAATCTGGAACGTCTTCCCCTCGCGAATCAGGTTGCTGATGGCGCTGTTGATGAGCAGCACCTCGAGCGCCGCCACACGCCCGCCGCCGATCTTGCGGCACAGGTTCTGCGCGATCACGCCCTTCAGCGACTCCGATAGCATCACGCGGATCTGCGACTGCTGGTCGGTCGGGAACTGGTCAATGATCCGATCCACCGTGGACGCCGCCGTGGTTGTGTGCAGCGTCCCGAACACCAGGTGGCCGGTCTCGGCGGTCTCGATGGCAATCGCGACGGTCTCGAGATCCCGCAACTCCCCCACAAGCACGATGTCCGGGTCCTCGCGCATGGCGGCGCGGAGCGCATCCTTGAACCCGTCGGTGTGGGTGCCCACCTCGCGCTGGTTGATCAGGCACCCCTTGTTTTCGTGCACGAACTCGATCGGGTCCTCGATGGTGATGATGTGGTCCGTCCGGTTGCGGTTGATGTAGTCGATCATCGCGCACAGCGTCGTCGACTTGCCCGAGCCGGTCGGCCCGGTCACCAGCACCAGACCCTTTGTCAGCCTGCACAGCTGGAGGATGTGCGGCGACAGGCCCAGCTGCTCGGCCGTGAGAATCTCCGCCGGGATCACCCGGAACACCGCACCGCGGCCCTTGCGATCCAGAAACACGTTGGCGCGAAAGCGCGCAAGACCCGGAATCTCGTAGGCGAAGTCGGTGTCGTGGCGCCGCGAGAACTCCTCCCGGCTCTTCGCGGGCATGATGGGTTCCAGCAGCGCCTCCACGTCGATTGGACTAAGGGGCCCCGCCGCGGGATCGAGCGGCTGCATGCGGCCGTCCTTGCGAAGGAGTGGCGGCATGCCGGACGAGAGGTGCAGGTCCGACGCCTTTGCCTCCACCATCCCACGAAACAGGCGGTCGATTGCAGATGCCCCGTGGGCCGCCGTCGGCGTGGGAGGCGGCGTGGGGGCCGGCGGCGGCTGGACCGGCGCAGCCTCGGCCGCGCGCGACAAGGGAGCGGTCTCGGCTTCCGGCGCCCGCGGCACAAAGGTCACGGCCAGTTCGGCTCCGTTGCGCAGGATCGTCACGCCGTAGGCCGTCCCTTCGGCGGTGGCGTAGTCAAAATCGACGGAGTTCTCCTGCGGGAGCCGGCGCCGGGCATGCTCCGGGACGATGGGCGCAATCATCTGGAGGATCTCCTGCCGGGTGAGCGGATCCCCAGGCATCGCCTGCGCCGTCCCGGAGGCGTCGAGCACGCGCGGGGTGCTTCCGGCGGCCAGGCGCACGCCTCTGGTGCCAGGCGTCACCAGCGTCTGCAGAAGCTGGTCCACGGTTTCGGCGCCCATCATCCGTTCACCTCGGAGAGCCCGACGACATGCGCGGAGTTGATGAGGATCGTGCGGTCGGGGAGCTCGAGGTACCGGAAGGGCTCCTCGAGACCCGCGTAGTTGTCGCTCAGGCGCCCTCGTCCAGGGGGCGCCGCCAGCGTCACGGTGCCCGTCAGCCTCTCGCCGCTCGTCAGCAGCACCGACACGGTCCGCCGCGTGGCCACGCCGTACCCCGCATCCAGATGCGCCTCGATCACGGGGGCCGGCAGCGCCACCTTCAGCACGTGCGCGCGGTTGACGAGCGACGTCTCGCCCGATTCCGACTCGAACGGAAAAAACCCCGACTCGAGGTTCAGCAGGTCTCGCACGCGCTCGGGACCCGTGTGGACGGCGCTTGAACTGGAGAGAAACAGGTACCCGGCCACGGTCGCGCCCGTCGTCAGGGTCAACTCGGCCGACTCGCGGCGCTTCTCGACTCGGTAGTCAGACATGGCTCACCGGACGCGGCCGGGGGATCTGCACAGCGTCCCGGCCATGCTAGCACTTCCCCGCCCTCGATCGTACGGGGACGTGCGGGCGCGCCGGCACGTCATAATCGATGCGTGTCCGCCCCCACCATCTCCTTCGTGGTGCCCGCCCACAACGAGGAGCAGCTTCTCGGCCGCACGCTGTCCAGCCTTCATGCGGCGGCTCAGGTTGCCGGTGTGCCCTACGAGATCATCGTCGCCAACGACGGCTCGACGGACGGTACGGTCGCGCTGGCCGAGGCCGCCGGCGCGCGCCTGGTCCATGTGACCTATCGCCAGATCGCCCGGACGCGCAACGCGGGTGCCGGCGTGGCCTGCGGACAGCTCCTGATCTTCGTCGACGCTGACACGCGAGTGCCCGAGGCTACGGTTGCGGCGACGCTGAAAGCATGGCGGCGTGGCGCCGTGGGTGGCGGCGCCAGCGTGCACCTCGACGGCCGCCTGCCATTGCATGTGCGGGCCTTCATGCCGGCCTTCCGCAGGGGGATGCGCATGGCCGGGCTCGCGGCCGGCTGCTATGTCTTCTGCACGCCGGCGGTGTTCGCCGCCGTCGGCGGCTTCGACGACCGTCTGTTCGCCGGTGAGGAACTCGCGTTCAGCCGCGCCGTGCGCCGCCATGGCCCGTTCGTCGTGCTTCCCGATCCCGTCGTGAGCTCGGGACGCAAGCTGAGGACCTACGCGGCGTGGGAACTTCTGCCGCTCCTCGCGACCATGGCCAGGCGCGGTCCGGCAGCGCTCCGGAGCCGGCGTGGCCTCGGCGTCTGGTACGACGACCGTCGTCACGATCCGGATGATGTGACCGGCTGACGGCTACTCTTGCGTGAGGCCGCCCTGCCTGGCGAGCATGCCGGTCACGTTCGCGACGGCGAAGCTGAGACCCTTCAGGTTGTCTTCGGGTGAGACGTCGGGCAGCGGCCGCGGATAGCCCGTCGCCCAGGCGTGGAGGTCTCCGTTGGCTTCCACCTCGAAGCGGCACTCCTCCCGCGGAATCGACCAGTCGAGCGAGACGGCCACGACCCCGGGCAGGGCGCCCGGCAACCAGCGCACGTCGGCCTCGGGCGCGGCGGCGACAATCACGATCCCGCTCTGCAGCGCCTCGTTCACGGCCTCGGCCAGCGCCCGCTCGTGCGCCGGATTCGAGGTGCCCAGGCTCAGGTTGATCATGTCCATGCCGCGCGCGACCGACCAGTGGATCGCGCCGACGAGCGCCTCCGCCGTGGCCTCGAGCTTCTTCTGAAAGACCTTCACGGCGTAGACCTGCGCCAGCGGCGCCTTCTCGCGAATGACGGCCGTGACGGCTGTGCCATGGCCCAGGAAGTCGAGGTAGTCTGCCGACATGCGCCCGTCGGGGCCGTATCCCATGCCGCCCGCCACCCCCTTCACGTGCGGGTGCACCGGATTCACGCCGCTGTCGATCACCGCGACGCGCACACCGCGGCCGGTGGCCTCCGGCAGGTCGGAGAGTCGAAGCGGCCCGTTCTGCATGCCGATGATCATCGTGTCTCCAGCCTCTCTCCTGCCCCCGCACGAAACAGCCGCGTGAAGGCGCCCGCGGCACCGGCCAGTTCAAGCGGGGTGCCTTCCTCGACGATCCGGGCGCCCTCGATCACGATCACACGGTCGGCGTTCCTGACCAAATCCAGGCGGTGCGAGATGAGGATCGTCGTCCGTCCCCGCATCACGGCGCGGTACCCCTCGATCACGTGACGCTCCGACACGGGATCCAGAGCCGCCGTCGGCTCGTCGAGGACGAGGATGGCAGGGCTCGCGAGGAACGCCCGTGCCAACGCCACCCGCTGACGCTCGCCGGCCGACAACGCCAGCCCGCGCTCGCCCACAACGGTATCGTACTGCCGAGGGAGCCCCGCGACGAAATCCGCGATGCCCGCGGCCTCGGCCGACTGACGCACGTCCGCGTCCGTCGCGTCGGGCCGGACGTATCTGATGTTCTCGGCCACGCTGGCGTGGAGAAGCGTCGGCTCCTGTTCCACGAACACGACATGCCGCCGGACATCAGCCAGCCGGAGCGTGCGCGCGTCCCGGCCATCGAGCCGCACCACCCCCTGGTCCGGGTCCAGCAGGCGCAGCAGCAGATAGGCGACGGTGGACTTCCCGCTCCCGCTCCCCCCGGCGATCGCCAGCGTCTCACCCGCCCGAACCTCGAAGCTCACCTCGCTGAGCACCACCTGGGCACGGTCAGTGCTCAACGTCACGCGTTCGAATGCGACCTCCCCGCGTGGATCGGTCCACGGCTCCGCGGCGGGCGTCTCCACCACCTCCACAGGCGCGTCGAGCATCTCGAGGACGCGCCGCCACGAGACGCGGGCGGTCGCGAGGCTGGCATACAGGCCCATCAGCGCCTGCGCCGGCGCCATCACGCGCATCTGATACGCGAGGAACGCCCCGAAGGTCCCGAGGGTGAGAGTGCCCTCCACCACCCGCGACCCGCCGTAGAGAAACACCGCGGCCGTCCCAAGCGAGAGCACGACACCGGGAAGGCCGCCGGCGAAGTAGGTGACCCGCTGCATCGCCATCAGCGCCTCGACAAACGCGTCGTTGAGCCGCCGGAACCTCCCCGTCTCGCGGCCCTGCGCGTTGGACGTCACGACGAGGGTGCTCGCCTGCAGCGTCTCGATCAGAAAGCTGCCGATGTCCGCGCTGCGCTGCCGCAGGGCGGCGACACGCGCCTCGAGCCGTCGCCGGTAGAACACGAGTGCCCACAGGCTGAGCGGCATCACGAGTACGCCAAGCAGGAAGAGGCGCCAGTCGAGCCACGCCAGCATGAAGAGGCTGCCGGCGAGAAACAGCACATTCCCGACCCAGGCCAGCGCGGCCTCCGCCGCCACGCGCTGAATCTCCCCGATGTCGTTATTCAGGCGCGACACGATCTCGCCGAACCGGGTGCGCGCGTAGAAGCGCGGCGAGAGCCTCTGGAGGTGGGCGTACAGCGCCAGGCGCATGTCGAAGAGGATCTCCGCCGATACGCGTGTATAGCGCAGCCCGCTGACGACATTCAGCGCGAAGCCGAGTACACCGAGCGCCGCGAAGACCAGCACGATCCGCCGGAGCGCGGACATGTCGCGGCCGAGGAGCGCCGTGTCGATCAGATCCTTCGTGAGGTACGGCACCGCCAGCGACGCTGCCGTGCTCGCCAGGCTGATGGCGAGGACGAGCGAGAGCCGGCGCCAGTAGGGACGGAGGTACGCGAAGACGCGCCCAAGCTCGACGTCGCGCGCCTCGCCGTCCGCCACCCCGCGCTCACCTCGCCGCGGGACGCGCCGGCGGCGGCAGCACGAACAACTGCGTCGTCTGGTCGGCGTTCATCTGGATGGTGCGCAGGTGCGTGAATGAGGCGGCGTCGTGGAGATCGATCGTTGCTCCGGCATTGAAGACATACAGCAGCCGCCCGTTCGACGAGACGCGGAGACCCATGCGCGGCCGGCCGGGGAACGTGATCCGGCCGGCCAGCGCCTTCTTCGCCAGGTCGAACGTCCAGACTTCGTAGTGGCCGATCTGCTGCAGCAGCCCGTAGCCACGCGCGCGGTCGGGCGCCATGGCGAAGCCCACGTTCTCGGCCGGTCCGATGGGCGTGAAGTCCACCCGCTTGCCGACGAGATCGACGCGGCCCAGCCCCATGATGCGCCGGTGCTGGACGGGATCCTGGATGGTGAAGAGCCCGGTAAAGAACCCGGGGTCGTCGTTGATCTCGTCCACGGGGCCGAAGTTGACGCGGCCGAGTCCCGCCTCGAGCGGCTGGCTGAGCGCCCAGGTGTCCACCTCGGTGAAGTTCTCCGTCTCGAGAATCACGACATCATCACCGAAGAAGTACAGGAGCTTGCCGTCGGGTGAGAAGCGGAGGTTGACGAACTCCCGCTCCTCGCCGCGCGGCCACGGGAGCGTTCGCGTGACCTTCTTCGCCGCAAGATCGTACACCTGCAGCGTGGCATCGCCGATCACCCAGCGGTCACGCTGTTTGGTGGCATCCCGTGTGAGCAGCACCATGAAGCGCTCCAGCGGGTCCACGGCAAGCCCACGAATGCGCGTCTGCCGCGCGGCTTCACTCAGGGTGAACACGCCCCGGGAACGGCGCGAGGCGATGTCCACGATCTCGATCTTCTCGTACTGCCAGTTGAGCGCGTAGAACGTGCGCCGGTCCTGCGACAGCGTCAGGGAACGCGGGATGCCCGTCTCCAGCGGGATGGCGCCGACCTGCTGTTCGGTCGCCTCGCTGAAGATCTGGATATCGCCGCCGTACGTCCCGATGTACAGCAGGTGATCGCCCCCGGACGGCGACGGCGCGCGCCCGCGCGCCTGCGCGCCGAGCCCCACGGCCCCGGCCACCAACGCAGCCGAGATCACCAACGCTGTCGCGCGTCGCATCATGGCCCCACCCGTCTGACTCGCCTGGCCCGTTCCATCCGTCCGACGCCGCCCTTCACGGGAAGATCAGATCGATCTTCCGCCAGTCCTTCTGCGCGGCCGCGCACTTCGCGGTCCAGTCGGTCGCATGGTTCAACTGATCAGGCACCTGGGCCGGCCAGAAGCAGCCGATGTGGCAGTCGAAGAGGTCGCGCTCCACGGGCTGACACAACCCGGCCGTGCCGCCATTCCTGTCGGCCTCCCAGCCGGGCGAGAACACGAGGGAACACCCCGGCGGGATGTGGGGGCCCTCCGGCTGCTGGGGCGGTCCGCCCGGCTGCTGGAGCGCCACGACGTCCGGCGCCGTGATCTGCTCCACGCGCGCGGCCTTGACGTTGATGGCTTTCAAGTGCTTCATGAGACTGCGTCCTTCCCGCCTTCACGCCCGCCGCCACGCGGCTCGCGCGTCGGCGACGGCGAGGCCGGCCCACCGGTCATGCCACTCTCGCCCTTCGTGACGCGCGCCGGTGGCGCGTCATCGAACTGCGCGAGGAACCCGGGATTCCTCGCAGCCAGCTCCCCGTAGATCTCCAGGCACGTGTGCGTCCAACCGCGAATCCACTCGCAGTAGTGGAGGTTCGGCCGCCTGGTGGACCCGTGACGGGTGTTGGCCTCGTGATAGCAGCCGCCGGCGCAGATGGGGCGCGCCCAGCACGTCCGGCAGTCCGTCTTTTCGTTGATGTGGTGAGACTCCAGAAACGCCTGCTGGACGTCACGATCCACCCCGCCGTGCACGGTGCCCAGCCGGTGGTCGCTCGAACCCGCAAACCTGTGGCAGAGCGCTACCTCACCGTCGGTGGCGACGCCCATCAGCCCGATACCGGCGCCGCAGGGGTAGGCCTTGGCGTGGCCCTGGTGGATCTCCTGCAGCGTTTCACGCACGTTCGAGAAGCCGTGGTGCCGGTTCTCGAGCGACGCCTCGAGGAACTCCCCCGCGAGCGCACGAAACTGCGCCAGCAGTTCGTCGAAGCCGCCGTCGGCGATCGCGTAGTCGCGCCCCGCCGCTGTCGTCACCGGCGCGAACCCCACCTCCCAGAAACCCATTTCCTCGGTCAGGTGGCGGAAGATCCGGCTGACGTCGAGGGTCTGCTTGGTCAGAGTGACACGGGCCCCGATCGGGCGTGTCGTGTGGCGCGCCAGCAGCGCTTTGATCTTCGGCGCCACCACATCGTAGCTTCCCGTGCCGTTGTGAAACACGCGGAACCGGTTCTGCAGTTCGTCGGGTCCGTCGATGGAGATCGTGACGCCGACTCGCTCGTCGGCCAGGAAGTCAATGACATCGGGCCGCAACAGCGTGGCGTTGGTCGTCAGGCTGAAGTCGACGTCCTTCCCTGCCGCCGCTGCGCGGTCCCGTGCGTAAGCCACCGTCGCCTTCAACACCGGGAAGTTCAGCAGCGTCTCGCCCCCGAAGAACGTCATGTGGGCGGTCGGGTTGTCGCCGGCTTCGCGCAGCATGAAGTCCACGCTGGCCCGCGCCGTCTCCTCGGTCATGAACTTCGGCTGCCGGCCGTTCTCGGTGTCCACGATCTTGTCTTCGCCGTACTCGTAGCAGTACGTGCACGCGAGGTTGCACTGGTTCGTCACGTTGACGACCAGCGTCTGCAGCGGGATATGGGTGAGCGGGATGATGGTCGGTGCCGGCGCGCGCGGCGCATCGGCCGCGATCGCCCGCACACGTTCGAGTTCCGCAACGGCCTCGAGCACCTGACGCTCCTCGAACCGCGGCGCCAGGTGCCGCACGAGGTCGGCTGGGGCTCGCGGACCCGCCTCGAGCGCGTCGAGTACCGCCGCGGCGCAGTCGTCGGTGGCGAAGACACCCGCGCTCGGCACCATATACAGGAACCGATGGCCCGCGGACTCGAACGCGTGGAACTCCTGGAGGGCCAGCATCACTGCGTCACCGACGGATCCCACCGCATGTAGAGCGGCACGGTGACGAGCAGATGCGCCCGCGCCCGCAGCGGAGGCCCGGTCGCGCCCTCTGGTTGGTACGACGCTACGACCCAGACATCGCCGATGTTGTTTCGCTCGCCGCTCCGCTTCGGATTCGGTCCATCCACGTTCGGGACGAATCGTCCCGTCTCTTTGTCGATGGCCCCGACAAACGCCACATCGTCATCGTCGTACGTGGCCGTGTACTCCTCGAGCCCCCACGTCGCGGCCACGATGCCGAGCGGAATGTCATCCGGCGTGCCGGAACGGCCGTCGGGACCATTGTGGAAACCCCACGCCTCGAACTGCGCCATCATCTTCGGGAACCGCACGCCACCCACGCGCGCCATGCTCCACTCCGGCGTCACCTTGATCGCATCGACGCGATCGTAGACGGCCAGGGCCTGAGCCTTCGACGCGCCGCCCACGAACAGGTCGCGCATCCCCACCGTGGCGTCGCTGGCCACGTTCACCGTCAGCCTGATGGCCTCTGTCGTAGCGCTCTCCACGGCGGCGACCGTGACGCCGGGGCCGAGGTCAAGTTGACCCGCTGTGATCGGGGCAGGGAGCGCCGAGCCATAGATGGTCAACGCCTGCCCGTCCCGGCCGGCACGGAGGGCTGACACGTCGGTTCCGAGGACCGTGGGCTCGGCGCCGACGCGCACCAGACGCACATCGAGGCCTTCCTCGTCGTAGCCGCCGGTGTACCAGCGTCCATCGATCGTGCGCCAGTCCCGATCCACGAACATCACTTCCCGAAGCGACGTCTCGTCGTCGCCGCCGACCGTGGACCGCCCGCGCCACTGAAACCCGGTGTAGACGACAACCCGTCCCGATCGGGACACCGTCTCGCCACTGCGCGGGTACGAATAGGAGATCGTCGTGGTGAACTCGTCGGGCATGTCGGCGACGGGGGCCACCTCCATGCGCCCGAAGACGGGGCCTTTGCCCGGTTCCCATCCGCTGAGCGCCCAGGTGCCCTCCAGGCGCGGCGGCCGCATCGTCGCCGACCACGCGGCCCACTCGGGCGTCTTCAGGGGAAAGGCCTGTGCCAGATGATCCACGGCCTTCTCGACGGGATGCCGTGTGTCGGGCGGACGGCCGTCTGGCCCACGGCCGCTCGGCGCCGGCCCCATTCTCCGGAACCCCTGCATGTCCACCAGCGGGTACCAGCCGCGATGCATGGCGATCAGGAGTTCCCAGTCGCCGCGCGTCCGGCGCTGCGAGATCACGCGCCCGAGCGAGTGGCACGCCGAACAGGTGGCTTGCACTCCGGCGTCCGCCTCATACGTGAAATCCTGGAGACGACGTTCCACTTCGAATCTGGCGGGCCGTGCTTCCTCGGGCGCGAGCCCGAGATGATTCGAGAGGTACTTGACGATCTCGCGCGCCTCGTCGGCATCGATCTGGAGACCGTTGAGGGCCGCCATGCGGCGCACGGTCTGCTGCCAGCCCTCCGGCGTCGTGCGCCGCTGGGAGATGCGGGTCAGGTGATTCTGCTCGTCACGCCGGTGGCAGGTGGCACACGCCTTTTGCACGGCGAAGCTTGGGACCGGAATCCCCTCCTCCGCGGGCGCGCCGGTTGGCGGCGCCTGGGCGGCGGGCGCTTGCGGTTGCGCGAGAAGCGTTGGAGCGGCGGCCCCCACCCACAGCACGGTGGCGACGGCAAAGAGGCGTGGAATCAGTGGCATGCGGCCTCGCGGACGGTCACTTGTACCACAAACGCACGGGGGTTCGCCAATTCGCCACTCGCTGTTCGCCGTTCGCTGTTCGCTTGAAGACTGACTTGCCTCCCCATCTCCAATCTTCCATTCCTCCCGGCTACTCTCCGCCCAGCACCAGCCACCCTCGGCCCACCGCCGTCGCCAGCGCCAGCAGGAACACGTCGAGCCCGACGGGGCCCAGCTCGCGGCAGTACGCCTCGAACATCGCCGGGACCTCGGCGTAACCGGGCGCCAGTTGCACAAGACGGAGCACGTCGACGCTCCCCACGAAGCGCACACCCTCGGGCATCCGGGAGGACACGATCCTCGGCTCGAGGACGATCTCGTGCCCTCGCATGGCCGGGCACTGTTCGACGTGTACGACGCCTCGCGTCAGTCGCACGGCCGGCGCGTGCCGAATCCGTTCGAATGCCGCACGGACGCGGACCTCCTCGCCGGGCTCGCGCCCCGCAGCCGGGGTGTCGTTTCCGCCGCTCTCGAAGTGACGCTCGTCCCAGAAGGCGGCATCGTGACCGGCGGCCGCATTGGACAGATGGTGCCGGGCGAGGCGCTTCAACTCTGCGTACATCCGCTGCTCCCGCGCCTCGAAGAAGGCGAGCGCCGCCGCACGCATCCCCGGACGCGTCAGGCTCGTGTGGACCGCGATGGCCGCGGTCCAGCCTGAGACCAGGGCCTTCCGGACACCGGCCGACGAGAGCGGATCCACGAACGAGCCCGCATCGCCCACGAGGAGCGTGTCGTCGAACACGTAGCGGTTCGACCCGTACATGGCGGCATCCCAACCCCAGGGGCCCGCGGACATCGTCGCACCCGACACCATCGCCGCGAAGCGAGGCGCCTTGGTCAGCTCCGCACGGTAGATCTCGACGGCCCGTCCGCGGGCCAGCGCCGACACGCGGGGGTCGACCATCACGGCGATGTGCCGCGAGCCCGGTGCGACGGGAACGGACCAGGCCCAGCCGTCGGCGTACGACTCGATGAGGGTGTGTGTGTCGTCGGGAACCGGCCATCCTCCTGGGTGCCGCCACACGCCGACGAGGGCCACGCTGCGAAGCTCAGGCTCGGGCAGACGCGCCCCCAACGAGCGCGCGAGCAGCCCGGCGCGACCGGTGCAATCAAGGATGAAGGAGGGAGGCGGGTCCGCGACCCTCGCGAGCGCCCCGGGATCGAGGGACAGATGCTCGACACCGACGCCGGCACGGGACGCGGCGTCCCGGAGCACGTGCGACAGCGCCTCGACCTCCACCTGCCAGCCGTGCTCTCCGGCGGCAAATGGTGTCACCCGCGCGCAATCGCCGCCCCACCAGACGGTGTTCCCGGCTGCGCGCAGGAACCCCGCAGCGTCCACCGCGCCGCGAACGCCGAGTACGTCGAACAGCTTGCCGCCGCTCGGAGGGATGGACACGGCCAGGCGCGGTCCGTTGGACAGCGCGGGCCTCGTGATCAGCCGCACGCGATGACCGAGCCGGGACAGCGTGCCGGCCGCGGCGGCCCCGGCAGGTCCGCCGCCGAGCACGAGAATCATGGGGGGGTGGGCCACCGTGCCGATCATACGGCGACCGGATGGGCCGATGGGGTGAGGTGGGCCGTCAGCCGCCCGCCGCCCGGTACCAGTCAACGGTGCGGCGAACGCCGTCTTCGATGCTCACGAGCGGCCTGTAGCCGAGCAGGCGCTCGGCCTTGCTGATGTCCGCCTGCGAATCCCGGACGTCACCTTCACGAGCGCTGTCGTAGACAGGCGTCACCGAGGTGCCGATGAGCTCCTGCAGGACGCGCAACAGCTCGTTGAGCGACGTGCGACGGCCGGTCGCCACGTTGATGACCTCGCCGCTCACGCCAGGAGCGGCCGCGGCGCGCAAGACCCCGTCCACGACGTTGGCGACGAAGGTAAAGTCGCGCGTCTGCTCGCCATCGCCGTGGACCACGGGAGGCACCCCTGCGAGCAGCGCCTTGATGAAGAGCGAGATCACGCCGGAGTAGGGCGATGAGGGATCCTGGCGGGGGCCGAAGACGTTGAAGTACCGAATCACGACCGTCTCGAGGCCGTAGAGGTTGGTAAACAACTTCAGGTACTGCTCGCCGACGAGTTTCTGAAGCGCGTAGGGTGACAGGGGGCTCGCCGGCATGTCCTCGCGCTTGGGCAGCGTCGCGGTGTCGCCAAACACCGAAGAGGACCCGGCAAACACCACCCGCGTTGCGCCCGTGTCGCGCGCCGCCACCAGGACGTTCAGCGTCGCATCGATATTGGCGCGGTTCGACGCCACCGGGTCCTTCACCGAGCGGGGCACCGACGGAATCGCCGCCTGGTGCAACACCAGCGTCGCGCCCTCGAGCGCCCGCTGCGCGAAGTCGAGATCCCCCAGGTCCCCCACGACGAGCTCCGGCCGGCCAAACGGCCGGCCTTCACTGCCCACCGCCTGCACGGCGGCGTCCACGTTGCCTCGTTTGCCCGTGCTGAGATTGTCCACGACGCGTACGCGCTCACCCCGGGCGAGCAGGGCCTCGACAAGGTGCGAGCCAATGAAGCCCGCGCCACCGGTGACGACGTAGAGGGACATGGAGGCTGGGGATCCGGGCAGGGGGCCTACTGCGGGAACGCCGAGGCGTTGAGCCCCGGCACCAGCGCAAGCGCGTTCTTGTAATACAGGCTCTTCAGCACATCGTCCGGCAGGCCCATGCCGTAGAGCTTCCAGAATGCGTGGTAGTCGCGGTAGTAGTCGAAGTACTCGTCGCTCGTCTCGAACACGCGCCAGAAGTACGGGAACTCGTCGGGCTGGAAGCTGTCCTTGCCGAAGAGGACGCGGTCCTGATACTTCACGAAGAAGGCATGCGCCGCGCGCGGCTGACGGCCCAGTTCCGCCAGGATGGCGCCCACCTCCAGGTACACGTTAGGCAGGCGATCGAGCAGCTCGCCGGCCTTCTGCAGATCGTTGGCGCGGTACGCGAAGTGCGCGGCGATGAACTTCGTCTTCGGATGGGCGGCGAACATGCGGTCGCGCTCGGCAAGCAGCTCTTCGAAACGCGGCGCGCCGCTCTCGACCGGCAGGCGGCGATCGCGGAACAGCGCGAGCTCGAGCCAGCGCTCGTTCGTGTAGTCGAGGCTCTCGAAGAACTCCTGAGGCTCCGCGGTGTGGATCAACACCGGCACACCCATGCGCCCCGCCATGTCCCAGACGGGTGCGAGGACCGGGTCGTCCACGCGCAGCCGTGTGCCGTCGGCCTTCTTCGCGCTGAGGCCGAGGTTCTTGAAGATCTTCAGGCCGCGGGCGCCCGCCTTGATGTCGGCCTCGAGCTGCGCGGCCGCCTTCTCGCCCCAGCCGGGGCCGCCTGCTCCACCGAAGTCCACATTCGCGAAGAGCACCATCCGGTCGGGCCACTTGCTCGTCCGAATGGCCTCGATGCCCTGAGCGAGGCGCTCGCCGCTCGATCCGCTCAGGTTGACCAGGATCTGCAGGTTGTTGGCCTCCATCCCTTCCATCACCTGGGCATAGCGCTCGGGCGTGATGGGGGTTGGCTGGTGGCTGTGGATGTCGATCACCGGGAACTTCGCGCGAGGCGTCGGGTGCTCGGCCACCTTCAATGTCGAGCGCGGCTTGTACTGCGTGATCGTCGGCTCGGGAAACTCCGGAGTCCGGCCCTCGCCGGGCCGCCGCTGCCCTTGCGGCCCCTGCGCGAGCAACGCTCCGCCTACCACCATCACTGCGAGCGCGAGACCAAACCTGGTGTGCGTCATAGACAGTTCAAAGTTCACAGTTCAAAGTTGGATGTTTCGAGGTTCGATATGCACAGTTCGAAGCTCATCGTTGAACGTTGAACTTCGTTGGAGCCGCCGCAGTCGGCCTGTAAGCCGAATTCTGTTCCTTCGATTCGGCCCGGCGTTTCGGCCGGACCTCACTCAGGAGATGACCATTCCTCTAGCCCCGTCATTGCTGGCGGGATCGAGCAACCTACCCGGAAGCCTTGGGCGGGCCGCCCTCCCTGACATCTCCGCCGCCTTGCGGCGCCCGAGTGCCAATCGCTCCCCTATTTGGTCTTGCTCCGTGCGGGGTTTGGCCTGCCACCTCTGTTGCCAGAAGCGCGGTGCGCTCTTACCGCACCTTTTCACCCTTACCCTTCGACTCGGCCACGCCTCTCGGCGTGGCCTCGCTCAGGGCGGTATCTTTTCTGTGCCACTTTCCGTCGGGTTGCCCCGCCCGGGTGTTACCCGGCGCACTGCCCTGTGGAGTTCGGACTTTCCTCCCCTGCCGGCACTTCGCGGTTGCCCGCGGTTACCGGCAGCGGCGGTCATCCGACCGGCTGCGGCGTCCTATCCGTCCTTCTCCTCCGAGATCTGATATTGCTCGAGCTTCTTGTACAGATTGCTGCGCGGCGTGTCGATCTCCTCCGCCGTACGCGAGATGTTCCATCCGAACGCACGGAGCTTGCCCACGAGGAACGCCCGCTCGGAGATCGACTTGAACTCCTGCAGCGTTGCCGTGTGCATCCAGTCATTATGGGCGGGCGCGACCGATTGGTCAACGCGCGTCGCGCCGAGACCCGGCAGATCGGCCACGTCCACGGCATCGCCGGGCGACATGATGATCAGCCGCTCGACGTAGTTGCGCAACTCGCGGATGTTGCCCCGCCAGTGGTGCTGCCGGAGCTGATCCATCGCCGCGGCGCTGAACGTCTTCCTACGAAAGTTGTTCTCGCGGGTGAACCAGTCGGCGAAGTGACGCACGAGCAACGCGATGTCGTCACGCCGTTCGCGGAGCGGCGGCACGTGAATGGGCACGACGTTGAGGCGGTAGAAGAGGTCCTCGCGGAACGACCCCTTCTCGATCTCCTCCTCGAGGTTCTTGTTGGTGGCCGCGATCACGCGGACGTCGACCTTCAGCACCTTGTTGCTGCCGAGCCGTTCGATCTCCTGCTCCTGCAGCACGCGCAGCACCTTGGCCTGCGTCTTCAGGCTCATGTCGCCGATTTCGTCCAGGAAGATCGTGCCCTTGTCGGCCTGCTCGAACTTGCCGGTCTGGCGGTCAGTGGCGCCGGTGAACGACCCCTTCTCGTGACCGAACAGCTCCGACTCGATGAGCTCGTCCGGAATGGCCGCGCAATTGACCTGCACGAACGCCTGGTCCCGGCGCAGGCTCTCGCGGTGAATTGCCCGCGCGACCAGCTCCTTGCCGACGCCGCTCTCCCCCCAGATGAGCACGGTCGCGGTCGTTGGCGCCGCCCGCGCGATCGCCTCGCGCACTCGCGCGAGCGCGGGGCTGTCGCCCACGATCTGATACCGCTTCTCGACGTCGCGCTTGAGCGTCCGGACTTCGCTGCGGAGCCGGTTCGAGTCGATGGTATTCCGCACCGTGACGAGCACGCGATCGGTACTCGGCGGCTTTTCGATGAAGTCGCGAGCCCCGAGCTTGATGGCCTCGGCGGCCTCGCTGGCGCTGGCCCCGCCCTCGGCGACGTTGCCCGAGATCACGATGACGGGGGTCTGATCGGTCTGGTGGGTCAGGCGACGGAGGACATCGAGTCCGTCCATGCCCGGCATCTTGATGTCGAGGAACACGAGGTCGGGCCCCTCCCGCTCGAAGATCGTCAGCCCGTCTTCGCCGGTGGCGGCCGTCAAGACCTCGTACCCCTCGTACTCGAGGATCATCCGCATCGAGTCGCGGATGGCTGCCTCGTCGTCAACGACCAGGATGCGTGGCTTCATTCACTCGGGGTCCAGGCGCACGGTGC
>CAZNOC010000007.1:22499-44673 GCA_964574545.1 uncultured Bifidobacteriaceae bacterium | reverse complement strand
CAGTGGGCCGACGCCTACGCCCGCGCCAACGGCCCCCAGACGACGCTCGTCGAGAGCTGGCGGCAGTACATCCGGGCGCAGTAGGCCACACGCACCGCGACCACGTACAAACACGAAGATCGCGAAGAGACGAAGGACGCACGAAGAACTTTCCCATTCAAGGATCCGGCACCGAAGCAAGGTCATTGAAAGAAATGGCTGCGTCCGTCTTCGTGACCTTCGTGTCCTTAGAGTTTGTACGTTGTAACTCACTGCAAGCATGTCGGTTGCAGCCATTACAGAACTATTACAGTGCCCCGCTCGCGGGCTTGCTACCGTATCCCTTCTGGACATCGGCGCCGGGATCTGTCCGGTGGCCTTCAGGGAGACGACAGCAGACATGGTTCCTGTGACGCAGTTGTACGGACGCAAGGCTTCGGAGGGGACGAGCTGGGTCACGGTCATCGCGATGACCGCGTTTCACATCGGCGCCGTCGCCGCGTTGTTCTACATCGATCTCGGCGCGATGCTGGCGGCCGCGGTGCTCTGGTGGGTGGCAGGCTCGCTCGGCATCGGGATGGGCTATCACCGGCTGCTGACGCACCGCGGATACAAGACGCCCAAGTGGGTCGAGTACGTCCTGACCACCTGCGGCACGCTCGCGCTCGAGGGCGGCCCGATCTTCTGGGTCGCCACGCACCGGATCCATCACCAGTTCTCCGACAAGGAAGGCGACCCGCATTCGCCGCGCGAGGGCACCTACTGGGCGCACATGGGGTGGATCTTCAGCGGCAAGGCGATGCACCACGACACGCACATCCTGGCGCGGTACGTGCCCGATCTGAGCAAGGACCGCTTCCACGTGTGGCTGACGACCTGGCACTGGGTGCCGCAGGTGGTGGTCGGGCTCGGGCTGCTGGCGTTCGGGGGACTGCCGTACCTGCTGTGGGGCACGTTCTTCCGCGTCACGCACGGCCTGCACGCCACGTGGCTCGTCAACTCGGCCACCCACCTCTGGGGATCGCGCCGCTTCAAGACGCGCGACGACTCGACCAACAACTGGTGGGTCGCGCTGCTGACCTGGGGCGAAGGCTGGCACAACAACCACCACGCACACCCGGTGTCGGCACGTCACGGTCTCGCGTGGTACGAGATCGACATGAACTACTACGGCATCAAGACCCTTGAATTCTTCGGCCTGGCCTGGGACGTGAAGGCCGCCAAGCTGTCGCACGCCGCCGCGCACCTGCCGCAGGAATCGGCCGACGCCGTCGACATCACACGCGCCGAACCGGTGATGGCCGAGTAGGGGACGGTGGGTGGTGGGTAGTGGCTAGTGGGTAGTGGGTAGTGGGGGGTGGGGGCACCCACTACCGGCGGCCCGCTGCTCCCACGCCCCCTCCCCCGACTCCCGCTCTCCGACCACCACCTGCGCCCCCGTACTCTCCACAACCCACAACCCACAACCCACAACCCACAACCCACAACCCACTACCCACTACCCACTACCCACTACCCACAACCCACGACCCACGACCCGCTACAATCACCAGGGTGACCCGCCGCCAGACCGCGACGATCGTCTTCATCGTGTTCGGCGTGGTCCTCGTGGCCGCCGCGGTCACGCTCAACATCGGCTGGGTCATCGTCAATGCGCCGCGCGTCATCCCCCTCGTCCTGGGCATCGTCACGTTCGCCGTCATCATCGCCGGCATCATCGTGTTCACCGTCTTCCTGGTGCGCGAGATCCGCCGCAACGAGCAACAGGACAGCTTCCTGAACTCGGTCACGCACGAGCTCAAGACACCGATCGCCTCGATCCGGCTGTACCTGGAAACGCTGCAGGCGCGAGAGGTGACCGATGCGCAGCGGACGGAGTTCTACCGCATCATGATGGCCGATACCGAGCGGCTGCAGCGGACCGTCGAGCAGGTCCTGAAGGCGGGCGCGGCAAGCCACCGCGGGGCGCTGCCGCATCCCGCTCCGGTGGAGCTCGTGGCGCTGGCGCGCGACTGCCTCGACACCGCACGGGAGCGGCATCCCCTGCACGCGGACGCGTTCCAGATGGCCGCCGCCAATCCTGACGGCCTCGTGTTCGTGCTGGGCGACGGCGACGACCTGCGCACGGCGGTCCTCAACCTGCTGGACAACGCCGTGAAGTACTCGCCCGATCGTGTCGAGGTCGTGCTCGAAGTGCAGGCCCCGTCCCCCGACACCGTGTGGCTGCGGGTGCGCGACAGGGGCGTCGGCATTCCGCGCAGCCAGTTGAAGCGGATCTTCAACCGGTTCCACCGCTTCCAGGCGCGCGGCTTCAAGGTCAAGGGCACCGGCCTGGGTCTGTACATCGTGCGATCGATTGCGCGCCAGCATGGGGGACGGGTGTACGCGCAGAGCGAGGGCGAGGGGCGCGGCGCCACGTTCACCATCGAGCTGCCGCGCCATATCCCGCCCGCGAGCGAACGGACGGAGGCGTCATGAGCCGGATTCTCATCGTCGAGGACGAAGCGCATCTGGCAGAGGGCCTGCGCTTCAACTTCGCAGCGGAGGGCCATGAGGTTCATGTGATCGGCGACGGCTCCGAGGCCCACGATCATCTGCGGTCGAACCCGGGCCGATACGACCTGATCGTGCTGGACGTGATGCTGCCCGGCCGGAACGGGTTCGAGGTGGTCGGCGACCTGCGCCGGTCCGGCGAGTTCGTGCCGGTGCTGATGCTGACGGCACGTGGCCGCCCCGAGGACGTCCTGCTGGGGTTCGAAGCCGGCGCCGACGATTACCTCCCCAAGCCCTTCGAGCTCAGCATCCTGCTGGCCCGCGTCCGCGGACTCCTCCGGCGTCACCAGTGGATGCGGCAGGCCGTGGAAGCCTTCGGGGCCGACGCCGCCGTGCTGGTGCCACCCGATCCAGACACCGAACACGACCCGGTCACGTTTGGCGGCAAGACCCTGGATCCCAAGGCGCTCGAGCTGCGTGTCGGCACGACGCGACATCACCTGACCGTGATGGAGTGCGAACTGCTCCGCTACCTGATCCGGCACGCGGGCACGGTCGTCTCACGCAAGGCGATCCTCGAGGAAGTCTGGGACCTGCACGAGGATACCGACACGCGCGCCATCGACAACTTCATCGTGCGCCTGCGCCGCTACATCGAACCCGACCCCGCCAACCCGGTCCACCTGCTCACCGTGCGCGGCGTCGGCTACAAGTTCGTCGCCGAGCCTCAGTAGTCGGCGATTGGCTCTCGGCTTTCGGCTCTCGGCTCCCGGCTCTTCGCACCCCCGGCGCCCCGGCACGAGTGCCGACGTCAGGGCTTCAGCGAGAGCAGGATGAAAGCGTTCTGCTGGCGCCGCGAGAAATTGTCGTCCACCGCCAGCAGGAGGGTGCGGGTGCCGTCAGGCAACGGCGGGCCCCAGGCCATGGCCTCGAAGTTGTCGAGCGTCGCCAGCGACGATCGAAGCTCGTCCGCAATCGTCTCGAGGTCGAGCACCAGCGTCTTCTCCACCGCGCGCGCGGCCGGCCGGTCGCGCAGCGACGACGCGTCCGACACATCATCGGCGTCGCGCAGGCGGAGGTGGAAGATCCGAACGATGTTGGCGCCTGACGCGCCGTCGCGCAGGAACGCTCGCTCCATCGAGAGCAATTCGTCGTCGGCCAGCCACAGAAGCTCGACTACACCCTGATCGACGAGCACCGCGCCGGGACCGACAACGCGGGGACGGCCTGCAGGGGCGATCTCGTACACGAACTCGCGTCCGGGAACGAAGGTGTCCCCTCGCGACACGAGCTCGAGCAGACGGGTTCTGGCGCCCGCCTCGATCGTGGGCCGACCGTCGTCCTGGGCCAGGGGGTTCTCGGCAGCCAGCCACGCTCGGCGCCCGTCGGGAGACAGCGCCAGGCCTTCGAAGCCGAGATTCCCCCGAAGCCCCTGCGGCACCGCGCCGTCGGGATCACCATGGTAGTGATCCGGCAGGGGGACTTCCTCCACGAACCGTCCGTCACGCGTGAAGCGGACGACGGCGTGGCGGTGGCGCACGCCGTCGATGAGATCGCCCTCCGAACCGATCAGCAGGTCTCCTCCCGGCAGCAGGCCCACCGACTCGAAGTCGAGTACCGGCGGCACGGCCGGGTTCTGCTGCGCGTTCTCGGCGAGAACAGCGGGGCCGACGTCCACGCGCAGCCCGCCTGGTCCAGCACCCACTCGCATCGTGAACCATCTCGGACTGCGGCGATCGTCGGACACGCCAATCCACACCCCGGCGGCCGGGTCGAACACGAGGCCCGACAGCCCCCCGAACTCCAGCCCCGTCGCCCGACCGGCGAACGGGATCACGGCGTCGGCGACGAACGACAGCGTGGGACCCGTGGCTCCGGGAGCGGTGCTCGGGGGGGTCAGCGCGGGTGACCGGGGGGCGCCGCACGCGATCAGAACCCAGAGGGCGGTGCATGTGGCGAGCAGTCGACCGGGGCGCATGGAAGAATCGTATCAGTCACGACCCACGACCCACGACCCACTACCCACTACCCACTACCCACTACCTCCGCACATCGAACGCATACACCGTGTCCTGGTCCCGCAGAATCAGCCGTCCGCCGGTGATGATCGGATGGCTCCAGGTCGGCAGGTTGCCCTGCTGGATGCGAAAGCGGCCGTGCTCCCGGTACCCGTCAGGGGTGGGTTCGGCGAGACCGACGACGCCGCCTTCGCTGTAGAGATACAGCCGGCCGTCAGCCACGATGATGGAGCCCTTCCCCACGCTTCGATCGCGCCAGGCCACCTCTCCGGAGGCGAACCGCATGGCGGTGAGGATGCTGCCGGAGAATCCGTACAGATGGTCCCCTACGAGCACGGAACTCGCGTGATGGTTGCGCATGTCGCGCGTGAAGTAGACCTCGTCGGCGTTGGCGAGATTGCCGGCAGCTCTGACCTGCAGGAGCGCCGCGCCGGTTCCATAGTCGGACGAGAGGAAGACCTGTGTGCCCCGCACGATGGGCGTCGCGATGTTGGCCGTGCGATTCGACACCCTGGGGTAGCTCCAGAGCGCGCGGCCATCACGGGCGTCCACGGCGAGGGCCCGGCGCCCCGTGAAGAACACGACCTGCGTCAGGCTGCCCGTCCGCAGCAGCATCGGCGACGAGTAGCCCGCCTCGTCGCTCTCGCTGCGCCACAGCACGTCGCCGGTGACCTTGTTGAACGCCACGATCGACGCGCCCCGCCCGCCGACATTCACGAGCACCCGGTCGTCCACGACGAGCGGCGACTCGCTGTACCCCCAATACGGCACAATCCCGCCGTGCTCGCGGACGACGTTGACACTCCAGACGCGGCTGCCGGTGGCCGCATCGAAGGACGTCAGCTCGCCGCTCCCGCCGAAGACGAACAGGCGGTCGCCGTCCACGGTCGGGGTGCTGCGTGGACCATCGCCGCGGTCGTTGCGAAAGCGCTGTCCGTTCGGTTGCTCCCAGAGCTTGCGGCCGGTGTTCGCGTCGAAGGCCGACAGATACTCGGTGCCCCCGCGCGCGCCGAGCGTATACAACCGATCGTTGGCAGCGGAGAACGATGAGTAGCCCTCGCCCGCGCCGGTGGTCCGCCACAACTGCGGGGGGCCCTGCGACGGCCAGCGTTGCAGAAGGCCGGTCTCCGCCGAGATGCCGTCGCGGTTGGGGCCCCGCCACTGGTGCCAGTCGGGTGTCTGGGCCGCCGGCCACGCCAGCCCTGCCGCCGCAAGCATACCCAGCAATACCGTCCAGGTTCGCATTCGTCTCATCCCCCGCATGTTACTTCCCGCGTCGGTCCCCCGGCCTTCAGGCGTGGAGCGGCTCTCGCGCGCCACGGCCCACTCTGTTTTTGACGTCGGCCGGCCGCTCTGGTCTGGCCCGGCGTGCCTTGAACTAGAATCTTGGCGTGGCGTCTCCCGTGACGATTCTGTGTGTCGCCTCGTACCACAAGGGCCACGAGTTCCTGCGCGAGGCCAAGCGACTCGGTGCGCGCGTGCTGCTCGTCACCTCCGAGAGCCTGAGGCAGGCCGAGTGGCCGGCCGACAGCGTGGACGAGTTCTACTACGTGCCGGATCAGCAGAAGCGGTGGCGGCTCGACGACTTCATCCTCGGCGCCAGCTACCTCGCGCAACGAGTCGTCATCGACCGTGTCGTGCCGCTCGACGACTTCGATCTCGAGAAGGCGTCCGCCCTGCGCGAGCATCTTCGCGTGCCGGGCATGGGCGAGACGACCACGAGGTACTTCCGGGACAAGCTGGCCATGCGCATGAAGGCGCAGGAAGTGGGCGTCCCGGTGCCGGCATTCGTCCACGTCCTGAACGACGGGCGCGTCCGCGAGTTCTGCGCGCGCATCGCGCCGCCGTGGGTCTTGAAGCCGCGACACGAGGCCGGCACCATCGGGATCCGGAAGGTGTCGGGCGAGGACGAGTTGTGGGCCGTGATCGAAGCGCTGGGCGACCGGCGGTCCTACTATCTGCTCGAGCAGTTCCTGCCGGGCGATGTCTTCCACGTGGACTCGGTCGTCTACGAGCGCGAGCTGCGGGCCGCGGTCGCGAGCCGGTACGGCACGCCGCCCTTCGATGTCTCGCACTCCGGCGGGGTCTTCACCACCTGCCTGATCGAGCGCGGCACCGACCAGGAGGCGGCCCTGCAGGCGTTGAACCGCCGGCTGCTCGACGCGTTCGGCCTCGTGCGGGGGGTGTCACACAGCGAGTACATCCTGGGGCATGACGGCACCTGGTATTTCCTCGAAACCTCGGCTCGCGTGGGCGGCGCGCACATTGCCGAGCTGGTAGAGGCGGCCACGGGCGTCAACCTGTGGGCCGAGTGGGCGCGCATCGAGGTGGCCGGAGGCCAGACGCCATATCAGACGCCGCGACTGCGGCCGGACTACGCCGCCCTGCTCGTGTCGCTCGCGCGTCAGGAGTGGCCGGACATGACCGCGTTCGACGGGCCGGAGGTCGCCTGGCGGCTGAAGAAGCGCCACCATGCCGGGCTGATCGTCACCTCCCCCAGTCACGCTCGGGTGATCGAACTGCTCGAGCAGTACGCGCGGCGCTTCGCTGATGAGTTCACGGCCGCCCTGCCGATGGGCGAGGCGCCGGCGGACTGAACCGCGCACCCGACGCCGCCCCTGTGCAGGCAGGGCCACGGAGGCACCCGTAGTAGCATCTGTACCGTGAGCGTTCTGACCGACCCACCGGCCTCGTCTCCTTCGCCCACGCGCGGACTGCTTGCGGTCGCCAGCGCCGTGGCGCTCGTGCTTGTCCTCGGCGCGGCCTGGCTGATCTTCAGCCTTGGCGGAGACCCCGCGCCACCCGACGAGGACCCGGCAGTCGCCGAGGCGCCTCGGGCGCCAGCGCCGGCGGCCGACCCGGAACCCGAACCCGAGCCAGAGGCTCCGCGTGCGGCTGCGCCTCGTCCGGCCGCCCGGCCGGCGCCGGCGCCCGCCGAGACGCCCGCACCCGCGCCTTCCCTCGCCACGCTCATCGTCGAGAGCGACGTGCCCGGGGCCTCGGTCTTCCTGAATCGCGAGTACCTCGGCGAGACACCGCTGCGCGTGCCCAACCTGCCTCCCGGCACGCGGCAGCTGAACCTCTCGGCCACGGGCTTCGAGAGCATCAGCCGGGAGGTGACGCTGGCGCCGGGGGAGCAGACGATCGACATGCGGTTCAGGGAGGTGCGGCTCGACCAGCGCATGCCGGTCGTCCATCGCCACGGGGTCGGATCGTGTGAGGGGCAGATCATCGGCACGCTCGACGGCCTGCGCTACGAGACGGCGAACCGCAACGACGCGTTCACCCTCGTCTACGACCAGATCGAGACGTTCGAGATCAACTACCTCGAGAAGAACCTGCGCGTGAAGCAGCGCGGCGGCCGCACGTGGAACTTCACGGAGCGCGACGCCGACAACGCCGACGCGCTGTTCGTGTTCCACCGCGAGGTCATGGCCGCGCGGGAGAAGCTGGCGAAGGGCTACGCGCCGGTCCCGTAACCCCCGGCGCGCCAGGACGATCCATCGGTTTTTTCGACATATTGCACCAACCCTGCCGATATCCGTATCCTTGTCATCAGGAGTTACGACCCATATGAGACGCATCCTGCTCTTCATCGGCACCAACCTCGCCATCATGGTGACGTTGTCGGTGGTGTTCTCGCTGCTCGGCATCGGCGGCTTCATCCAGCCGGGCGGGGCCCTCGACTACGGCGCGCTGATGATCTTCTCCCTCGTCTGGGGCATGGGCGGGGCGTTCATCTCGCTGCAGATCTCGCGCTGGATGGCCAAGCGCGCCATGGGCGTGCAGCTCGTGGACGGGCGCACCGGCCGCGAGGAACTCGACTGGCTGTACCGCACGGTGGAGCACCTGGCGCAGAAGGCCCGGCTCCCGATGCCCGAGGTCGGCATCTACGACTCGCCGGAAGTGAACGCGTTCGCGACCGGGCCCAGCAAGCGGAGGAGCCTGGTCGCCGTGTCCACGGGCCTGCTGCGCGGCATGCGGCGTGACGAGGTGGAGGGCGTGCTCGCCCACGAGGTGGCGCACATCCAGAACGGCGACATGGTGACGCTGACGCTGATCCAGGGGGTCGTCAACGCCTTCGTGATCTTCTTCGCGCGCGTCATCGCCAACATCGTGCGCAACATGGTGGATGCGCGCTACGCCACCATGGTGGGCTTCGCCGTGACGATCGTGCTCGACATCCTGCTGGGCATCCTCGGCGCCATGGTCGTCGCCTGGTTCTCCCGCGCGCGCGAGTTCCGGGCGGATGCCGGCGCGGCGGAGCTGTCGAGCCGCGACAACATGATCGGCGCGCTGCAGCGGCTGATGCAGACCCACCAGCTCGTGGACGACCGCAATCAGTCGCTGGCGACGATGAAGATCGCCGGGGGCCGGAAGAACTGGATGGCGTTCTTCTCCACCCACCCTCCGCTCGAGGCGCGGATTGCCGCGCTGCAGGCGCGACGGTAGACGCGGTAAGTTTTCAGTTGCCAGTTGCCAGTTCAAAAATGGGGGCGGCAGCGATGCGCAATGCGCCTGGCCGCCCTGCTACACTGCACTGACCGTTCTTTGAACTGACAACTGACAACTGATAGCCCTCCCCCTATGCCCGCCGAATCCATTCAGGCTGAAGGCCATCTGATCGACTCGGGCAACCTCCAGGCCATCCTCACCACGATCGTCGAGCACGGCGCGGACTACGAGATCCTGGCGCTGGAGGTCGGGCGAACGAACGAGGACCAGACGCGGCTGGCGATGAAGGTTTCCGACCAGACGGCGGAGGGACTCGATCGCCTGCTCGCGAAGCTCTCCTCCTTCGGCTGCTACGTCCGGGACACGCCGGACGCCGTCGTGCGCGAGAACGACATCGCCGGCGCGGCGCCCGAGGACTTCTACTCCACCACCAACCACCGGACCGAGGTGCGCCTCGACGGCGAGTGGGTGCCGGTCCGCGAACAGCGGATGGACGCGGCCATCGTGCTTGACGGCGGCGGCGCACGCTGCGTGAAGCTGCGCGATCTGCGCGCGGGGGACCGCATCGTGTGCGGCATGCAGGGTGTCCGGGTGATGCCCGATCTGCAGCAGCGCGACAAGCCGTCGTTCGGCTTCATGAGCAATGAGGTGTCGTCCGAACGCCGGGTCGAGGTGGCCGTCGGCCGGGTCGCGGCGATGATGCGCGAGGTGAAGCAGTCCGGCGGACGGATCGCGTTCGTGGCGGGCCCGGTCGTTATCCACACCGGGGGCACCAGCTACTTCTGCGAACTGGTGCGGCTCGGCTACGTGGACGTGGTGCTGTCCGGCAACGCCCTGGCAGTGCACGACATCGAGCATGCGCTCTCGGGCACCTCGCTCGGCATCGACCTGAACACCGGCCACCCCGTGGAGCACGGGCACCGCAACCACATGCGCGCCATCAACGCCGTCCGGCGCGCCGGCGGCATCGCCCGCGCCGTCGAGGACGGCGTGCTCACGCGCGGGGTCATGCATCAGTGTCACGTGCACGGTGTGCCCGTGATCCTCGCAGGCTCCATCCGGGATGACGGGCCGCTGCCGGAGACAATGATGGACCTCGTGGCGGCGCAGGAGGCGTATGCGGAGGCGCTCGACGGCGTGGGCATGGTCGTGATGCTCTCGTCGATGCTCCACAGCATCGGCGTCGGCAACATGCTGCCCTCGTGGGTGAAGGTGATCTGCGTGGACATCAACCCCGCGGTCGTCACCAAGCTCGCCGACCGCGGATCGACGCAGACCGTTGGCGTCGTGACCGACGTCGGACTGTTCCTCCATCAGCTGGCGCGGGCACTTGCGGATGCCACGGCTGGCCGCTGAGGTACGTACAAACACGAAGGTCACGACGGCCACGATGACGACACGACCATGCTTCTGATCGCTTGAGCCCCTGCCATGCACACCACGCTGATCGATCCCGCCACGCTCGCCGCGCACCTCGAGGATTCCGACTGGGCCGTGATCGACTGCCGCTACGATCTGGCCGACGAGGCAAAGGGAGCGCAGCAGTACCGCCAGGGGCACATTCCCGGGGCGCGCTACGCGCACCTGGGGCACGACCTGGCGGGGACGAAGACCGGGACGAACGGGCGGCACCCGTTGGCGGCGCCTGAGGAGATCTGCGCGCGGCTCAGCGCCCTCGGCATCGCCCGCGGCACGCAGGTCGTGGCGTACGACGCCGACACGAGCATGTACGCCGTGCGCCTCTGGTGGATGCTCCGATGGCTCGGCCACGACGCCGTGGCCGTGCTCGACGGGGGACTCGCGCGATGGTCCGCCGAGGGCTACCCCGTGCGAGCGGACGAGGAGACGTGGGCGCCCGCGGTGTTCGAGGGAACGCCGCGCGAGGGCTGGCGGCTGACGGCAGACGACGTGCTTGCGCGGATCGACGATCCGTCGCTCGTGCTCGTGGATGCGCGGTCGCCAGAGCGCTACCGGGGCGAGAACGAGACCATCGACCCGATCGGCGGACACATCCCGGGCGCCCGCAATCGGTACTACCTGGACAACCTGGCCCCCGACAGGACCTTCAAGCCACCCGACGTGCTCCGCGCCGAGTGGACCGCGGCCCTGGAGGGGCGCAACCCGGAGGACGCCGTGATGTATTGCGGCTCCGGCGTCACGGCCTGTCACAACCTGCTGGCCCTCGAGCACGCGGGACTCGGTGGCGCCAGGATCTTCCCCGGATCCTGGAGCGAGTGGTGCGCCGACCCGAGCCGGCCGGTGGAGACCGGCTAGACCAGGGTCCCGCCAACCCCGGGGCGGCGCCTCTCGTCCAAGTCCCTGACGCTCATCAGGAGACTTGAACCATGCGTATCTGCCTCAGCTTCGCGCTTGCCCTCGGGGTCGCCTTCCCGGCTGCGCCGCTCGCCGCCCAGTCCTGGACTGACGATGAAGTCCGGATTCGAGTACGGGAGGTCCTTCGGGACGCACGAATGGTCGTGCGGACCGACACTCGGGAGGCCGGACGCGCGGTACGTGACGCGATGCGCCACCTCCGCTCGACCATCGACCACGTGCGACGGCACGCGCATCGCTCCGCTCACGAGCACCACGACTTCGCCCTCGGTGGCTGGTTCGGCCAGGCCACCTCCCCCACCGACAACCCGTGTGACGACCGGCGCGGCCGGGACCGGGGCGAACGGCACTGCGAGGTGCGCGAAGAGCGACTCGCCGCGTTTGCCGGCACGCTGACCGTCGATGCGTCACCGAACGGCGGAATTCGGGTCGAGGCCTGGGACGAAAGCGACATCCTCGTACGCGCCATCGTCAACGCGCAGGCCGAGACCGAGGCGGATGCCCGGCGCCTCGCAACCGAGGTGCAGGTGCAGACCGGCGGCGGCCGGATCACGGCGACGGGCCCCGCGCCGCGGAGCCGCCCTCGTGAGTCGTGGCACGTCAGCTACCGCGTCTACGTGCCCGCGCGCACCGACCTCGACCTGAACACCCGCAATGGCGGCATCGGGATCAGGGGCGTGCAGGGGAACCTTCGCTTCGACGCGACAAACGGCGGGGTGACGCTGACCGACGTCGGGGGTGACGTGCGCGGACGCACGCGCAACGGCGGGCTGACGGTGGCGCTCGGCGGTTCGCAGTGGGAGGGCGCCGGCCTCGACGTCGAGACCACCAACGGCGGCGTGAACCTGGCGGTGCCGGACGGCTATTCGGCGGAGCTGACCGCCCGCACGGTGAATGGCGGTCTTCGATCGGAGGTGCCGCTGACGGTCCAGGGCCGCCTCGATCGCGAGATCAACAGCACGCTGGGCAGCGGTGGCCCGCCGGTCAAGGTCCGCACCACGAACGGCGGCCTGCGCATCACGCGCCGCTGACGCGACAGTGAGCCGGGGGGAAGCGCGCGCCCCCCCCGGACCCATCGGACCCATCGGACCCGCCGGACCCATCGCACCCCTAGAAGCTGATCTTCGCCCCCAGTTGGACGATGCGCGGATCGTAGGTGGAAGTGATCGTCCCGAAGTTGCCGGCGCTGCGGTTGCCGTTTGGCGCCCGGTAGTTCACACGGTTGAACAGGTTGAACGCTTCGGCGCGGAACTCGAGCTGGCCGCTCGGCCACGGCATCCGGAAGCGCTTGCTCGCAACGAAGTCCACCGACCAGTAGAGCGGCCCGCGCAGGCTGTTCGGCTCGGCGTTGCCGAACGGCTGGCTCGGATCCGTCGGGATCTGGACCGCAGTCGGATCCAGCCACCGCTGCGGCGTCCTCTCTCCCTTCGGCAGCACCACCTGCCCCACGACGTTCGGACGGTAGGCGTTGGCGCCGCGGAAGTCCTGCTGGATGCCAGACACCTGGAACGCCACGCCGGGGGTGTAGCGCAGCGTGACGCTCTCGCCCGCGTAGACGTTGTTGATGCCGGCGATCTGCCAGCCACCGAACAGCGCGTCCACCACGGCCGGCGTGTCCGACAGATAGCGGCGGTCACGTCCGAAGGGCAGGTCCCAGATCAGGCTGGTGGTGCTGTTGTAGGGCTGGTGATAGCTCGACAGGCCCCAATCCGCATCCCTGTTGTAGAAGTCCTGCGGCGCGGGCGATCCGCCGTTGGGGTTCTCGAGCGAGCCGGCCCCGTTGTCCATCGCGCGCGAGAGGGTCAGCGAGCTCAGCAGGCTCAGGCCGCCGCGCACGCGCCAGTCGAACTTCGCCTGGAACGCGTGGTACGAGGACTTGCCGCCGTTGAACGCGTAGGTGATGTCGGCAAACTCCGGGATCGGCCGCCGCTGCTGCAGCGGGATGGTGCCGGCGCTGTTGTTGGGCAGCGCCTGGTTGAAGTTGGCAAAGAGCAGCAGGCCGTCCGACCTGTTCCCGACGTAGGCGACGTCCAGCATGGCGCCGTCCCACAGCTCGCGCTGCACCGAGCCGAACCAGCTCTGCACGCGGCTCGAGCGGTAGTCCTTCGGCATGTAGGTGATGTTCGCCGTGCGCGGATCGAACCGGGCCGGGTCGGTGAGGCCGGCCGGATAGCCATCCTGCGTCGGACGGAAGCCCGGCTGCGCCGGTGTCTGCACGACGACGGCGTTGACGACCTGGGGGCCGTTGATGGGGAGCACGTTGGCGCCGCCCGCGCGGTGGAAGTGCACGTAGCTGATGCCGTAGCCGCCGCGCAGGACGGTCTCAGGGGTCAGCGTGTACGCGAAGCCGAGGCGCGGCCCGAAGTTGTTCCGGTCCGGCGTGATCGTGGCGCGGTCCTCGACCGAGCCGTCACGCGCCAGCACCATCTGCCGCGCGGCAGGGTCGAAGTTCGACAGCACGTTGTCGGCCTCCCACCACGGCGTCGCGTACTCGTACCGCACGCCGAGGTTCAGCGTGAGCCGGTCGTTCAGGCGGAAGTCGTCCTGCAGATAGAGGAAGTGCATGTTCTGGCGAAGGTTGGCCACCAGGATGTTGCTCAGCGCGAAGGTCGAGCGCGCGCCGAACATGAAGTCGGCCAGGTTGTAGATGTTGTTGGCGGCCACGCCCGCGGGACGCGAGAACTGGCCCGCGTACTGGTCGCGTCCGTAGAGCGGGTTCACGTCCTGCACTTCCGTCTGGATGTGCTGGAACTCGTAGCCGGCCTTGAGCGAGTGCCGGCCGACGCCCCAGGTGTAGTTGACCTTCGGGTTCCACACCGTCGGGTACTGCCACTGCGGGTTGGTCGCCTGGCGGCCGAGGGTCGAGTACCCGGTGATGAGCTGCGTCGGAAGGCCGCCGGCCACGCGGGGGTCCGTCGGCAGCCCGCTGATCCCGTACGCGTCGGGTGCGCCGGGCGTCCCGAGCGCGAACGGATCCTTGCCCGCCAGCGTTCGCGACCAGCCGAAGCGGAACTCGAGCAGTGACGATCCCGTCGGCGTGTACGTGGCGCCGAAGGCCACCTGGTGGCTGCGCGAGTAGATGTTGCCGTTGCCATCGCCGCCGGAAGGCAGGGGGAGCGGCGGGTTGTCGTCGATGCTCCCGCTGCGCCAGCCGTAGCGGCCGAACATCGAGAGGCGAGGGCTGGCCTGCACGTCAATCTTGCCGGCCGCCTTGTTCGTGGTGTTCGCGAAGTCGCGGAGCGTGGTGTAGTTGTTCGAGGCGCGGTCGAAACTCGTCGCCGGCAGTTCGTTCAGCACCTTGCGCGCGAAGGCCGTCATCGGCACCGGCGTGCCCGCGGCGAACATCTCGCCGGTCAGGGGATTCCGGACGGCCACCGGCAGGATGCCCTGACGGAGCGCCTCGTTCGGGATGGTCGAGAACGAAACGTTGCTCTGCGTCTGACGGAAGCCCTCGTAGTCCGCGAAGAAGAACGCGCGGTTGCGGACGAGCGGGCCGCCGATCACGCCCCCGAACTGGTCGCGATTGAGCTCGGTCTTCCCCGTGGCCGGGCGGAACGCGCCCGTGGCGTTGAGGGCGGTGTCGCGCTTGAACTCCCACGCCGAGCCTCGCAGGCGGTTCGTGCCGCTCGCGTAGGCCACGTTGATCGTGGCGCCGGCCGACCGGCCGTACTCGGCGCTCATGTTGTTCGTCACGACCGTGAACTCCCCGACGGCATCGGGCGAGGGCTGCATCACCTGGTTCGAGAAGCCCTGATTGCTCGTGCCGTAGGCGTTGTTGTCCACGCCGTCGATCAGGAAGTTGTTGAAGGTCGAGCGCAGGCCGTTGACGTTGAACGAGCCCTCGCGCGGCGTCAGACCGCCGGTGTTGAGCGCCGACTGCCGCACGCCGGGCGAGAGCAGCGCGAGCGCCGCGTACTCGCGGCCGTTGAGGGGCAACGCGCGCGTCTGGTCGCCGGTGATGACCTGGCGGCGGTCGCTCGAGTCGGTCTGGAGCTGCGTGGACCGCGCCGTGACCTCCACCCGCTCGGTGATCTGCCCCGGCGTCATCGCGAGATCGATGCGGAGACGGGCGCCGACGGTGACCTGCACGGTGTCGACGAGCGCCATCTGGAAGCCGTCCTTCTCGGCCGTCACCACGTAGGTGCCGATGCGCACGTTGAAGAACTCGTAGCTGCCGTTCGTGTCGGATGGCCGCTCCGCGCTCACCCCGGTCAGCACATTGAGCAGCGTGACCTTGGCGTCCGGCACCACGGCGCCCGAGCTGTCGCGCACGGTGCCGACGACCGTCGCCGTTTCAAACTGCGCCGCCGCCGGCGCCACAAGCGCGAGCACCAGCGCCCCCGCCATCAGGACGTACTTCATGACCATCTCCCGTTTCGATCCTTCGTCCGCAGTCGTGCAAGACAACGTCCACGACTCCCGCCGGGGACGCGAGAGCACGACACCGTGCCCTGGGAGAACGGTATCAATCGGGTGTGTAGGAAACGTAAAGGAGGGATAACAACGACGCGACGCCGCAGGGGCGGGTCTTCGCGGCCCGGCAGGGATCGCGCTGCTGCATGCGCCTAGTGGCGCGCGGACGGCGACGGGGAGGCCACGGCGCGCGTGACCCGGACGAGCTCGGCCTTGAGCCGCTCCATCGTGATCGGTTTGGAGAGGTAGCCGTCCATGCCGGCATCCAGACAGCGCTGCTCGTCGCCCTTCATGGCGCTGGCCGTGAGGGCCACGACGGGCATCCGCGCCCCGCCCTCATGCTCCTGCTGGCGGATGAGGCGTGTGGCTTCGAACCCGTCCATCCCCGGCATCATGACGTCCATCAGCACGACATCAAATCCTCCGCGGGCGATCGCCGCGAGCGCGGCCGATCCGGAGTCCGCGCCTTCAAGCTGGCAGCCCAGCCGCTGAAGCATCCGTGAGACGACCCGGGCGTTGATCACGTTGTCTTCGACGACAAGGACCCGCAGGCCCAGGGCTTCGAACGAGTCAGGGGCCGATGCATCCGTCAGTCGCGTCATGGTGGATACCGTGGTCGCCTCAGCGGGCGCCGTTGGAAGAGGCAGGGCCACGTGGAACGCGGATCCCCTGCCGAGCGTACTCTCGACCCACACGCGGCCTCCCATCAGACCGGCGAGTTGCCTGGCGATGCTGAGACCGAGGCCCGTGCCTCCATAGCGCCTGGTGGTCGAGCTGTCGGACTGCGCGAACGGATCGAAGATGCGTGCCTGATCGGCGGGCGCGATGCCGACGCCCGTGTCGGCCACCGTGAACCGGAGTTGGCCCTCGCGGTCGTGCCCGACGTGCACCGAGATGCTGCCGACGTGGGTGAACTTCACGGCGTTGGCGAAGAAGTTGCGCAGGATCTGGCCAAGGCGAAGGGGGTCGCCCATGACGCGCTCCGGCACGGCCGGGTCCACGTCCACGCTGACGGGAAGGCCCTTCTGGTGGGCGCGCGGCAACAGCAGGCCGACTGCCTCGTCCACCATGTGGCGAAGCCTGAACGGGACGTGCTCGATCGCCACGCGACGCGCCTCGATCTTCGACAGGTCGAGGATGTCGTTCAACATCCCGAGGAGCGCCTCGCCCGACTGGCGCACGGCCTCGAGATACTCACGCTGTTCGTCGGTGAGCGGCGTGCTGAGAGCCAACTCCGTCATCCCCAGGATCCCGTTCATCGGGGTGCGGATCTCGTGGCTCATGTTGGCCAGAAAGATCGACTTCTCCCTGGAGGCGGCCAGCGCGGCTTCCCGCGCCTGGATCAGATCCTGTTCCTGCTTGCGTTGCTCGGTGACATCCGTGAGCAGACCCGACCACAGGATGCAGCCGTCGGCCTCCTTGCGGGGGCGGGACGTGCCGTGCACACGGCGCCGCTCGCCGGAGGGGAGGCAAATGTCAAAGTCGTAGACCCACGCCCGCATCGTCTCGGCGGACTGGGCGATGCTGGTTCTCACGCCCTCGAGCTGCTGCGGATCGATGAAGCTCCAGATGCTCGAGGGGTCGGAGTACACCTCGTCGGGCCCGATGTGAAACATCCGGCGCAAGCCGGCGCTCATGAACGGGAACTCGATGGTGCCGTCGGGCCGCAGCCGGAACTGGTAGATGGCCCCGGGCACCTGGGCGGTCATGTCGAGCAGGCGCTCCTCGCTCGCGCGCAGCGCCAGCTCGGCGAGCTTGCGATCGGTGATGTCCTGCAGCGTCCCGTGCATGGCCACAACGCGGCCGTCCGCGTCCTTCTCGGCCTCGCCGCTCGACACTGCCCACCGGTGGGATCCGTCCGGGCGCACGACCTCGAGTTCGACAACGTAGGGGGCGCCCAGCGACAGGGCGTCCTGGACCGCGATCTTCAGGCGGTGCCAGCTCTCTGGGGTGAAACTTGCCTCATGGCCGTCGAACGTGAGTGGGGGCGTGGCGGGATCGAGGCCCAACATCCTGTAGACCTCTTCGGAGCAGGTAGCGCGATCCCCCCCCACGTCCCAGTGCCACCCTCCGAGGTGCGCGATCCGCTGGGTCTCGCGCAGCATCGCCTCACGTTCTTCGAGGGCCGCGGTCGTATCCCGGACGACGAGGTCGGCGATCTTGCGCTCGGTGATATCCTGCGCCACGCCGTAGATCCGGCCTGCCTTCTCGTCGGCAGTCAGGTTCCACAACAGCCAGCGGTACGACCCGTCGTAACAGCGGACGCGCCACTCCATTCCCGCCACGTCGTCGCCTCGTGTCGTGAGCGCCCGGAACGCCTCCTGCGCGGCCGGCACATCCGACGGGTGCAGGATGGCCTGGAGGGGACGGCCCACCAGGCTCCGCGGTTCGTAGCCCATCGTCGCCCGCCACGCCGGGCTGAGCAGCGTGAGGGTGCCGTGCAGGTCCGTCATCGCAGCGAGGGCGTTGGCGTTGGCGAACAGGTGCCGGTAGGCCCGTGCTTCTTCGAGCGCGGAGCGCAGGTCCGCATCACGACGCCACTGCGCCGTGACGTCGACGGTAACGCCCACCACCCGCACGGGCGCGCCGTCGGGACCCCGGTGGATGCGGCCGGACGACTTGAGCATGCGGTATTCGCCGTCGCGCCTCTGAAATCGGTAGACCTCTTCGAAGCGGCCTGTCGAAACGGTGTCGGCGGACGCCGCCAGCACGCGATCGCGATCCTCGGGGTGAACCCGGTTCCACCAGGCCTGGAGGTCGTCCATGAACGTCTGGGCCGGAAACCCAGTGAGCCGATCGACGGCGGGTGCATTGAGGTAGATGATCGAGCCGTCGAGGTTGGCCGACCAGACGACGGCGTCAACGCTCTGGGCGACCTCCTCGAGGAGGCTCGCGCGAAGGCCCGACTCGTCCGGGTCGAGCCGGGGCACTCCCCCTCCCGCAGGGGCATCCCGCTGCTCGGGCGTCTTTGAGGGCCGGCGTCTGGAAGGGGCTTTCTTCATGGTTCGGCCGGGTGTGCGGGCAGCCCCCGCACACTTGCGTTAAACGTGGAGTGCAATTGTCGTGCCTGCCTGAAGACGGGCGGGACGTCTGAATCCGGTGCGTTGTGGCTTTGCGGGGTGGGGCGACGATGGCCGGATCTGTGTGCGGCGTGGCGCATCCGCACTCGCCGGGTGCGGCGCTCAGCAGCCCGTGGTGTAAGTGACCGGCGGGGGGCTCGAGAGGTTCGACGAAGGCATGCGGGGACACGTCCGCCTAGAGTCCAAAGAACGCGAGCGGTATCCACTCTTTGAGCTTCGGCACGTGCGGGCGCACCAGCTCGCGGTTCCGGGCTGGAATCTCCGGCAGGCTCACCTCTGGAATCTCGATTCCGTGAGCGGTGCCCTGACGGGCGAAGCGCTGGATCTCGTCAAGCGAGAAGCCGGTGACCTCGAGCCCCGCTGCCTGGTAGATCCGCGTGCGCACCCAGTTGTATTCCCCTTGTGAGAAGCCCTCGGCGTTGATGGCGTCCACCTGTAATCGGCGGGCGTCAACGACCAGGCTCGACAGGTCGGTGAGCGCCGAGGCCGCCTCGGTGAACGAGAGCGTCCGCGGGCCGGAGCTCATTTCCCCCTCGAGTTGCTGGTACTTGGCCTGGAGTTCGGAGAAGCGGGCGCCCAGGGCGCCGCGAACCTGTTCCTGCACGCGCACGAAGCGGTCGACCTGCGCGTCAGACAGCTCTCCGGTCTCGGAGGGGGCATAAGGCGTGGTGTTGGCGACCCGGCGGTCGAGTTCCGACAGCTCCCCGAGCCGGCGGAACCCCGCAACATATTGGCCGGCATCCTCGACGTAGGGCTGCGCCATCCGCCAGGCGAAGAATCCGGCCACGGCCAGCGCCACACCGCCGAGCAGCGCGACGACGAGACATCCCGCGAAGAGCTTCCTCACGCGAGACACGCTAACACAGGTGCGGGAGGGGCGAGGCGCGACGCTACTGCACCCGCAGCGCCTCCATCGGATCCACGCGCGAGGCCCTGCGCGCCGGCACCAGGGAGGCGAGCAGGCCCGTCGCCCCCAGCACGACGCCGACGACGAGGTAGGTGAGCGGGTCGTGCGGGCTCACGTCGAAGAACAGGAGTTGCATCGCGGAGCCGAGCGCCGCGGCCAAGCCGATGCCGAGCGCCATGCCTGCGACCACCTGCACCAGCCCCTGGCCGAGGACGAGCCGCAGGACGTCGCGGCCCGCCGCGCCGAGCGCCATGCGCACGCCGATCTCCTGCGTGCGGCGGCTCACCGCGAACGCCATCACCCCGTAGAGCCCGACCGTGGCCAGGAAGAGCGCGGCAACCCCGAACGTCGTGAAGAGCGTGCCGAACACGCGGAACGCCCACGCCTGGTTGTCGATGCTCTGGCGCACGGTGAAGACGTTGAAGATGGGCAGGTTCGGGTCGATCGCCCGCACGGCGTCCCGCGCGGCGGCCGTCAGGTCCAGCGGCGCGCCGTCCGTGCGCACCAGCAGGGTCAGCGTCCCCGCCGCGACTTGTGACAGGGGCAGATAGATCGCATGCGGGAACGTGTCCCCGGGTGCCCGGCCGATGCCGAGGTCCGGTACCACGCCCACAATCGTTCGCCACTCCTGGTCCGCGCCCGTCGCCAGCGCGAGTGATTCCCCAAGCGCGCCCCGCGGGAAGTAGGTGCGCGCGAAGGTCTCGTTCACGATCACGGCCGGCGCCCCGCCCGCCTCGCGCCGGTCGAACGCGCGTCCCTCGACTGCCACATCCAGCGTTTCGAAGTAGCCCTCCGAGATGATCAGCCCGCGTGTGGGATGGTAGTCGCGCTCTTCCGCGTACTCGCGGCCTGGCAGCTTCACCAAGTACCGCGGTCCGCCCATGGGCAGGTTCGTTGCGATCGCGGCGCTGCGCGCGCCCGGCAGCGCGGCCAGCCGTGGCAGCAGCGTCTCGGCAAACCGCTGGCGGTCCGCATCGCCGGCATACGCGTCACCCGTGATCGCGAGGCGCGCGCTCCAGACGTCGTCCATCGCGAAGCCAAAGTCCGCGCGCCCGACGTTGACGATGCTCTGGATGACGAGCGCCGACACGACGAGGAGGCCGAACGACAGCGCCATCTCGACGACGACGAGCCCGCGACTGAAGCGGCCCAGGCGAAGGCTGCTGTTGCCCCGGCCCTCGTCGTTCATCACGGCGAGCAGATCTGCGCGGGAGGCCCGTACGGCGGGGACAATCCCGGCGGCCAGCGCGGCGACCACCGATGCGAACACGACGAACAGCAGCACGGTCTGGTCGATGCGGATGTCAATCCAGAACGGCGGGCTCGTGTCGGCGATGCCGCGATTGAACAGCGTGATGCCGGCCTGGGCGATCGCGATGCCAGCGACTGCGCCTGCGGCGGCCAGCAGTCCCACTTCCACGAGCATCAGCCGCACGACGCCCGCGCGGCTGGCGCCGAGCGCTGTCCGCACCGCGATCTCCCGGCCGCGGACGGCCGCACGCGCGAGCACGAGGTTGGCGACATTGGCGCAGGCGATGATGAGCACGCCGAACACCGCGGCCAGCATCGTGTACAGCGCGCTGATGGTCTCGCTGCCGATGAACTCCTCGATGAAGGTCTTCACTTCGGTGGTGTGACCGTCGTAGCGGCCCGGGTACTCGAGCTGCAACTGCTGCCAGAGGGTGGCCATCTCGGCAGAGGCCTGATCGTGCGACACGCCCGGCCGCAACCGGCCGATCACCTCGAGGCCCGGCCCCTCACCGATCTTCGTATTGTCGGGGTCGAGAACGAGCGACGGCCAGATCTCGTGGTTGCTGGGGAAGCGGAACGACGCGGGCATTACGCCGATGACCGTCATCGCCACGCCATTCACGCGCAAGGCCTGCCCGAGGACGTCTGGCGAACGATCGAAGCGTTCCTGCCAGACGCGTTCGCCGATAATCACCACCGGCTCCGCACCCGGCCGGCTCTCGTCGTCACGGAAGTCACGGCCGAGCAGGGGCGCTGCCTTGAGGAGCCGCAGCGTATTGGCCGAGAGGCGCGCCCCCTGGTAGCGCTCGGGGATGCCGTCGGGACCGACAACGTTGGCGAGCTGCACCTGGAACGCGGCGAGGCGTTCGAACGACTGCTGTCGGGCGACGAACTCCGCGTAGGTGTGCACCCGCGTGTCCAGATCGTCCTGGTCGGCGATGTTGAATGGGGCGACGTGCAGGATGCGGTCGGACTCGGGGAACGGCAGCCCGCGCAGGACCGCGCCGTTGACGATGCTGAACATCGTCGTGGTCAGACCGATCCCGAGGGCGAGGGCGATGACCGCCAGGGCCGCCATGCCTGGCTGCTTGCCGATCATCCGCAGGGCGAGGCGCACGTCGGACATGCCGGGCTCCGTCTGAGGGCGCTGGTGACGTGGGGCGTAGACTGCGGGGTCTGACCCTGCTGATACGGAGCCGGCCGCCGTCCGGTTCCGGGGGGCGGGCGAGGGGGGAGGGGAGGCG
>CAZNOC010000007.1:7587-22489 GCA_964574545.1 uncultured Bifidobacteriaceae bacterium | reverse complement strand
CTCCCCCTCTCCCCCTCTCCCCGGTTCACATCTGCCCCTCCCGCCCCCCTCAGGACGCGGTCGGGGCCTGTTCGATCGGGAGTCCGGCGTCCGTCCACCCCACGATGCCTCCCGACAGGTTGGCCACGTCCAGGACGCCGTGCCTTCGAAGCAGGCTGGCAGCAATCGCGGACCGCGCACCGGTACGGCACTGCACGACGACACGCCGGTCGCGCGGCACCTCGGCGAGACGGTCTCTCAGATACCCGAGGGGGATGTGCCGGGCGCCAGGCAGGTGTCCCTCCGACCATTCCGCGGGGCTCCGCACGTCGATCACGACCGACGCGCCGCGGCCCTCCTCCGACAGTGCCTCCGGCCGGACTTGCGGCACCATGGCGAGCGGACCGAACTCGTTCGGCCACTGCTCCACCGCACTCGTGCCGAAAACGCCCTCCACCTGGTCCAGCCCTATCAGCGCGAGCGCCCGCACCGCCTCGCGCAACCGGCCGTCCGCCGCCGCATCGACGATGAGATGGATCGGCTCGCCGTACGGCACGAGCCATCCCGCCCAGGTGACGAAGCTGCTGTTGAACGGGATGTTGATCGTGCCCGGTACGTGCCCCCGCGCGAACGCCTCCGCCGGACGCGTGTCGATGACGAGACCGCCGTCACGCAGCGGGTGAGGCAGATCGGTATCGGGACGGAATGCCGGCGCGTCGAAGCCGCCGAGCATTCGCGGCCCCTCCTTGTTGATCCGCTTCATCATCGCGAAGTACGTCGGGGGATCGGGCTGGCCCGAGAGTACGGCCTCGACGAACGCCGCTTCGTCCGCCACCCGGAACGCCCAGTTGAACCGGCGCTCGTACCCGAGCGTGCTGTGGGGCACCGCGCTGATGCCCTTGCCGCAGGCCGAGCCCGCGCCGTGGCCGGGCCACAGTTGCAGGTAATCCTCGTGGGCCGCGTTGAACCGCTGCAGGCTCGCCCAGAGCGTGCGCGCGCTCGCCTCCATCGTGCCCATGTAGTGCGCCGCGCGCTCGAGCAGGTCCGGACGGCCCACATCGCCAACGAAGATGAAGTCCCCCGTGAGCGCAGCAATCGGCTGGTCCGCGGCGGCGCCGTCCGTGACGAGAAATGACAGGTGCTCCGGCGTGTGTCCGGGCGTGTGGACCACCTCAAGCCGCACATTGCCCACGCGGATTTCGTCGCCGTGCCGGATCAACCGCCCTTCCGACGCGAACCCGTACTTCCAGTCGGCATCGCCTTCGTCCGACAGCAGGAGCGCTGCGCCGGTTCGCGCGGCCAGCTCCCGGCTTCCCGATACGAAGTCGGCATGGATGTGCGTCTCCGTGACGCAGGTGATGCGCACGTTCTCGGCTTCGGCGGCGCGGACATAGGCGTCCACATCCCGGTTGGCGTCGATCACAACGGCCTCCCGCGCGGCCGCACAGCCGAGGAGGTAGCTGGCCTGCGCGAGTGCGGGCTCGAAGAAGCGTCTGACGAGCATGGCCTATTGTAGTGGGATGTCGTGCCAAGATGCCTAGCGGGCCTCGCCGGGCCGCGGCGCCAGATTGTCGATCGCCACCGGCACGATCACATCTGCGGGCGTGAATCCGAACACCGCGCCGTAGAAGTACAGCTCGGCCTCGAGGCTTCGCACGATGCTCTCCACGCGCCGGAAGCCGTGCTGTTCCCCCTCGAACGGTACGTACGCCACGGGCAGACCCTTCCGACGAACGGCGTCGGCCATCATCGCCGACTGGTTCGGAGGCACGACCTTGTCCTCGAGGCCCTGGAACAGGATCAACGCGCAGTTCAGCCCGCTGGTCGCGTGCAGCGGCGAGCGCGCGCGATAGACGTCGCGCATGGCGGGGTACGGACCGATCAGCGAATCGAGGTAGCGGGACTCGAACTTGTGCGTGTCGTGGGCGAGGACCTCGATGTCGCTGATGCCGTAGTAGCTCGCCCCCGCACGGAACACGTCATGGAAGGCCAGCGCCGCCAGGGTCGTGTAGCCTCCTGCGCTGCCACCACGGATGATGAGCCGCGCGGGGTCCGCCTTGCCCTCGGCGACGAGCGCGCGCGCGGCGTTGAGGGCATCGGCGACATCCACCACGCCCCACTGCCCGTTCAATCGCTCGCGATAGGCACGGCCGTACCCGGTACTGCCGCGATAGTTCACGTCCACTACCGCGAAGCCCCTCGTCGTCCAGAACTGGATGTCCGCGGCAAAGACGGCTCGCGCCGCGCCGGTCGGACCGCCATGAGTGGTGACGATCAGGGGAGGCCGCTCCCCGGGAGGCCCTTCGAACCCGCTGTTCACCGGAGCGTAGTAGAACGCGTGCGCACGCGCGCCGTCGCTGTCGAAGGTGATGGCCTCGGGCACCGAGATCTGCGCCGGGTCCAGCCGGGTCCCGCCGGAGCCGCGGATCACGTCGACCTCCGCGGCCGCGAACGTCATGCGCACCAGCGAGATCGATTCCGTGGGTGACGCGCCGATGAAGTAGGCCGCGCGCGCATCGGCGACGATCCCTTCCAGCGGCTCGAACGCCAGTGCGATGGGCTGAAAGCTGCGGGAGTCGAGGTCGATGAGGGCCAGCTTCCAACGGCCGTCGACGCTGTAAGTCGCCACCATGCGGCCGCGCCCCGCGAACGCGTAGGTGACCATGCTGAACACCCACTGCGGCTTGCCGAACTCCGCCGGCTTGGGGTGGAGGGGCTCGATCGCGCCGCCGCGAGCGCGATACAGGTTCCACCATCCCGTGCGGTCCGACACGAAGTACAGCAGGCCATCAGGTGACCACGACGGCTGGAAGATCGATTCATCAAGCGCGCCTGCGATCTTGATGAGAGTGTGGGGCACGCCCGCGTCGTCGAGGTCGGCCTGCCAGAGTTCGGTGCCATCCCACGGCATGTTCGGATGGCGCCACTCGATCCAGGCAAGCCGGGTTCCGTCCGGGCTGAGGACCGGATCGGAGTAGAAATCGGCGCCCGAGGCAAGGACGAGGTCCGGCGCCTGCGCCGTGGTGGTGGACGGGTCGAAGGCGCGCTCGATCGCCACGATCGTGTTGACGGGATCGGCGCCCTCGCGGGTGTGGTCCTCCCGCACGCAGAGGAGGCGTTGCCGGGCCGCATCCACGGTACACTCGGCATAGCGGTAGCCGTGTGGCGTGATGGGTTCTGGAATGGACCCCGGCGCCTGACGGTGCAGGCGCTGATCGACATCGTTCGAGAAGAAGACGGTGCCGCGATGCACCGTGAAGGCAGCGCCTCCGTACTCGTGGACGCGTGTACGGGCGCTGAAGGCGGGTGGCGTGATGTCGAGGACGCGGCCATCCCGCGTGTAGCGGACGACCACGTTGCGGCCGCCCTCCGAGGGGCGCCCCTCGACCCAGTAGAGATCGTCGCCGTCGAGTACGGGGTGGTCGAACCGCAGGGCGCCCGCCGCCACGTCCGCCGCTGAAAGCGGCGACCTCCAGCTGCCGTACGGCGCGATACTGCGCCGTAGTTGGTCGTCGCGTCCGGCGCACCCTGCGATCGCAACGGCGACGAGCACGAGGCCGCTGCCGAGGGTCCACGCAATCTCGGTCATCAGCCCGAGTATACGGGAAGCGAAAGAAAGGCCGGCCGGGCCCCAAGATCACAGCCGGCCTTGCACGGGAACGACGGGACCCACGCGAATGTGGATTGGCGTCCTCTCCGACTGGAAGAGGGACAGACCCCGCTGCTTGAGCCTCCGAAAGCGAAGGGGTCTGTCCCCTAGCACTCGTGCCGGGCCCCAGTCTCCAACGGGCACTCATCTTGCGTGAGTGGGCTCGAGGGAGGAGCCCATGTCACCACGCCGCGCCCGCGTCGTTGAAGCCGGCCATTGGTTTCACGTCGTCAATCGCGCTGTTGATCGACGCCAGATCTTCTTCCAGGACGCTGACTACGAGATCCTTCTGGTCTGGCTGCGTGCGGCGGCACGCCGGTACCCGGTGAATTGCGGCGGCTACTGCGTGATGCCCAACCACTTTCATCTGCTGCTCCAGCCTGAGGAGAAGCGAGCGCTTTCTGCGTACATGCAGTTCGCCTCAGGGTGTCATGCCTGCGATCTCAGGGTCTTCACGGGAACGACGGGATACGGCCACGTCTATCAGTCACGCTTCTGGAGCAGGCCCATCGACGGAGACCATGACTTTCTCCGCACCTTGCGCTACGTGGAGGGGAACGCGCTCCGAGCGAAGCTCGTGCGCCGCGCTGAAGACTGGCCCTGGTGCAGTCTGCGCGAACGGTTGGCCGGAAAGCCGCACCTGATCGCGCCGCCACCACTGAGGCTTCCGGAGGCGTGGGCCGACCTCGTCAACGCGGGATGCACCCCGGAGGAACTCGAGGAGCTTCGGCCGCGCACCCGCGGGAGCCGCGTAAGGGGAGCCAAGGGGACAGACCCCAACGTCTGAGGCCAGAACCAGAACGGGGTCTGTCCCCTTTCGGCGTTCGCTACCTTGGTTCGGGGATGCGGTTACCCTGCAGGTCCAGGAACGTGATGTTCGAGAACCCTGTGAGCTGATCCTTCACCTGCGGATAATCCCCGACCACCACCACCAGGGAATCGTCGGACCCGAGCAGCATCTGCGCGCCCGTCGTCACCATCTCGGCCGATGGCTGCGAGATCTGCCGCTGGAACGATTCCGGGTAGTCCGCCGGTAATCCATTCGTGTTGACCGTGTTGAGCGTACCGGCAAACCCGTTCTGCGTGGCATTCTGGATCACGAACACCCCGCGCGCGTAAGTCTTCGCGTCGACCAACTCCTCGGCGTGCGGCCCAGTTCGACGCATGAGGTCGATCTCCTTGTAGACCTCCTCGATCGTCGCGCCGGTGACCTCGTTCCTGACGTCCGCGACGACCCGATACAACCCGCCGTGCGCCATGGCCTGGAACTGCGATTGCGGTGAATAGGTGTAGCCCTTTTCCTCGCGGATGTTGCGCACGAGCCGTGAGTCGAACGCCGCACCGTAGATCTGATTGGCGAGTTGCAGCGCGTACCACCGCGGGTCGTTGCGGCGGAGGGAGAAGTTCCCTACCGAGATCGACGATTGGACGCTGTTCGGACGCTGCACGAACACCAGTCGTCGGCCTTTCAGCGTCGGCATCTCTGGCGTTCTCTGCACCGGCACGTCGGCGCGGGTCCACGGGGTGAAGGCTTTCTCGGCCGCTGCAAACACCGCGTCCGGAGGGAGATTCCCCACCACCACCAGGAAGGCGTTGTTCGGTCGGTAGTATGTGCGGTGATAGTCAACAACAGCCGCGCGATCGATGTTGGGCAGCGTCTCCGGTGACGCTCCAAGGCGCGCGTACGGATGGTCGCCGAAGAGCTCACGGCGGAACACGCGGTTGTTGACGAACTGCGGTGACGCCAGCTGCGCACGCAGCGCCTGCGCGACGTTGGCCTTGAGCAGGTCGATCTCGGCCTGCGGGAATGTGGGGTTCCGGACCACGTCCGAGAGCAGGGCCAGCATCTGAGGCAGCGTGTCGCTCAGCCCGCGCATCTGGAACGTGGACGCGTCCTGCCCGGCGAAGCCAGACAACGTGGCGCCCATACCGAACACCTCCCGCTTGATCTGCTCGCTTTCGCGGGTGGTCGTGCCTTCCTGGGCCGCGTCCGCCACGAACTGCGCCAGCCCGGCGCGATCCGCCGGATCCACGGCGAGACCCGATCGAATCGTCAGCATCGCAGTCGTTTTCGGTACCAGCGCGTACTGGACGGCGATGACCCGTAACCCGTTCGAGAGAGTGCGCTCGACGCGAGGAGGAGGCGTGAACTGACGCTCGGGCGCGACAGGGGGCCGCGACGACTCCTGGGCGAACCCGGCCACCGGGATCGCGAGGCCGCACAGGAGCGCGGCGGTGCGGACGATGAGTCGCCGGTTCATCGGACACCTCCCTCGACGCCGGCCGTCGGCGCACTGGCAGGGCGGCTGTCGATCGACGTCCGGTTTGTCGGCACCAGCCATCGCGCAGCCGCTGCCTTCACGTCCTCGATCGTCACCTTCTCGATCTCGCCGAGGATCGTGTTGACGCGGTTCGGGTCGTCGTCGAACAGCGCGAAGACGCCCAGCAGATTGGCGCGACCGAAGTGCGGCATGAAGCCTCCCTCCATGTCCTCGAGGAAGCTCGACCGCATCATCGTCTTGGCCCGATCGAGCTCCGCCTGGGTAATGCCCTCCTCACGGATGTCCGCGAGCACCTCCTCGATCGCGTCGATCACGTGTTGCGCGGTCGTGTCGTTCAGGTAATCGACGCGCATGGTGTAGAGCATGGGTCCGTGCATGTCCCAGTTGGAGCCCAGGAAGTTGAACCCGCCGATCGATGACATGGCGAGCCGCGCGTCCCGCACGAGCTTGCGATGCATGCGCGCGCTGTCGTCGCTGTTCAGGAGCGGGTCGAGCACGCTCAGCGCGAAGAAGTCGCGAGTGAAGCGAGCGGGCAGGTGCCAGGCCACAGCCACCGCCGCTGTCCGTGCCAGCTTGTCCTCGCGCGTAAAATGCTTCGCCGCCGTTTGCGGCGGCTCGCTGATGTCGGCCGGCGGCGGCAGCGGCTGGCGCGGGATCGCGCCGAAGTGCTTCTCTGCCAGCCCTCGCACGACCGCTGCGTTCGTGTCTCCGACGACGACGAGCACGGCGTTGTTCGGCGCGTAGTAGGTCTTGAAAAAACTCTGGACGTCGTCGAGCGTCGCGGCCTCGAGTTCCGCCAGATCGCCGTAGAAGTTGTGCGCATTGTGCCAGTTGGTGTTGGCGCGCTCCCAGATCTCGAGCCACTCGAACCCACCGTGAGGCTGGTTGAGCACGTTGACACGCACTTCCTCGCTGACGACGTTCTGCTGGTTCCTGAGGTTCTCGGCACTGACGTCGAGCGAGCGCATGCGGTCCGCCTCGAGCCAGAGCGCGAGTTCCAGCGCGTTGGACGGCAGCGCCTGGAAGTAGTTGGTGTAGTCGAAGCGCGTGGACCCGTTCACGACGCCGCCGGCCTGCTGCATCAGCGAGACGTGCTCCATCTTGCCCACATTGGCAGAGCCCTGGAACATCATGTGCTCGAACAGATGGGCAAAGCCGGTGCGGCCCTTAGGTTCGACGCGGAAGCCGATGTTGTAGATCACGTTGACGAGCACGACCGGCGCGGTGCGGTCTTCGCTGACGACGACCTTCAAGCCGTTGGGTAGCGTGAAGTAGTCCACGGGAACTCTGTACGACTGGGCCGCTGCTGGTGTCGCCAGAAGCGTGATGGTCAAGGTCACCGCCAGCCCCGCGAGCGCCTGGAGCTTTGTTCGTGTGTGCATGGGTCTCCCGCCCGAAGTATGTTGCGTCATCAGGATAAAGACGGATGGTGCCCAGCGCCGGTTTCCTGACCCCCGGTGCCCCCCCGTGATGGAGGGAGGGACGAACGAAATGGGGAAACGGGCAGCGAGCCGGTAGGGGACGGGGGCGGGTGGGGGGCGGGTGGGGACAGACCCCAGTCATTGGGCCCGGTAACGCGATGGGGTCTGTCCCCTGGCGGTCCCTGGCGGTCCCCCCCTGGCGGTCCCCGGCGGCCCTGGCGATCAGCGGATGACCGACACCCTGATGCCGACCGTGGTCCCACCGAGCTGGTCCTCGCCGAAGACCTCGGATACGCCACCAACGCCAAGGACCCCCGTCACTGACCGGTGGCGCACCTCCCCGCCAAGGCTCATCCACCGCCACACTCTGATGTCGATGCCTCCCACTAGGAGCAGGCCGGAGGCAGTCTCAGACACGTCATCACCCGCCCGGGCGAACTCGGACGACTCCTTGTAGGCGATGGTCGTCAGGCCGATGGCCGCATAGGGCGTATACCGCCTTCCCGTCATGCGCCACCCCGCTGCGATATCCAGCGGGCGCCAGTGGATGGTCGTCGGGATGCCGAGTCTGAACACCGTGCCATCATGGACGAAGACACGCTCACCCTCCAGGGTTCGCCTGGCCGCGGTGACGTCCACGAACACGTCCCTCCACAGCCGCGTCAACGTCAGCCCGACACTGGGACCCTCAACGCTGCCCACCCCGGCGATCGCCTCGAAACTCTCGGACGAGGCCAGCGCCGTCGAGTCATACGACGCATGGACCAGCACGCGCACCTGAGCCAGGACGGGCGACGCGGAGCTCAGGATAACCCCCAACACAGCCACCGTCACCCGGGCCTTCATCGGGCCAGCCCCAAGCCGCGCAGGGTCGCGCGCGCGTCGATCAGTCCATGTCCGAACTCGTCGTTGCGGCCGGGACTGCCGAGGTCGCGTGCGAAGCGCTTGATCGCCGCTTCCTTGGCAGCCGGCGACGTGATGCCCTGGCTGTGCAGTAGCGCCGCGAGACCCGCCACGTGCGGCGCCGCCATCGAGGTGCCCTGACTCGGCGAGATGACGTAGCGGTCAAACCGCGGTGTGACCACCGACGCCGGATTCCGGTCGGACGAGGAGAGGCTGGCCTGATAGATCAGGGCGGAGCTGCCTTGACGAGCGTTGCCGCCTGGCGCCGCAATTTCCACGAAATCACCAGTATTTGAATAATACGCACGTTCGTTTGTGTTTCCCGTGGCCGCAACGGCCATCGCGCCATCCAGTCCAGCGGCGTAGGAAGCCGGATAGCTCCGACGGTTCCCGGTCTCGAAGTCGTTGCCCGCGGAGATTGAAACGAACGCACCGCGGTCGACCGCATACCGCAGGGCCTCCTGGTACGCGGGCACGGGGCTGAATCCCCCCAGACTGAGGTTGATTACATGCGCACCCTGGTCGGCGGCGTAACGAATCGCCTCCACCACGTCGCTGGCCGGACACCCGCCCATATTCGACGGGGGGACGAAGCCAGGGATGCTGTTCGCAGACCGCGCGATCTGAATTTCCCAGTACCCGAAACAGGCCTTGAGCGGCAGCAGGCGCGACTGGTAGGCAATCCCCGCGAGACCGAGGTTGTTGTTCGTGGCCTGAACGATGGTGCCGGCGACGTGTGTGCCATGACCAACCAGGTCCAGCACCGGCGTGCCCGCGGTGAAGAAGACGAAATCGCGGCCCGGCAGGATCTGACTTGGGTTGATATCGGGATTCAGTCCGAACGGCACCGGGACGATCTCGAACCTCGATCCGGTCCACAACTGGAAGCTGAAGGTCTCGGCGACCTCGGTCGCGCCGGTATCGATCACCGCCACGACGACGCTCGGCGACCCACCCGGGTTGATCTCCCACGCCAGCGGCATGTTGATGGCGTTGAAGTTCCACTGCTGACTGAAGAAGGGGTCGTTCGGTACAACGGCCTGCTGCGTGCGTGAGAGGTAGTTGGGGTGCGCGTAGTCCACCTCCGGTTGCGCGGCCAGGCGCGCCGACATCAGTTCGGCGTCAGGTTCGTCTGGCGCGCGGACCAGCAGCAGGTCGCCGATCCAGCGCTGATCGTCGGTGGGCGTCGCGCCGCGCAGGACCGAGAGCGCACTGGCTTGGGCAGAAGGACCCATGCCTGGCCGGAACTTCACGAGGACTTCCCCGGGAATGTGATCGAGATCGTCTCGAAACGCCTGGGCCAGTGCCGACGTGCGGTCGGCGCTCCATTTGACCATCGGCGACCGCGTGCCTGGCTGGGCGCTGACGGCCTGGCCAATCGCGAACGCGGCGAGCACGGCGACCACGACAGCCGCAGCCGGCTTCAACTGAGGGGCTCTCGGCATTCACGATCCTTCCAAGCCAAGGCACAGCCGTAAGATAGCAGGGGCCTGGCTCGCACCATGGAAGCTCTCAGGGGGTGGCCTGACCATAAGACTCCCTCCGGAAGGGGACAGACCCCATGCACTGAGACTGGGAATGCGCTGGGGTCTGTCCCCTCCCTCCCCTCCCTCCCTCCCCTCTCCGTCCGTCCCGTCCCAGTTCCACTGCTCCCTGACTATCGGCGCTCGATCCGGGTCCGCACGAGCTGGTAGACCTCGTCCCACGAGTCCGCCCGTGGTCCGGGCAGGTGGCGGTTGGTGGAGCTGGTGAATACGACCGTCTCGTGCCCCTCAGCGCGAAGCTGCTCGATGTTTCGGGGCGAGTCCTCGATGTAGAGGTCGGCACCCACAGCGGCCTTGTCGGCCAGAAAGCACAAGTCCCAATAAGGGATGTCGTGGCCGTCCAACCAGTCGATCGTCTGCTGAACAGCGATCCGGTGAAAGCCTTTCAGCAGCAGCCGGTGCGTGATGATGCGGATCCGGACGCCTTCCGCTGACAGCCGCCGCAGCACCTGAGGCGCACCATGCATGGGTGTCATGACTCGGAACAGCTCTCGCTGGGTGACGGCAAACTGGTGCAGTTTGAGATAGCCGCCCGGGGCTGCGGCCACGCCCCACTCCGGCAGGTCCCACGACACTTCATCAGGAAGCGCTACCGCATCCACACCGAGCCACTCGGCCGCAATGGGACGCAGCGCCGCATAGAAATCTGCACAAGTGCCGTCAAGATCGACGCCGAGTACGAAAGGAGTGGACATGACGGCATGCTCGAGCGATCTGGACACGACCGCGGCTGGATCACCGCTGCCGAAGATAATCGCACAGGCGGTCCGAAGATCGCCCGGTCTTCCTAGGGCAGCGGCATCGGGGTCCAGTCGCCCGCGGCCAACTCCCGCGTCGCGAACTGCCACACGACGACGCGGGTCGTGGAGAGGCGGTCTGGTTCGGCCCGGACGGCGCGCGCGAGCAACTCACGCGTGGCCCGGGCACCCTGGTCGTTCTGGACGATGCGATCGACGGGACGGTCCAGCGCGACAGCCAGCTGCTCCACCATTCCCGCCGCTTCCCCCCATCCCATCGTCCCCAGCGAGAAGATATTGCTGAAGCTGTCGCCGAGCACGAGCACGTCGGCGTTGCGCGCCGGGCGCCAGGGGTCGCCGTCCGGGCCAAGGACGAAGCGGAGCGTGACGGTCTCGGGAGGGTAGACCTGCTGGCCGGCCGGCAGGTCCAGCATCGATGCGGTGTCGCCGGTGTTGCGTGCCTCTCGCGGCTGCGTGAGGTAGCCGGGCGATGCGACCGGCGGCATGTCCACATGCGCTCGGATGAATGCCGCCAGTGCCTCGGCCTCGCGCTGCATGATCTCCGGGCGCCAATGCGTATCGGTGGCCAGGTACTGCGGTGCGCCTGTCGCCGCCGCCAGTGCCAGGGCGGGGGCGGGATCGAAGACAAGGATGCCGACCTGCTGAAGTTCCTGGAGGAAGGCGTCGTAGGACGGATTCTGAACGGGCGCCGCCGTGCTGTCGAGCGCGGATGCCAGAGCCCCGGGGTGCACCGTGGGCTTCACGGGGGTCGGCATCAGGACCAGCGTGATGCCGCGCGCGGCAAGGTCGGCCGCCAGTTGACGGATGGCTGGGCGCGGGTCGGGCGCAGGTGCCGTCTCGAACTCACTCGTTTCGGCCTCACGGCGTGCCATCTGCGAGGGATCGAGGAAACCGCGGCCGGTGACGTACTCCACGTCCGGGCGATAGAAGAGCCAGCCGTCCCGTCCGATGTAGACGCGCTCGTTGCCGGCGCCGAGGGCACCGCTGAGCACCGCCTGCACGGGCGGTCGCAGGAACCGCCCGACCGGCGATTGATCTTCGAGCGCAGTCTCGAACTCGGAGAGGCTGGCCAGAACCGCGCGGTTCGTTTGCAGGATCTGCACCCACCCCCAAGAGGGCGATGAGGGGGACGATGAGGGGACAGACCCCGCGTCTTGCGGGCCGGAAGACGCGGGGTCTGTCCCCATCCGCGGCCCCGTCGGCGGGGCCAGACGGGACCACGGGGTCGACTGGCCGGACGCGCGCTGGCCCGTCAGCTCGACAATGGGCAGCGCTGCCAGGAGCGCCAGGAAGCACGCGACGAGCGCACGCGCGACCTCGGGGGTGACCTCGGTGTGGCCCACCTCACGATGGGCCACCTCCTCGCGGGCACGATCTCGCTCAGTCATTCGATAGTCAACTCCGTCTGTCCTTCGCACGGCCTTCGGCTCCCGGTCAGAAGATGAAGTAGATGAACGGGTTGAACGCTTGCGTCGTCAGCATCGCGGCCGACAGGACGAACAACACGGCCGCCGTCGCGGCCTTGACTGGCGTGAGGGTGCGAGACCAGTCCCAGGTCTGCGGACACGCCCACACGACGAACGCCGCCAGAAGAAAGGTCAACACGTAGTACGGCTGGTAGACCAGCCCACCGATGAGGCCCGCGCCCGTGGTGACGTCGCCGAGACCTACCATGAAACCGAGGTACCGCAGCGCGGACGGCAGGTCCGCCGCGCGGAAGAAGACCCATGTGACGAGCACGAGCACGAACGTCGCTCCGACCCGTACGGCTGGGGGCAGGCGCCACCACAGCGCTGTCTGGCCCCGGCTCCGCTCGGCCGCCAGCATGACGCCGTGCAGCGCGCCCCACACGAGGAATGTCCATGCGGCGCCGTGCCACAGCCCACCGAGCAGCATCACGATGAACAGATTCACGTAGGTACGACCGGGCCCCTTGCGGTTGCCGCCGAGCGGCACGTACAGGTAGTCACGCAGCCACGTCGACAACGAGATGTGCCAGCGCCGCCAGAAGTCCGTAATCGACTGCGCGCGGTAGGGCGAATCGAAGTTCTTCGGAAAGACGAAGCCGAGCATCAGCCCGAGGCCGATGGCCATGTCGGTGTAGCCGCTGAAGTCGAAGTAGATCTGGAACGCATAGGCCGTGACGCCATACCAGGCGTCGACGACGTGGAGTGACCCGGCGTCGAAGGTGAGGTCGGCGATCTTGCCGCAGGGGTTGGCGAGCAGCACCTTCTTCGTCAGTCCGACAGCGAAGAACGTCACGCCGCGCGCGAACTTCGTGACGGTGTGCGTGCGCGAGCGAAGCTGATCCGCGACCTCGGAGAAGCGGATGATGGGGCCGGCCACGAGCTGCGGGAACATCGACACGTAGCACGCGAAGTCGATGAAGCTGCGGACGGCCGCCGCGCGGCCGCGGTAGATGTCCCACGTGTAGCTCATCGACTGGAACGTGTAGAAGCTGATGCCGAGTGGCAGCGTGACGGTAAAGGCCAGGTCCAGACGCAACGCGTCCAGACCCGTCGCGGCCGCGAGGGCGTTCAGGTTCTCGACGCCAAAGTTGAAGTACTTGAAGAAGCCGAGCAGGCCGAGGTTCGTGCAGAGTGAGACGGCGAGCCCCAGACGGGCCCGACGGTCGTCGTTGCGGGCGCGTGCGCCGGCGATGACGAAACCACAGACATAGTCGATGAGCGTCGATCCGAGCAGCAGCGGCACGAACAGCGGGTTCGCCCAGCCGTAGAACACGTAGCTCAGCCCGGTGAGGACGAGGTGCTTCCCCACACGCGGCACCGCGTAGTAGAGCAGCAGCGCGAGCGGCAGGAAATAGAAGAGAAAGAGGTAGGAGCTGAAGACCATCGCGGCGGGGCGGTGGCCCTACGATCCCACCTCGTAGTAGAGCGGCAGATCCGGCACGCCTGGGGCCTGGATCAGGCGCTCGCCCTCGAGCTCCGGGTGGGCGGCGTACCGCTCGACCGTGAGCCGCACGGTCTCGCCCTCGGTCTTGGCGGCATCCTCAAGCACGCGGGCATCCCGGATCGCCCACTGCGCCACGATCAGCTGCGTGCCGTCGGGTGTGCCCTCGACGACCGAGATGATCTCGTAGACGTGGACGACGAGCGCGTTGCGGTACGGCGCGATCGATTCCGGCGTCGGCACGTCGCCTGCTGTCACGAGGCGGGCGTCAACGACGAGCCGATCCGCGTCGACGGCAGCCGCGCCGGCCGCGGGACCCACGCGCCCGCTCGCGCGCTGCAGATGCGGGCTCGCCGATCGGTCGATCCACACATCGGGATAGGAGTCGCCGCCCACATTGGCGGTCACGCGCGCCCACGCTTCGATCGTCGTGAAGTCCGCGCTGAACCGGCCCATCCAGATCTCTGACTGCGCCCCGCCGGTTCTGACCTGGTTCGCACCGCCCTGGTCGTACGGTCCTGACATGGTCATGAAGCGCGGGTGGTCGGTCCAGCGTGGGTGGTACACCTCCGGGTTGTCGAAGCCTGGCGCCGTGTTGATCGGCACCATCCACCGGCGCTCGTCACGCGCGACGTCGACCATCAGGAGGTTCCGGTGCGCGCCGTCGAAGTACCAGAACAGCGGCGTGCCGACATCCTGCAACGCGGTCCAGCACCCGTCCCCGAACTGCCGCCATGTGCCGGTGGCCAGGTCCGCCACGCCGGCGGCCGGCCAAGGATAGAGTCCGCCCGCGAGTCGTCCATCCGGCGACACCTGGAAGGTGTCGAACGACACCAGCGCCTGGCTCCAGATGGCCTCACGCTGCGAGGGGTCGTCGAGACGCACGCGCGTGACCGTGGCGAAGTTGTAGCCGCGATGATCGGTTCCGATGTAGACCCACTCGGTACCATCCGCGGGATCCTCCCACACGTCGAGCGCGAAGCCCGGCTCGAGCTGGCGGTGGGCCGTGCCATCGAAGTTGACGATGTGCACGACCGGATCGCCCAAGAGGGGCTGAGTGGAGTAGATGATGCGGTCGCCGCGCGGCGTGAGGAGCGGTTTCACGTAGCTGCCTGGCTCGTCGAGAATCACCCGTTCTCCGCGGCCATCGTCGGTATCGAGGCCCAGGAGGACGAGCTGGTCGCCGGCAGCGAAGGGATCGGCGCCATCGTGCTGGACCCACACCACGCGGGTGTGGGCGCCGGTGAGGTCGTAGACGGCCGCAGCCGCACCCTCGCGTGATTGTTGAGCCGCGACGCAGCCGGCGGCTGCGGCGAGCAGGCATGAGAGGCTGAGCGCGCGGACGAGCTTGGGCATGGGACCTAGGATTGATGCTACCCGGAAACCACTCGAATAGGGGACAGACCCCGCGCCTTCCGGGTGGACAACGCCTGGGGTCTGTCCCCTGCCGGACCCC
>CAZNOC010000007.1:0-7487 GCA_964574545.1 uncultured Bifidobacteriaceae bacterium | reverse complement strand
CCCCTGCCGGCCCTGCGGAAGCCGACGCCTGGCGTAAACTGGCCCATGCGCAGAATCTGCACGAGCCTCGGCGTGTTGCTGTTCCTGGCCTCGGTGGCGCCGGAGGCGCAGTCCATCCGGTACCCCGACCCGGCCGAGCGGGTCCTGACCCATCGGGAACAGGATCCGATCGTCAAGGGCTGGATCCAGGCGCGATTCGACACCGTCCTGCCCATGCTGATGGATCGCGCCGGCATCGACATGTGGATCATCGTGTCCCGCGAGTACAACGACGACCCCGTGTTCCGGTCCATGGCGCCGCTCACCACGTTCTCGTCGAGGCGCCGCACCATCCTCGCCTTCTACAACCCGGGCGGCGGCAAACCCGTCGAGCGCGTCTCGATCGGGCGCTTCAACTATGACGGTCTCTTCACCGTCGTCCCCACCCACAACGACGAGCAGTACGAGGGCCTGCGGAAGTTCGTCGAAGAGCGCAACCCGAAGGTCATCGGGATCAACGAGTCGAACGCGTGGAACCACGCCGACGGAATCACGGCCAACGAGAAGCGGCGCCTGATGGAGGCGCTCGGACCCACGCTCAGTGCCCGCGTGACGTCGGCCGAAGCGCTCGCCGTCGGCTGGCTGGAGCACAAGATCCCCGACGAACTCGCGGGCTACCGGCACATCATGCAGGCCGCCCACATGGTGATCCGCGAGGCATTCTCCAACACGGTGATCACGCCGGGCACGACGACCACCCAGGACGTCGTGTGGTGGATGCGGCAGCGCGTAGTCGAGTTGGGCCTCGGCAAGTGGTTCCAGCCGTCGGTCAGCATCTGGCGGCAGGGCCAGACGGCCACCCTCCAGGGTGTCATCGAGCGAGGCGACATGCTCCATACCGACTTCGGCATCGTGTACCTGGGCCTCTCGACGGATACGCAGCACAACGCGTACGTCCTGAAGGCCGGCGAAACCGACGCGCCACAAGGGCTGAAGGACGGACTCGCCGCAGCCAACCGCGTGCAGGACCTGACGATGATGTACGCGAAGGTGGGACGGACGGGCAACCAGGCGCTGGCGGACGCGCTGGCGCACGCGCGCAAGGACGGCCTCGTCCCGTCGATCTACTGCCACGCGATCGGGTACCACGGGCACGCGGCCGGCCCGCCGATCGGGATGACGGACTATCAGGACGGGGTTCCCGTCCGTGGAGACTACCCGTTCTATCCGAACACCTGGCATTCGATCGAACTGAACGTGACGTTCCCGGTGCCGGAGTGGGGAAACCAGCCCGTGCGGTTCGCGCTCGAAGAGGACGCCGCGATCCTGCCCGACGGAACGTGGGATTGGGTCAACGGCCGACAGACGGAGTTCTACCTGATCAAGTAGGGCGGCGACTGACCGTCTACTTCAGCTTGAGGGGCGAGGCGTTCATCACCCGGTAGATCGGGTACGTTTCCCCGGCGGCCAGGCCGTCGTCGATCACGTTCCAGGTGACAAACCCATCGTCGCTCTCGGGCTCGAGCAGGTAGAACGCCAGGCGGCCCAGCGGCTGGCCGGCGGGCACGAAGATCGAGCCGGCGGGCGCGAGGAAACGGACGGCGTCCATCCGCCCACGCAGCCGCGTTTCGTAGCGCGCCTGGAACGGACGATCGGCGCGGGTGACCCCCTCGATGACGAACCGCTCCACCTCCACCGTGGCGTCGGCTGCCAGTTCCTCGACGCGCACGCCGTGGACGCGCAACCGCTCGAGCGCCAGGCTGAGGCGGCCGTTCGCCACGTTCGGCCCCGGGATCAACCAGCCCCGCGGCATAGCCACCGTACGCGACGCCGCGAACACGCCGTAGTCTCTCATGCGCACGGGCGTGGCCTGTTCGGTCATCTCGCGCATCTCGTGGCCCGATCGAGGGTTGACGCGCGGCCGCACGTCGCCGACCAGAATGTCCACCAGTTCCGGCAACGCCTGCCCGACGAACTCGACGCCCAGGGGGTCATGCTTCCCGTCGCGCGCGCGTGCCTCCGTATCCCGGTCCGCCTGGCTCACGAGCGATTGCAGCTCCCTGCCGTTGGCCGCGACGTATCGCAGCACCTCTTCGACGAACGCCTCGGTCGATCGGACACGCCGCTCGAAATCCACGTAGCTGTACGCCTCCGACAACACGGCAAGACGATTGCGCAGCCCCGCGTAGTTGGTGCCGAAACGCGGCCGGTGATCGAAGGTCCGCCACACCACGTCACCCGGGCTGGCCGGATCCACCCTCGGCGGGTGCGACGCGCCGCCCTCCGTCGTGAAGTTCCCGTAGTAGTAGGTGCGCAGGCCGTGCCGCTGCTCCGTCGTCTGCCGAACCGTCGGCAGCATCCGGTCACGCGCGAACGCCAGCAGTCTCGGGTCGGTGTTGGGATTGAGCGGCGGGGCGTAGGTGAGGTGATACCCGTGATATGACCCGTTTGTCGTGTGGAGATCCACAACGACGTGCGGATCCCATCGGTTGAGCGCGCCCACCAGCGCGCGCGCTTCGGCGGAGTCGAGCTTCATGAAGTCGCGGTTGAGATCGAGACCCTTCGCGTTCTCGCGCGTGCCGACTCCGGCAACGGGACCGTTCTGCGCCCGCCGGTTGTCCAGGCTGACTTTCTCGTTGCCGTCGGCGTTGTAGATGGGCGCCACGATCACGACCGCCTGCGTGAGGAGCGGCCGAAGATCACCCAGCGTGAGGCGTCGCGCCAGCATCAACGCCGCCTCCTTGCCCTCGACCTCGCCCGCGTGGATGTTGGCCATCACCAGGACGATGGGGCGCCCGAGCTTTCGCGCTTCGGCCGGCGTCACGACGGCGGGCTCGGACAGCATCAGGAGCGGCAGCACCCGATCCTCTTCGGAGGCGCCAAACCGCTCACTGCGCGCCAGCGGGCTCGCCTCGACGATGTCGTTGACGAAGCGGAGGACGTCGGCGTATGAGGAGGTCTCTTCGAAATTGGTGGCCTCGGCGTGGGTCCGGGGCATGGCGGGCTGTTGCGCGACCAGACCGGAAGGACCGAGGCTCAACACGACGACGAGAGCGGCAGCGGACAGACGCATCCCTGCATACTAGCGCAGGCGGGCAACCCGGGGCACCCGCCGCGCACGGCACGGGGGCGACGGCGAGCGCGCGGAAGCCGCCCGTGGGCGGCCTCCGCACGCGGACTGCGTGTTACGAGCCAGCGAGCGTGAACTCTGCCGAGGCCATCGTCGTGTCCCAGGCCATCACGAGCTGTCCGCCGTTCTTCGTCACGTCGGCGAAGAAGATCGTGAACTCGTCCACCGACAGATCCATCGATCCGACGGTCATCGTCGTGCGGAGGACGTCCTTGTCTGGCGTGTAGCCGTAGGCGCCCCAGAGCGCCGTGGTGTTCGCCTTGTCGAACTTCTGCTGGGCGTCCCACGAGGAGAAGATCAGCGTCCACTCCTTCTCGCCCAGCTCCACGAAGACGCTGTACTCGCCGGCGGGCAGCGTCTTGCCGCCGAAGTTCAGCGCGGCCTCGGTCTTGAAGCGCGTGGACTGATTGGCGCCGGCACGCCACACGGGCGCGCCGGCATAGAGGGCCTTGCCGTATTCCGCGCCGCTGCCGAAGATGTTCTCTCGCTGGCGCAGGATCGGCCGGTTGTAGGTCACCTCGATCCACTTACCGCCCTGATAGGACATCCCCCGCTCGCCCTTCACCCAGTCGCCGCCAATCTGAGTCGAAGCGGTGCCCGGCGCGCTGAGCGGTCTCGACCCGCCCATCTGCGCTGCCACCGTCACGCCGACCCCGGCCACGAAGGCCGCCGCCAGACCCATTGCCATCAACCGTCGCATGGTGCCTCCTCGGGAACACATGTCGTTCGTGAATCGCGTGCCGGAGCGTACGCTCCGCTCCGGGCGTCACGCGCCAAACCCTGACCCTACCACAGGCGGCAGGCACCGCCGTGCCGTTCAGCCCTCGGGTGACCCCGGCGGGCGCGGCAGCCGCACGAGATACGGCGCCGGGCCACGGCGGAAGTTGACGAGCGTCACCGGACCGGCCGCCTGCGCGAGCGTCTCCGCCACCTCCCTGGCGCTCTCGACGGGCCGTCCCTCCACTTGATAGATCCGGTCGCCCACGGCGAGCCCCTCGCGCGCCGCAATGCCCCCAGCCTCGACAATCAGCACGCCGCTCGGCCCGCCCGCTGCAGACGTGCTGTCGCACACCGTAAGGCCGTGGGCCGCAACCTGGACCGGCGGGCGGCCTCCCTCGCACGCCACGGGCGCGTCCTGCGCCGCTGGCGTCACGACGAACCAGCCCAGCAACAGCAGACCGGAGGTGGAACCCATGGCGGAAAGGATGCCCGACATCCACCTCTCCGTCCAGTCCCTCCCAACGAGCGGGTCATGGGGAGCCATGAGTGGCTCCGGGTGGCCCCTCCACGTCAGCGCCGACGCCGTGGCTCATCGCGGGGCAGGGTTGTGCCGATAAGACCGGGAGATATGCCGTCCCCGCGTGTCACCAGCCTGCGTGCCCGGCTGATCGGGCTGGTCGCGCTGGCCCTCGTCCCCGCGATCGGGCTGCTCCTCGCGCAGGGCTTCGCCAGGCATCAAGAGGACCGCGCCGAACTCGAGACGCAGGTCCTGAACCTGTCCCGGATGGCGGCCCAGGCACAGGAGCGACGGATCGAGGGAGCGCGCCAACTCCTGATCGCGCTCTCGAGCAACGCCGAGATCCTCAGCACCGAGCCCGGCGTCTGTGTACGCGCCGTCCGCACGCTCGTCGCAAACTACGGGGGCATCTACACCGAGATTGGCTGGGCGGACGCCTCAGGCCGGATCATGTGCCACGCCCTGGAGGGCCCGGAGAATCTGACCATCGCCGACCGCGCGTACTTCCAGCGGCCGCTCACGACGAAGGCGTTCGGGGTCGGCGAGCTGAACACGGGCAAGATCAGCGGCGCGCACGTGCTCGGGTTTGGCCACCCGCTGATGGACGACAACGGTGAAGTCACCGGCGTGCTTTTCGCCAACCTCGACGTCTGGATGCTCAGCGAGTCGCTCGCCAGCGATGCCGCACTCGACGACGCGACCATCAGCATCTTCGACCGGACAGGCGCGCTGGTGGCCCGGTCGCGGGAGGCCGAGGGCCGCCTTGGTTTCCGCGTGGACGACGAGCAGCTGGCGCGCATGCGCGCGAACCACGAGATGGTCGCGCAGCTTCCGGGCACCGGAGGCGCGGCGTCACAGATCTACGCGCTCTCGACCATCGTGGACGCGGCGCGCGAGCCCATCTTCTTCGTGATTTACCGCGTGCCCCGCGACCCGCTGATGGCCGGACTCGATGCGCGGTTCCGGTCCGACCTGCTCACCATCCTGCTGTTCGGGGCGGGCATCCTCGTCGCGGCCTGGGTTGGCGCCGAGATGCTCGTACGGCGTCCCATCGGCCGGCTCGTCGAGGCCACCGGGGCGCTGGCATCCGGACGGCTCGACGCGCGCACGAACGAGGTGGGCGGTACCCACGAGCTCCAGGCCCTCGGGCACGCCTTCAACGAGATGGCCGAGAAGCTGCAGAAGCGGGACGTCCACCTTCGCGAGGGACAGCGCCTCGAGGCGCTGGGACGGCTGGCCGGCGGGATCGCGCACGACTTCAACAACCTGCTGACCGTGATCCTGGGCTACGGACACTCGCTGCAGGACAGCGTCCCGCCCAACTCCAGGGCGGCGCGGGAACTGGGCGAACTGCGAACGGCGGCTGAGCGGGCCACGCAGCTGACACGCCAGCTCCTGGCCTTCAGCCGTCAACAAATCCTCCAGCCGAAGCCTGTCCTCCTGAACGACATCGTCACGCAGATCGAGTCGCTGCTGCGCCGGACGCTCGGCGGCGACGTCGTGCTCGAGACCAGCCTCGATGAAGACACCGGCACGGTGCACGCCGACCCGTCGCAGATGGAGCAGGTCATCCTCAACCTCGTCATCAACGCGCGCGATGCGATGCCCGGCGGCGGGACCGTGCATGTGTCGACGCGGAACGTGACCCACGAGGCCGGCGGCAACGACGACGACCTCGCGCCCGGCGACTATGTCGAACTGTCGGTGGCGGACACCGGCTCCGGGATGAACGAGGAAACGCGGGCGCGCATCTTCGAACCGTTCTTCACGACGAAGGGCACTGGCGGCACGGGGCTCGGACTCGCGACGGTCTACGGCATCGTGAAGCAGAGCGGCGGGCATGTCACGTGTGAGAGCGCGCCCGGCCGGGGCACGCGGTTCGAGGTCCGGCTCCCGCGTACCGGCGACGTGGTGGCGCGCCGCCGTCCGACCACCGCCGAGGCGCCACCTCGGGGATCGGAGCGCCTCCTGCTGGTCGAGGACGAGTCAGCCGTTCGCCATCTGATGCTGATGGTGCTGTCGCAGCACGGTTACCAGGTGACGACGGCCATCGACGGGCCTGACGCGCTGGCGCGCATCTCGGCCGGCGAACCGTTCGATCTGCTCGTCACCGATGTCCGGATGCCGGGCATGAGCGGGACAGCGCTCTACGCCCAGGTCCAGGCGCTGCGTCCCGGAATGCCCGCCGTGCTGATGTCGGGCGACTCTCTGCCGGGGGTCACCGGCACGCCGACGCCCATCTTCCTGCAGAAGCCCTTCACGCCCTTCACGCTGCTGCGCGCCGTGAGGTCCCTGCTCGATCAGCGGGACCAGGGGCGGCCGTAGACGGCCGGCTGTGGGTCACTGCCAGCTTCCGTACATGGGATTGGGCACGACGAAGTAGCGCACGCCGAAGTCGGCGAAACCGGGAGCGCCTGCCGTTCGCGCCGCCTGATCGAGCGACGGGAAGTCGTGAATGTTGTCGCCCACGTACGCGACGATCTCCAGACGGGTCGAGGCGGCCGGCGTGCGTCCAGCCGCCACGGCCTCGAATCGCGGGTTCTTGTCGGACGGGCCTCCGTCGGGGCGGCACACCATCGCGTCGTACGGCAGCGCGTGCGCGCGGAACACCGCCGCCGTGTCCTCGCACTCCGACTCGAGACGGTTCGTGACGATGGCGATCTTGCCGCCAAGCGCTCGGACGCGCGCCAGAAACGCCGAGGCACCCGGCAGCGGGGTCGCTTCACGCCTCTTCACCCACGCATTCCAGCTCTCCGGCGTGAAGCCGAGGCCCTGCCGGGACCGCTCGATCTGATAGCCCACGTTGTTGATGATCGTTTCGTCGGCGTCCAGGACCACGGCCCACGTACCGGGCTCGCGGGTGCGCGTGTCGGTCTCCACGCGCGCGGTCGCGAGGCGATAGACCTGGTACAGCGCCGCGTGATACTCGGCCGAGTCACGGACCCAGCGGATGGCCTCCGGCTCGGCCGTAGCGGCCGCGGCCGTCGTCCGGGGGACCGGCGTGCGGCTGGTTGACGCGCAACCGGCGCTGACGAGCAGTGCCAGGACGATGACGAGCACTCGTGTGCGCATGCGGGGATCATAGCGGGGATCGGGGACCGGGGACCGGGGACCGGGGATCGGGGACCGGGGACCAGGGAT
>CAZNOC010000006.1:3552-45698 GCA_964574545.1 uncultured Bifidobacteriaceae bacterium | reverse complement strand
TGACGGGGGTCTGGCGCCCGCTCGACATCATGACCGTGCGCGACGCCGCCGTCTCCGACAACGTCCCCAGGATGAGCGAGCTGCAGGGGTATGGCCAGTCGGGCAACCCCCGGCTGATCTACAACCTCGGGCACGCCGCGTTCGAGTTCATGGAGTCGCGCTGGGGCAAGGAAGGCGTGCGCCAATACATCTTCGCGCTGCGCAAGAGCGTGATCGGGGGCGGCGACGATGCCTACCAGGACGCGTTTCAGCTGACGCCCGAGGAGTGGGATCAGCAGTTCGATCGCTACCTGAAGGAGCGCTTCAAGCCCTTCCGCGACAAGGAGCGGCCCGCCGACTACGGCCGCAACCTCGCGCCGAGTCCAGAGCGCGGCCGGTTCGCGCAGGCCCTTTCGATCGAGCCGTCACCCTCAGGGGACCTCGTGGCCACCATGAGCGTCAACCGGCGCGACCGGGAAATCGACATCATCCTGGTGTCGGCCAAGGATGGCGAGGTCGTGCGGAATCTCACGAGTGGGTTCTCGCAGTCCTCCGGCTACGAGCACATCGTCACGCCCGGCGGCCGCTGGAACTCGGTGCCGTGGATGTCGTGGTCGCCTCAGGGCGACCGGCTCGCGTACTTCGTGCGCACCGAGAAGGACCGCTCGCTGGTGATGCGCAACGTGGTCACCCGCAACGTCGAGGTGCGCGTCCCGCTGAACCTCGATGCGCCCGAGTCCCCCGACATCTCGCCAGACGGCCGTCTCGTCGCGTTCTCCGCGATGAAAGACGGCGTGGCCGACATCTACACCGTGAACATCGACACGCGCGAGGTCCGGAACCTGACGTCCGACGAGTTCTCGAACTACGGCCCGACCTGGGCGCCCGACGGACGGTCGATCGTCTACATGGCGCGGATCAGCGGCAGCGAGAAGCTGTTCCGCCTCGACGTCGCGTCCGGCGAGAAGACGCAGCTCACCTTTGGCACGCACGACGATGCAGGGCCGCAGTTCCTCGACGATCACACGCTGGTGTTCGCCTCCACGGCCACCAATCCCGAGATCCCGCTGGAGCCCGAAGTCTCCCGCAACGGAAACATCTACAACCTGTGGACGCTCGACCTGCAGACGCAGCAGCTGCGCCAGTACACCGATGCGGTCGCCGGGAACGTCTCGCCCGTGGTCCTGCGGGCGGACGCGGCGCGGCCGCAGGTCGCCTTCGTGAGCTACTACAAGGGCGACTACGGCCTGCACGTCCTCGAGCGGCAGGACCCGGTCGAAGTGGTGGCGTCGAATGACTTCGGATCGCCCGGCCCGGTGATCGATTTCCAGGCCCCGCTCAGCCACACGTTCGTGGAAGGCAACACGAAGAAGAAGGGCCGCTTCGAGAAGATGTTCCTCGATGGACGGCCGCCGGTGAACCTGGGCGTCACGAGCGGCGGCGATGTATTCGGCGGCACGGCACTGTCCTTCACGGATGTGCTGGGCGACCAGCAGTTCAACGTGTTCATCGCATCAGTCTCCCAGTTCCGCACGATGTCGCTGAGCTATCTAAATCTGGAGCGCCGGTTCCAGTACGCGGTCCAGGGCTTCTCGAGCACGCAGTTCTTCTTCGGCCAGCTCGAAGGCCTGTTCTTCGATCCCCAGTTTTCCGGTCTCATCAACCGCGACCTCTCGATCGCCACTCGAACGACGCGCGGCGCGCTCGCGCTCGGGATCTATCCGTTGGACCGGTATCGCCGGCTCGAGCTGTCCGGTGGCATCGTGCAGTTCAGCGAGGAGTTCACCGATCCCTCACTGGAGCAGTTCTCTACGCAGTTCCAGCAGCAGCAGTTGGGTCGGTCCCTCTTCAACAACGGCACCAGTGTCCCACTCAGTGTCGCCTTCATTCAGGAGACCACCGTTTTTCGGGAGTTCGGGCCGCTGTCGGGCAACACGATGCGGCTCGCCTACGAGGTCTCGCCCAAGATCGGCGACAACACGCTGTCGCGCCAGACTCTGGACCTCGACGCCCGCTATTACCTGCGTCTCGGCGGCTCGGGCCTGCTGGCGCTGCGCGGCCGCGGCTTCCGGAGCTGGGGCGAGCAGCCCGACTTCACCTTTTTCGGCGGGAACTCCGAGATGCGCGGCTACGACTACCTGTCGTTCCTCGGGCAGGAGGCGTTCTTCGCGAACGCCGAACTGCGTTTCCCGCTGATCGAGGCCATGCTGACGCCGCTCGGCGTTATGGGCGGCGTCCGTGGGACCTTTTTCTTCAACCTGGGCGGCGCCCGCTTCGCCGACCAGGATTTCCGTGCGTTCAGCAGCGAGACCACGGTGGAGGCCCCCGTCATCGGGTTCCTGCCCGGTGAGGGCCCACTGGATCCGTCCACGCCGATTGTCGGGAATCCTCGCCTGATCTCCGGCTTCCGACTCGTGGACGCCCGGGCCTCCTACGGGCTCAGTCTCCAGACCTTCGCGCTCGGCTTTCCGGTCCACTTCGATTGGTCGTGGCGCACACTGTTCAACCGCGACTGGGAGGACATCGTCTTCGCGCGGGAAGGCGGCAGCTCGGCGTTCAGGAAGTCGCGTTTCGCCGCGTGGATTGGCTACGACTTCTGAGGTCATGTCTGAGGCCGCGTCCGGTCCTGCGCTGCAGAGGAGGTGCGTTGACGTGGACGAGCCGCCGGTCCATCAGCCCCGCACCCCGGCCAGATACGCGGCCGTGATTTCGTGAGCCGGCGCGTCGAAGACTTGCGCAGCCGTCCCGTGCTCGACCAGCGTACCGGCACCGCCATGCGTCCAGAACACCGCCACATCGTCGGCCACGCGGCGCGCCTGCGCCAGGTTGTGCGTCACCATGACGACCGTGTAGCGTCCCCGGAGCGACGTGATGAGGTCCTCGACCACGCCGGCGGCCATCGGATCGAGCGCGCTGCACGGTTCGTCCAGCAGCAGGACGTCGGGGTCGAGCACGAGCGCCCGCGCCAGGCACAGGCGCTGCTGCTGGCCCCCCGACAAGCTCAGGGCCGGGACCGACAGGCGGTGCGCAACTTCGTCCCACAGGCCCACCTGCCGCAACGCATGCTCCACGGCGTCGTCGAGCGCCGCGCCGCGTGCGAGGCGATGATGGCTGAGCGGCAGCGTCAGGTTCTCGCGGATCGACAGCGGGAACGGGTTCGGTCGCTGGAAGATCATCCCGACCTTCCTGCGCAGGCCGACGAGGTCGACGCGCGGGTCGAGCACGTCGAGGGCGCCGAGACGGATGCGGCCGCGCGCGGTGCAGCCCGGGACCAGGTCCGTCATTCGGTTCAGGCACGACAGAAAGGTGCTTTTGCCACAGCCGGAGGGGCCGACGATCGCGGTGAGGCAGCCATGGTGCACGGGCAGCGTGAGGCCGTTGAGCGCGGGCACGCCGTGGTAGGTGACCGTGAGGTCCTCGACGGTCAGCGCCGGCGTGCGGTCCTCGCAGCACACCGGTCGCCGGCGCCAGGGAGCGGCGTCCGGATGGGAGTGGTGGTTCATGCAGGTAAGAGCCTTCCGTGAAGCCAGCGGTGTCCGATCCACGTCGTGACCACATTGATGGCCAGCAGCAGCGCCACCAGCACCAGCGCGGACGCGGCGGCGGCGGCCTGGCCGCCGGGGACGTTCATGCTCAGGTCGTACACGTGGATGGACAGGGTGCGCCCGGAATCGAGGAGCGATCCAGGCAACCGATCGACGTATCCGCTCGTGAAGAGCAGCGCCGCGGTCTCGGCCAGGGCTCGGCCAATGCCGAGGACGAGTCCGACGACGAGCGCCGGCGCGGCCGCAGGGAGAATGAGGCGCCACAGGATCGTGGCCTGGGACAGGCCGAGGGCCGCCGCCGCCCGCCGGTAGTCGTCGGGGACGGCGCGCAGGCCTTCCTCCAGGGTGCGCACCAGAATCGGCAGCACCATGCACGCCAGCGTGACGCCGCCGGAGAGAACGGAGAATCCGAGCCCGAGAACGACGGTGAACAGGGCGTTGCCGAACAGGCCGAAGACGATCGAGGGCATGCCGGCCAGCACCTCGAGCGAGCTGCGCACGAACTGGCCCCACGGGCCTGCCTGTCGCGTGTACTCGGCCAGCAGCACCGCCGTGCCCACTCCCAGCGGGACGGCTACGGCCAGGCACACGCCGAGAATCAGCGAGGTGGAGACGAGGATGGGAAAGATGCCGCCGGCCCGGCCCGCGTCGCGCGGCGCATCGACCACGAACGACCACGACAGATGTGCCAGGCCGCGGCCTGCGACGTCCACGGCGATCCAGAGAAACACAGCGGCCACCAGCGCCGCGGCCGTCCAGACGGCTGCGGCCGCGAGCCGGTCGGCGCGGCCCGAGACGGGCAGTCGCATCGTGCCGGTCATGCGCGTCCTCCCGCGTCGAGGCGCCTCGGCAGGCGCGCCGCGACGGCGACCAGCACGCCGGCGATCCCCATCAGGCACAGGCCACTGGCGAAGAGCGCCGCGCGGTGCGTGTCCATCGCGTAGCCGAGTTCGAGCGCGATATTGGCCGTGAGCGTGCGGACGGGGGCGTACACGCTATCCGGCACCTGCACCACGTTGCCGGCGACCATCACGACCGCCATGGTCTCGCCGACCGCGCGGGCGAACGCGAGCAGCAGCGCCGCGGCAAGACCGCCGCGGGCGGCCGGCAGCGCCACGCCGCGGATGGTCGCCCAGCGGGAGAGCCCAAGCGCGGCCGCGCCCGCGAGATAGCTCCGCGGCACCTGCCGCAACGCCGTCTCCGCCAGCAGCGCGATGGTGGGCAGGATCATGAGTGCGAGGATCAGCATTGCGGTGAGCAGGCTCTGACCCGGCGGGTGCATCTGCCGGATAAGTGGAGCGAGCACGGCGAGCCCCCACCAGCCGTACACGACGGAGGGCACACCGGCCATCAGTTCGAGAACGCGGCGATACAGGGTCCCGATCGGCGCCGGGGCGTAGAAGGCACAGAGCAGCCCCGAGCCGAATCCGAGCGGTGCGGCGAGGACGAGCGCGCCCATTGCGGCGGCCAGCGTGCCGGCGATCATCGGCCGCAGGTCGAAGCGCCCCTCAATCGCGCCGGCCGCCGGGAACCAGGCTCCGTCGCCGAGCATACGGATCACCCCGACCGTGGTGATCACCGGCAGGCTTTCGACGACGAGGAACACCGCCATCAACGCGACGATGGCGCTGCTGAGCGCCGCTGCGCCGGCGAAGGCCGTGAGGAGCGCACGGTCAGTCGAGCGGGACAAGGGCCTGAGCCTCCACCAGATCGCGGACGGTTGGCGAGGTGGCAAACGCGACGAACACGTCGACCAGCGGCGTGCGTATGTCGCGGGTGACGAGCATCAGCGGACGCACGATCGGATAGCGCCACTCGCGCACGTGCGCGAGCGTCGGGTTGGCGCCGTCGAGTGAGAGCAGCGCGATCGGCGTGCCACCGGCGGCCTCCACAAGGGCTGTGCCGATCGAGACGTAGGCGATCGCGTGCGGGTCGCCGGCCACCGTGCGGACGGCGTGCAGGTTGTCCCCAATCACGACCTGCGGTCGCAGCTGCTCGCGTGGAAGTTCGAAGTACGCGAGGAACAGCTCCAGCGTGGAGCGCCCCTCGGCCTTGCTGACGAACGAGACGGGGCCTGGAGGGCCGCCGAGCGCCTGCCAGTTGGTGATCGCACCGGTGGCAAGCGCCCGCACGTCGTCCGACCGCAGCCCCGTGACGGGGTTGTCCCGATGGACGATGAGCGCGATGCCGTCGAGCGCGATGGCGTCGCCGCGCAGGTCGTCCTCCGCGGGTGACAGCGCGCGTGAGACCATGCCGAGGTCCGCGGTGCCGCGGCGCACGTCGGCGAGGCCCTGCGCCGAGCCTCCCGACTGGACGTCCACCCGAACGCCAGGGTGGCCGGCCTCGAACCGCCGCGCGATCTCGGCGGCGAGCGGAGCGATGGTGCTCGAGCCGGTGATCACGAGGCGCGTCTCGGACCGTGATCCGCCGCCCCGGCAACCGGCCAGCGACAGGCCCGCGACCAGAAGCATCAGACCCGCCCCCGCGCGTGTCAGCAGCACCCCGACCCAGGCGTGCAGAACGCATCTCCGGCCGCGTAGTCGGCTTGACGGCCCGGGCCGTCGACGAGCGCGAACGCCCCCGCGTACGGCGCGTGCGACAGCTTGGCTGCCGTGTCGGTGCAGACTTCCACGGGCATCCCGCGGGGGAAGAAATGGCCCTCTTCGTCGACGATGGCCTTCATCGGTCCGAGGTAGATCGCATGCTGTCCGGTGTAGACGCACCCGGCCTTCTTCTCGAACTTGTAGCCCCGGACGGTTACCGAGAAGAAGGGATGGCCCTCGACCTCCTTCCAGAAGGTCTTCTTGAGCACCGAGACGCCGTAGAAGCCGGTGCGCTCCAGTTCGGCGAGGAATGCCTCTTCGGTGATCGCGCCGCTGATGCATTCGCCCCAGAGCTGTCCGTTGGCCTGCATGTGCGCCGGCACCTCACGCTCGGAGACGATGTCGGCGACGACCATGCGGCCGTGGTCCTTGAGCACACGCCACATCTCGCGGAGCACGCGCGGCTTGTCGTGCGAGAGATTGATGACGCAGTTCGACGTGATGACGTCCGCCGTGCCGTCCGCGACGGGAATCTGCTCGAGGAAGCCTCGGCGGAACTCCACCGCGTCGAAGCCGAGCGCGGCCGCGACCTTCGGCTGGCTCTCCCGCGCAACCGCCAGCATCTGGTCGGTCATGTCGACGCCGATGGCGCGTCCCTCGGGCCCGACCTTGCGGGCGGCGATGAAGACATCGATGCCTGCGCCCGATCCCAGATCGACCATCGTCTCTCCGGGCTGCAGCGCGGCGGCCGGCACCGGGCTGCCGCACCCGTAGAAGCGCTCGACGACTTCCGGCGGGATGTGCGCGAGATCCTCGGGATCCGGCCGCACCGGGCAGCAGAGCTCGGCCTGTGGCTGCTCGGCGGCGTGGCCGTAGAATGCGCGCACGCTCAGGCGTGATCGCTCCAGCACCTCTTCCGATAGCACGCACGCGCTGTGCGTCGTCCGGACGATGGCGGCCTCGTCATGCAGGACGTGCTGGCCCATGGCGCGAAGCACGACCGGACGGTCGAACCCCGTGCCCGACGGAACGCTCTCTCGTCCCTCGCGCGCGAAGTCGGCGAACGCGTCTGACGCCAGGCCCTTGTAGACCTCGCAGTAGGGATCGTGTCCCGTGAAGCGCCCCTTCCGTCCCTCGACGCCACCGGTCGACGCCCAGTAACCGTGCTCGAGATCACCCCCGCCGCACACGAACTTCAATGAACAGGTACGGCACTGTGCCTTCTGTTCGACGGTGGCCGACCGCAGCTCCTTGCAGATGGGGCTGTCCTTCCAGATGCGCTCCAGCGACTGCTCGGCGAGGTCGCCGCACCGAAGCTCGGGGACCCCGGCCATCGACGCGGACGGATACACGGCGCCGTCGGTGTACACGCACAAGCTGCTGTAGCCGGCGCCCGCCAGGTCGTTCTTCACACCGGGCGTGCCGTCCAGTCGGAGGCGGAACTCCTCGAGGTTGTCGATCGATACCTGGAGTTCCTGCGCCACGGACCGCGCAGCACGCACCGCGGCGAGGATGTCGGCGGCTGACGGGAGGTCGGCGAAAGGCCCCTCGAGGACGCGGCCGCGACGATGCGGCCAGAGGAGGTGCACGTTCGTGACGCCGAGCGACGCCGCAAGACGGACGATGCCACCGAGGTCGTCGATGTTGTGGCGCAGGATGGTGGCCGTCACGGTGGGGCGCAGCCCGGCCACGACCGCCGTCTGGATCCCCTCGGTGATGCGTGCGAATGTGCCCTTGCCGCGGATCGGATCGTTCGTCTCCGGCGTCGACCCGTCGAGGCTGATCTGGACGCGCAGCCGCCCCTGGGCGCGCTCCTCGGCCGCAAGCGCCGTCAAGGTCTCGAGGCGCGCGCCCTTGAACAGCGTGCCGTTCGTCATGACGACGACCTCGCGCCCGTGGGTGTCGACCGCGTGGGTGAGCAGTTCCAGGATGTCGGGGCGCGCGAGCGGCTCGCCTCCGGTGATGAACAGCCGCTCGACACCGAGTCCCATCGCCTGGTCGATCACGTCGCGCAGGCGTGCGGTGTCGAGACCCTGGGCACGCTGCGGGCTGGATGACACCAGGCAATGCGCGCACGCCAGGTTGCAGAAGTCGTTGACCTGGATCCAGAGCTCTTCGAGCTTGTCGGTGCCGAGATACGTGGCGCGCCCGAGATAGGGCACCGGCACCGCGCCGTCGGTGGACACGAAGCCTTGGCGGAGGGCGTCTCGCGCGAACGTCTCGATGTGCAACCAGGCACGGGTCGGGTCGAGGCGCATCTGGCCGGCGTAAGCCGTGACGACCTCGCCGAGGGGCGTCCGCCCATCCAGGCGGGCGAGGATCTGCAGGCCGCGCTCGTCGGTGGCGATCCAATGCGGCGCCGCGGGATTGAGGGCCACGTACCCCTCGGCGGTGCGCTCGACCACGTGGGCGGGTGCGCGGAGGACCGTGCGTTCGTCGACGACAGGAGCCATGAGAGGTGCCCTTTCCGGTCGCACGCAGGAGCATGCGCCATGCGGTGGAACGCGCGCGGCTTCACGGCCGCACCGGCGTCCCGAACTTTGACTGACAGGGAGGCGCGATCAGGCGAAGGCGGGGGGCGGACCGCGACGGGCGGGCACCAGTGCGATCGTCCAGCGGGGCGCAGCGGCGCGGGTGGCGCCTCGGACGGGTGGGTTCACGAGTGCGGCGAGCACCCGGCCGAGCGCGCGGCGTAGGCCGCGCACCGAGTCGCCCACTTCCGCGAGCGCCCGCCGCAGCGATCCGGCGTCGTCGGCGTCGGTCAGCGGGGCGAGATAGGACAAGCGCTTGCCGCCGAGCGCGTGGCGGGTTCGGGCGAGCACAGCCCGCGTATGCCACGGAATGCCCTCGAAGGCACGCGCGTCGAACTGATTGAAGCCGATCAGGTAGTAACCGCCGTCCCGGGAGGGGCCGATGACGACGCTGCGATTGTCGCCCGACTCGAGGCGCGCCACGGCGTCGCGGAGGACACCGGCGGTCAGGCCGGGCACGTCCGCGCCGATGACAACGACGCGGGCGAAGCCGGCGGCGAACGCATCGGCGACGGCATTGCGGAAGCGAGCGCCGAAGCCCGCCCCGCGCTGGGGGACGGTGCGCACGCCGGGCGGAGCGAGGGCCGTCATCTCGCGATCGGTCACCAGCACGACTTCCTGGCCAGCGTCCCTCGCCACGGCAAGAGTGTGGGCGAGCAGCACTGCGGTGGCGGACACTCCGGCGCCGGCCGCGGCCAGCCACTTTCGGCGCGCGTCGATCAGCGGACTCCGCGCGAAGATCAGCACAGCGGTTCCGCGGTCCGTCGATGTCGCTTGGTGTACCTCCAGTGCCCCGTTCATGTCCGGTGTGTCCGTGATGGAGCAGTCACCGCCACGCCCGGAACGTTACAAGCGGCCGCCGCGGCGCGGTTGCGGTGGTCCGCCAGCACGACGTGCGTCAGCGACTCGCATCAGCTGGAGACGCTTCAACACAAGCGGGTCGTAGCCGTGACGAGGCCCTGGATCGTGCGGGGCTACTGCCTGTCGTCGGCGTCGCGGGCCGCGGCGTTGACCAGCCCCGACAGCGCTTTCTGCAGGGTCGCGACGACGGGGCAGTCAGCCGCACCATGCCGCGCGGCCAGGTATGCCGGATCGGTATAGCCGATCCACACCTGCCCGGCCGCATCCTCCCAGACGAGCGCCTTCAGTGGCAAGTCGATGCCCACCGTCTGCGCGCACTCCATGAACGGCGTGCCGCCCTGCGGGTTGCCGAAGATCAGGAGCTCAGTCGGCCGCAGCGTGCGGCCGATCTTCGCGGCACCCGCGGCGTGATCGATCCGCGCGAAGACCGTCAGGCCGCGCTCCGTCACGATCGATTCGAGCCGATCCATCGACGTCTTCGCGTCATAGGCGCTCTTGACCGACACGAGGCCGTCAGCGGCGTGCGCCGCAACGACAACGACCAGCGTGAAGACGGCAGCGAGCAATCGTGTGCGAAACATGGGCATGACTCCAGATCAGGGACGAGTCATGATGGCACGTCCGTGGCGGCCTCGTCACGCCCCTGGCGGGCGGCCGATGGGCTGGTGACAGCTTTTTCTCTCGGCGCATCGGCTCCTCTCGCGCCTGAGTCCCCAGGCGGCGAGAGGAACGTTTTCCCTGTGCTCAATGAGGCCGGGGCCTTTCGCCGGCGCCTGATGCACTGGCACGCGCGTACGGCGCAGGTCTCGTCAGAGCTATTCCGCGCCCTGGCGAAGGGACCGGAAGAGCGCGTCATGCTGATCATCGGCGCCGCCCACCGCCCGTTCAACGAGGCCGAGATGCGCGCCCAGCCCTGGTTGGCCGTTGAGCCGGCCTCCGCGCTGCTGGGGGCAGAACAGGGGCCGGGGCTCTGCTTTTGAACGGAGCCGTTTCATGGCGGCGCGTACAGCCTGGCGATGCGGTCGATCGCCTGGAGAACCTATTCGTGGTCGGTCTGGCACTCGCAAGAGCAGCAGGCGCACGCGGCTGGTGTCCGCCTATTTCTTGCGGCGTAGAGGGGTGGTCCAGTTCTCGATGGCGAGATCGCTCACCCGCTCGAACTCGGCCGTGTTGTTCGTCACCAGCGTCAGCCCGAGCGCACGAGCGTGGGCGGCGATGAACAGATCGTTCGCGCCGATCAGGGCTCCTCGCTTCTTCAGGTCCGCGCGAATCTCCGCGTAGTGCAGTGCGGCGCCATCGTCGAACTCCAGGACGTCAACGTAGGGCAGAAAGGCGGCGAGCGCTGCGGCATCGTGAGCCCGGCGGGGTGACACCTCGACGCCGTACAGCAACTCCGCCTTGGTGACGACCGACATGCAGACGTCCGCGACCGGGATGGCCTGGAGACGCTTCAACACAAGCGGGTGCGAGCGTTTCATGATGTAGGAGCATGTGTCCGTGTCGAGCATGAAGCGCGGCATCAGGGCTCGCGTTCCTGGACCGGCAGATCCTCGACGTCCGCCATGAACGCCTCGGAGGCGACCGGAGCCGACTGCAGGTACGATCGCCAGTCGCGCGGGCGGGGCGACAAGACGACATCGTCACCGACCTTGCGAATGAACACCTCGTCCGTGTCGAACTGGTACTCCTTCGGCAGGCGGACGGCCTGGCTGCGGTTGGTCATGAACACCTTGGCGGTACGGGACATTGCTGGAGGCCCTCCGCCGCCCATTATGCCATATACGTTCAGTATATGGCTCCGCAAGGCCAATACAAGCGCCCGGCCCGCGCGCAGGGTCTGCGGACGGCCATCGCCGAGCTGCGGAGGCGTCGTCACGCCGTTCGATGACGGCCTCGCCGAGTCAGACAGAGGCGTCCCAGGGCGCAGGAGGTCCCTGGAGTGCGATCGGGGTCGAGCGCTCACCGCGCAGATAGCGGAGGACGTCCACGGTGTCGATCGCCAGCGAGACGCCGCAGAGCACAACGACTGCGACCATCCAGCGGGAAAGCGCCGGGTCCCCCGCGGTGTCGAGCCGCGACCACAGCCACGGCACCATCAGGAACCAGTGGAAGTGTCCGAGCCCCAGCAGACGGACGAACCCCAGCCGGGCATAGATCACCATCTGGAGCAGGGCGCCAAGTCCGAGCCCGGCCAGCACCACCCAGGCTTCGACTCGGGGCAGGAAGAACACGGCGGCCATGTTGACCAGGAACAGCAGCGCCACCCACGCGGGCCACGGCATCGGCATGGCCATCACGTGCCGCATGAAGCCAGATATGATGTGCATCGTCCTTGCTGAGTCCCGGCGCGAGTGTCAGCGTTACAGCTGATCCGGCAAGGTACGCATCAGCAGGTGCGAGGCAACAGCCGGGCCACCACGTCGGTTCGGCGACCAGCGGGAATTGTGTGGCCGGCGCCGGCCGCCTCTGCGGCCATGCGCGCGACGATCCCCGTGAAGTCGCGGTCCGCCTGGAACGCCAGCAGCGGCAGGAAAATCGGAGCCAGCCACCGCGGTTTCGGTTCGAGTTCCCACCACACCTGGACGTCGCTGCCATGCCCGGCCGGCGTTACCTCCCAGCCGCCGGTCATCGTGTGCGCGGGAAAGGGAAAGCCGGGGGCGTCGGCGAGGAACCGCACGACGAAACTGCGGCCCGCGTCGAAGGCCACGCACTCCTCCGACCATGTCTTGCCGCGCTGATCCACGCACCGCCGGACCGCGCCCACGCCGGGCGCCCTGCCCTCGAGGATCTCCGACACCCGAAGCGACGGCATGTAGCGCCCGATGTCGCCGATGCGGCCAACCACAGACCACATCGCGTCGGCGGCGACCGGGACGTGGACCCGCACGCAGTGGCGGTGCAGTCCCGACGGAACACGGTGAGCGCGGTCGATCGCCGAGACCTGCCAGACACCAAAGACCAGGACGATGGTGGCCACGGCGGCCACCACCTGGAGGCCGGTCACTGACAATACGTCAGGAAACAGCAAGACACCGGCGGCAGTCGCGGCCACCCAGAGGAAGTCGCCCGCGCTGGCGTACAGCGCCCGCCAGGTAGCCATCCTTGACCGCGTCGACTGGTAGAAGAGATCGGCAGCGAAGACGAGCAGGCCAAGGCCGGTGAGCTGCAGCACGACCGGGGCGTCGACGCCGAGGACTGCCCCGACCCGCGCCGGGCTCGCGAGCATGAGGACGCCAGAAACCGTCGAGAACAGTGCGTTTGTGAGGAGCGCGCTTCTGAGGGGACGTGAATGATCCATGGAGCCTCCGCCGGATGAGCCAGTCGGTTCGATAATGTCAACCAAGTAGACATACAATAGCGACGGCGTGGACCTTATGTCAACAACGTTTACACAACGCGGCACCCCGATGACCGACAGCCAATCGCTCCGGCTGGTGTTCCTCTCGGCGGCGGTGCACGAACGTCTGGTCGCGCACGTCGCGGACCAGCTGCGTCGCGCGGGGTACGCGGACATCACACCTTCGAGGCTGACCTTCCTCGGAGCGCTCGACTGCGGCGTGAACTACGGCGCCGATATCGCCAGACAGTTGAAGGTCTCGCGGCAGCTGGTCGCCAGAACCGTCAAGGAACTGTGTCTGGCGGGCTATCTGGAGCACGTGGCGGGGACGGGCAAGCAGAAGCAGATTCGTTTCACGCTCGAAGGCGAACGACTGATTGCCGCGGTGCGGCGCCACCTGGCGCAGGTGGACCAGGCTCTCCACCAGCGGATCGGTGTGCGAACGCTCGACCGTACGCTCTCGGCGCTCGAGACGATCGCCGGCGCCATCGAAGCGGCCGCGCGTCGCTGAGCGGCGGTCGACGATAGCGCTCGTCGGGCCGGCCTCCGAGCAGCGGGGCTCGGAGGGCGCAGGGTGAGCCCGCGCATTCGTCAGGCGCGAGTCAGCCCTGTGGAACGGCGGCCGGCTCGGCCCGGTCCACCAAGTACATGCGCGGCGCCAGCGGCCAAGGCGTTCACGAGCGCGGCGGCTCTCGGCGCGCCCACGAGCGGTGCGGCCTGTCCCGCGTAGAGCGCCAGCAGGTCGCCGTGACCGGCGGCTGTCGCCGCGGTCTGGACGTCCCTGATGAATGGACCCTGCAGCGGAAACGGCAGAACGGCAGACTCGTTCACGCCCAGGGACTCGGTGAACGTGTTTCGCAGCATGCGAGCGTGGCGCCCGGAGGCGCCGCGTGAGAGCGTTGTGTGCCGGCTCCGCGCGCGATCGGCCAGCGCCGCGCGATGCAGGGGCGAAGCCCCGGATTCCTCGCACGCGAGAAACGCCGTCCCCAGTTGCACCGCATCGGCCCCGAGCGCCAGGGCCGCCGCAACGCCACGCCCGTCGGCGATGCCGCCCGCGGCGATCACCGGCACGCGGACGGCGTCAACCACCTGTGGCACAAGTGCCATCGTGCCGACCAGCGAGTGCTCGACCGGCGCCAGAAACGCGCCCCGGTGACCGCCGGCCTCGAAGCCCGAGGCGCAGATGACGTCCACGCCTGCGTCGTCCAGCGCTTCGGCCTCATCGACGGTCGTTGCGGTACCGATCGTGTGGATTCGGCGCCGGCGGCATTCCTCGAGGACACCGGCCGGCGGTACGCCGAACACGAAACTGAACACGGCGGGCGCCAGGCGGAGCACGGCCTCCGCCTGACGTTCGAACGAGGGGCGTGTCACCGCGCTGACCGTCGCGTCCCCGGGCAGCCCGAGTGCGCGGCGCAGCGGAGCCACCGCGGACCTGGCTGCGTGAACCTGGGTGGAGGTGAGTCCGCCCATCGCACCGGTCTCCCGCGGCACCCATAGGTTGACGGCGAACGGGCGGTCCGTGAGCCCGCGGATCGCCGCCACCGTTGCGTCGATCTCGGCTGGCGGCAGATGGTACGCGCCGAGCGAACCCAGCCCACCGGTGTTCGAGACGGCGGCCACCAGCGCCGGGGTCGAGAGGCCGCCGCCCATCGGCCCCTGCACGATCGGATAACGGAGGCCGAGCATGTGCGTCACACGAGTCCGGGTCCACGAGTCCATGAGAGCTCCTTGCGGGACAGGTCAGCCGTGCGCCGCGGGGCGGGGCTCGTGCGAGAAGAGCTTGTGCACAATGCGCCAGCGCCCCTCGGTCTTCTGCAGCGAGAGGAAGTCGACATAGTTCACGCCGCCGATGGGTGTGAGCGTGCGGACCACGGCCGCGCGCCCGTACTGGTCGATGCTCCGGATCTCCATCTGGAACGGCACGCCCGCCGCGGCCGGGGCCGGGCGCTGGCGGAGGATCTCCATGTATTCATCCCGGCGCTTGTCGTACGGCGCCTCGTCGAGATGGCCCGTCAGTCGCGCGTCGGGACGGAAGGCCTGCTCGATTCGGGCGGCATCGCTGAAATGGATTCCCTCGAAGTACTGTCGGACCACCGCAGCGATGGCCTCGAGGTCTCGCGCGCCAGCGGTCGGGGCTTCCGTGCTCTGCGTGTCGCTGACGTTCATGAGGTGTGCTCCAGTGACGCGGGTGGTGGCGCCGCCTGCTGCCGGCGGTAATCCTCGACCGGCAGCCCGCCGACGCCCCAGTCCTCCATCTCGACCTCGTCGATGACCACGAAGGTCGTGGCGGGAGACTTGTCGAGCACCGACACAAGGAGGTCGGTCACGCCCTTGATCAGTGCGGCCTTCTGAGGCGCGGTGGTGCCGCCCTCGCGGGTAATCTTGATGTTCACATATGGCATGTTGGCCTCCCTGGTGTGACGCGCGGTTCCTACGGCCGCCCGCTGATGAAGCCGCCATCGACCGGCAGAATGTGCCCGGTGACGAACGCCGCCGTGGTGAGATAGCGCACGGCGTCCGTGATCTCATGGACCTCGCCGACGCGGTTGAGGAGCGCGATGCCGCCGAAGGCGTCGACGTCCACGTGGGCGTGCAGCGGCGTCCGGATGACGCCGGGGGCGACCATGTTGACGCGAATGCCGTCGGCCGCCAGCTCTGCCGCCAGGCTGTTGGTGAGCGCGTGCACCCCGCCCTTGCTGATGAGCGGCGCCGAGGCGGGGTAGCCGCCGATGGCATGGTCGATGAGGACGGTGCCGATGTTGACGATCGACCCGCCGCCGCCCTGCCGCTTCATCTGGCGCACCGCGGCCTGCGTGGTCAGATAGGTCCCCCGCAAGTTGCCGACGAGAAAGCCGTCGAGTTCCTCCTCGGTCACGTCGATGAAAGGCTTGGACGCGAAGGTGCCGGCGCTGTTGACGAGGATGTCGACCCGCCCGAAGCGCTCGACAGCTTTGCGGACGAGTGCCTCGCCGGTGCTGCGATCGCCGATGTTGCCGGCCACGGCGGCGACCCGGTCGGGCGCGCCGAGTTCTGCCGCCACCGCGTCGAGCTTGCGGCGGTCGCGTCCGTGGACGACGAGGCGGGCGCCGTCCTGGAGGAAGGCGCGGGCGATGTCGAGGCCAATACCGCTCGACGAGCCGGTGACGATGACGGTCGGGGTGGTGCTCATGGGTGCGTGCTCCTGTTGAACGTTGTTGAGGGTTGATTAACAAGTAGACCGGTCGTATTGTAATAATGTCAAAAAAAGGGGGCCAGCCGACATCAGGGTCTGAAGTAGTCGTCGAGCAGTCGTGCCAGCACTCGGTGCAGCGGGTCGAGCGAACGTTCGATTTTCATCCGGATGACCGCGCCCTCCCAGGCCTCGGTTAGCAGGTCGGCCAGATCTCCCGCGTCCACATCGGTCCGTACGAGCCCGAGTTGCTGGCTCTGCTTCAGCGCCACAGCCACATCGTCACGCCAGGTTCGGAACCCCTCTGCCAGGGTTTCCCGGCAGATGTCGCTGCCTTCCAGCTCGGCCCCGAGATTGGCGATGAGGCAGCCGCCCGTGAAGCCGGCTGCTTCGAAGTCGACCATCAGAGACTGGAAGAACCGCCGCAGACCTGTATAGGGGTCCGGGGCCGCCTGCAGGGCACTGTGCATTCTCGTGGCGAAGCACTCGGCATAGTGCTGGATGGCGGCTGCCGCGAAAGCCTCCTTGCTCTCGAAGTAGTTGTAGAAGGACCCCTTCGGCACCTGGACACGGTCAAGCACGTCCTTGAGACCCGTGCCATGGAAGCCTTGATGGAGAAACGCCTGCACGCCTTCCTCAACGAGGCGTTCACGGGTGGGTTGACTGCGTCGTGGTCGAGCCATGGAAATTAAAATACGACCGGTCTATTGCTTTGTCAAGAAAAATAGTCCGCGTCCACTGCGCGCACGGTGCCCGAGAGTCGACCCGGAGCCGGCTCTGAAGTCAGTTGCGCCCGGCCATGACCCCGCCGTCGACATTCCACACGGCCCCCGTCACCCATGACGCCTCGTCGCTCAGCAGGAAGTCCACTGTGCGCGCCACGTCGTCGGCGGTGCCGATGCGGCCGAGCGGATGAAAGCCATCGAAGGTGGCCAGTGTCGCGTCAAGCGCGGAGGGGTCGATGAACGATTCGTAGATCGGCGTCTTCACCACGGCTGGCGACACCGCGTTCACGCGGATGCGGTGTTCAGCCAGCTCCATCGCCATGTGCTGCGTCAGGGCATGCAGTCCCGCCTTGGCCATCGAATATGCGGATGACGGCGTGGCCTTGACGGCCTGCCTGGCCCACATCGATCCGATGTGCACGATGGCGCCGCCGCCATTGGCGGCCATGTTGCGCGCCACGGCCTGCGAGACCAGGAAGAGCGACCGGTTGAGATCGAGGTAGCGGTCGTAGTCGAGGTGTGTGTGGTCGAGAAACGCCATTGGCTTGAAGGAGCCCGCCGCATTGACGAGGTAGCGAATGGGACGGGCGTGGTTCTCGGCAAACGCCACGAGACGTTGCAAATCGGTGTCGTCGTACAGGTCGGCGCGGAGCGTTGCGAGACGGCCCGAGCCTGCAAACTCCCGCTGGACCACCGCGATCTTGCTTGTCGAGCGACCGACGACCGTTATCGAGATGCCCCGCTGGACCAGCAGCCGTGCCGTGGCGAGGCCGATGCCGCTGGAGCCGCCGACGATCAGGGCCTGTGGGCGTGCGGTGTCGTGCATGGGAAGAATCCTCCGGGGGACGAAAACGAGGCGCGTCATGCACGCCTCAAGGATGGAATGAAGACGGGCTGAACAGCACGCCGGGACGAAGCGGATCCGTCGCTGAGTGTCATGCCTGAATCGTCACGGCCTCGGACGTGGCCCAGGAGACGCATGGACACATGCCCGCGCGGCGCTGCGCGGCCGACAGGCAGGCGTCGCGATGATCGACGATGCCGTCGGTGACCTCGACATAGCACGAACCGCATTCGCCTCTCTGGCACGCGTAGCTGGCCCAGATGCCGTGGTCGAGCATCGCCTGAAGGATGGACACGCCTGGCTCGACCTGCAGCGCGAGGCCGGAAACGCTCAAGCGGACCAGAACCGGGCGGTCATGCGACTCGAAGCGCGCACCGAAGCTCTCCGCGTGAACGGCAGCGCGCGGCCATCCCAGGCCATCGGCGGTCGATCGCACCGCGTCGATCATCCGTTGAGGGCCGCACACGTAGATGTGCGCGTCACGCTGCGTGCGCTCCAGGAGGCGAGGGATATCGAGCGCGGGTGATCCATCGGCCGGCTCGCGGCTGACGTACGTGAAGACGTGATGTGCGCCAAGCGCGTGGGTTGGCAGGCGGTCCGCTTTCGTGCGCGTGGCGTAGTGCAATTCGTACGGCACACCAGCGTCAATGCAGGCGTCGGTCATCGTATAGAACGGCGTGAGCCCGATCCCCCCGGCAATGAACACCGCATGGGGCGGACGGCCAACGAATCGGAACGTGTTGAAGGGGCCATCCGTGTCGATCGCGTCACCGGCGGTGAGTCTCTCGTGGACGAACGCGGATCCGCCGCGGCTGTTTGCCGTGCGCAGCACGGCGATCTCGTAGTGCGCACGCTCGCCGGGCAGCGACGTGAGCGAGTAACGCCGGGTCAGGCCTGAGAGGCGCAGCTCCAGATGCGCGCCCGCCTCGAAGGCCGGGAGCCCGGCCCCACCGGGGTGCGCAAGGCGCAGCCGCACCACGTCGCGCGTCAAGGCCTGCTTCTCGACCACGACGAGCGTCATGGGGCCACCGGAGGGTTGAAGGGCGACTCGTCGACGAGGTCCCATCGATCCACGCCGGCCAATGGCGAGATCGCCCAGCGTCGAGGGCGCAACGTCCACGAGCGTCCGGTTGGTGTCAGGTCGAGGGTGGCGTGTCCGGTGAGATGGAGCTGCCGTCGCGCCTCGAAGTCCACGAGGACCAGGCCGGCGCGCGGGTCAACAGTCATGTTCCCGAGCGTGCAGAACATGGAGTTGCCCGGGTAATCGGGTACGTGCACGACCTCGCCGGCCTGACGCATGAAGCCACGGGGACCACCGCGGTGCGAGCAGTCGACTCGACCCTCGGGCCCGACGCTCGCGACAAAGGCGGTGTCCGTGCGGGACAGCCACGCCGGCAAGTCAGGCGGATCGCCCGTGCCGGTCGTGCGTGTCTCGGCGGGTGTCACGGTGTCCGCCTCGACGCGCGCGCGCCGCTGGATGTACTTCGGACAGTTCGCGTAGGCCTGTTCGACGAGGACACGCAAGGAGCCCGCAGGTGACGGTTGCACGAGGCCGTTGACCCTCAGACGCCGCCGCGTGGCCAGATCGATGAAGAGCAAGCCAATCGCGCTGGTCTCACGAAGCGCCTGGCGCCCTGCAGGAGATGCGAGGCCCGCCCCGGTTGTCTGTAGCGTGACGATCGTGCCGCCGTGGTCGCAAGTGGCGAACCCCGGAGCGTCGACGACGAGTGCCGCCCATGGATCGCCCGACGACTCGCACCAGCCCACCGCGACGGTACGTTGCTGGCCGACGAACGCGCGTGCGGCCGGCGGGATCACGGTCGAGATCACCCGGCCGTTGAGGATCGCCTCATCTCGCGCGCCGGTCAACTCTTGAACCGCGATCTCGCCTCGATGATAGAACTCGGACACGTGTGGACTCCTGCCGCAGGAAGGGCGGCGGGACCCCGGAAGGCCCCGCCGTGTCGCGGACGCGACTGTTAGAAGTTCAGGACGCGGTACCCGCCGTCGAGGTACTTGGAGAGATCGATGATGCCTGACGTGCCCGGGATCGCCTTCTCGTGGATCAGCGTGGCGCCAGCGTTTCTGGCGTCCGCCGTGGCGCCGAACACGTCGGCGCAGCCACCGCACACACCAACCACGCTGTCCTTGACCGCGTTGTACAGCGCGTGCGCCGGATGATCGGGCTTGACCAGTTCGCTGGCCCAGCGCACGCCGGCGCCCTGGAAGATCAGCGCCACGTCCTGTTTCTTCTCGAGCAGTTCGTAGGCCACGAACATGCCGTTGAACAGGCGACCGAGCGCTTCGTCGGTGCCGGACTTCGGATCGGAGTAGATGACAATTGCGGTCTTCGACATGGGAACTCTCCTGAATGAGTGGCGGGTGAGAGGGACTCTCGGGCTACAGCCCGAGATCTGAGAGCGACGGATGGTCCGCGGGCCTCGGGCCGAGCGGCCAGTGGTACTTTCGCTCCGCTTCGCGGATCGGCAGGTCGTTGATGCTGGCGAGCCGGCGGCGCATCAGGCCGGCCGCGTCGAATTCCCAGTTCTCGTTGCCGTAGGACCGGAACCAGTGGCCGCTGTCGTCGCGCCACTCGTAGGCGAAGCGCACGGAAAGGCGGTCGTCACCGAAGGCCCACAGCTCCTTGATCAGGCGGTAGTCCAGCTCCCGGGCCCACTTGCGGCGCAGGAACGCGACGATGGCCTCACGGCCGGCGAGGAACTCGGCGCGGTTGCGCCAGACGGAATCCGAGGTATACGCGAGCGAGACACGCTCCGGTTCGCGGGTGTTCCAGGCGTTCTCGGCCATCCGCACCTTCTGCACGGCGGCGTCCCGTGTGAAGGGCGGACGCGGGGGGCGATTCGACGACGATGACGACGACATACGGACCTCTCGGACAAAGGGGGGCGGCACGACCGTGGTCGCGCCGCCCCAGGTGGATCAGCGGCGCGAGGTTGGTGCGTCAAGCGACGACAGCGTCTTCACGGCATCGGCCGTGCTCCAGATGTCGCTCGCAATGAGGCGGAAGTTCACATAGGCGGCTTCGTAGCCGTCGAAGCCGGGGAGCTTGGCCGCCGCGGTGGCGTCGGTGACGACGACCACCTCGAATCCCTGCTCGAGCAACTCGCGCATGTGGGATTCCGTGCAGAGGTTGGCCGACATGCCGGCGAGGACGACCTGGCTGATCCCGGCCTTGCGCAGCTGCAGGACGAGGTCGTTGGACTCGGGGCCGAACACCTTGTGCGGGCTCGTGACGACGGTCTTGCCGTCGTTGAGGTACGGCTTGTAGCGGGCGAGCCAGTCGGCGCCCGACCCTTCGAACGCCTCCTGGGTCAGGGCTCCCTTGCGATCGAACATGCCGATGTGGTGCATCAGCACCTCGAGCGCGCCGCCGAACGTCCAGCGGTGGTCGTGCGGGTAGTAGTAGTGGGGGCTGACGAAGACCGGGATGTCGGACGCCTTGGCGGTCTTGAGCAGCCGCTCGATGTTCTCGACGGTCCCGTTCTCCTTCACGCTCTCGCCCACGACCCCCCATGCCACGCCGTCCGGACTGAGGAAATCGTTCTGCGGGTCGGTGACCACCACCGCGACGCGGCCCTGCGCTGGCCTCATTCCGGGCCGCGGGATGGGCGCGTCCTGGCGCGGCCCGCCGTAGTGCGGCACTGTCGGCGTCGGCTGCGCCTGCGCGCCCAGCGAAACCGTCGCGCCGGCCACGAGCGTGACGAGCGCCATCGCGGCGAATGCGATCGTCAGCCCCCGTGGCCGCTGCCGCTGCGATGTGGCGCCCTCGGCGACGGACCGCGCGGAGGGGGCGCCCTGATCGTGGGCCGCCAGCCGGTGGGAGGCGATGGCGTGGAGCCACGGGCCAAACGGCCGTGACGGATGGTAGGTGGCACGCGCATAGTGCACGGCCATCAGGCACTCCCGCACGATGTCCTCGACCCACGGGGCGTACGTGGCATGAGGCTCAACGAGGGCGCGGACGTAGGCGGCCACCTCGTCCAGTAGCCTCCGATAGGCGGCGCGGTCGCCGTCCTGCGCCTGGACCATCAGCTGTGCCATCAACCCCTCGTTGAGGGGCGGAGCGTGATTCGAGACGCGTGCGGATGTGGCGCGATGAGACATGGACGTGCTCCCTTGTTCGAGGTGGAGTAGGCTACGGGTCGGTGTTCCGCCGTCAGCAGACTTCACCATCCGTGCCACACGGAGTGTTCGCATCAAACCGTTGATGTGAAACGAGATCATCGTCAATTACGCGACTACGAGTGTTCGTAGTATCCGGAGATGTCGTAGCCGATGCCTACGTGAGTTCGTAGCAGATGGCATGAACACCGCAGAACTCCCCCAGGTCATGGTGGCGACCGCACGACAACGCGGTCTGGCCGACGTCTTGGAAGCCATCGTCGGGGGGCTGGCGCTCTGTCCGAACACCGTGCTGTCGCGCATCTGGCTCTTGGGCCCGGGGACGGCGTGTCACGTGTGCCGGCAGACAGGGGGGCCGCCTGAGGACGCCGTGGCCCTGCACCTGGTGGCGAGCGCGGGCCGGCCTGCCGGTGCCGAGGACTACTCGCGCACCGACGGCCGGTTCCACCTCTTTGCGCTCGGCGAACGGAAGATCGGCCGCGTGGCTCAGAGCGGGGAACCCATGCTGCTGGTGGATCTCGAGCACGAGTCGGGGTGGGTGGCTGAACCGGGCTGGGTCAGGCGGGAGGGCGTGCAGTCGTTTGCCGTGCAACCCCTGGTGTTCCGGGGCACGACGCTCGGGGTGCTGGCCCTGTTCGATCGTGGGATCCTCGACGGCGATGGGTTCGAGTGGCTGCGCGTGTTTGCCGACTACGCGGCGGTCAGCATCGCGAACGCACGGGCGTTCGAGGAGATCGAGGGCCTGCGCGCGCGCCTGGAGGACGAGAACGTGTACCTGCGCGAGGAGGTCAGTTCGGCGCTCCAGATGGGCGATTTCGTTGGCGAGAGCCCGGGCCTCCAGAAGGTGCTGCAGCAGGTCGCCCTGGTGGCGCCGACGGATGCCACCGTCCTCGTCACCGGGGAGAGCGGGACCGGGAAGGAGCTGGTGGCGCGTGCCATTCACGATCGAAGTTCGCGGCGGTCGCGGGCCTTCATCAAGGTCAACTGCGGCGCCGTGCCCGAGGGCCTCTTTGAAAGCGAGTTCTTCGGTCACGTCCGCGGGGCGTTCACGGGGGCGCTGCAGGATCGGCCCGGCCGGTTCGAACTGGCCGATCGGGGCACGTTGTTTCTGGACGAAGTCGGCGAGATCCCGCTGGCGCTCCAGGCGAAGCTGCTGCGGGTGCTGCAGGAGCAAGAGCTCGAGCGCGTGGGCGACAGCAGAACGCGGCGCGTGAACGTGCGGGTGATTGCGGCGACCAACCGCGACCTGAAGGCGGAGGTCGACGCCGGACGGTTCCGCCAGGATCTCTACTATCGGTTGAGCGTGTTTCCCGTCGAGGTGCCGCCGCTGCGCGAGCGGCGTGAAGACATCGCGCCGCTCGTCCTGCATTTCGTCCACCAGAGCGCCCGTCGGCTGAACCGGCCTATTGCACGCGTGCCGCAGCGGGCGCTGGACGCGCTGGCCCAGCACGACTGGCCGGGGAACGTGCGGGAACTGCAGCACGTCGTCGAACGGGCCGTGATTCTCTGGCAGGGCGGGCCGCTGCAGTTCCCGCTGCAGGGGCCCGTCGCGGCCGCGCACGCTCCACACGGTGGCGAGACGCGCGGGCTCGTACTGTCGCGCGCCGACCTCAAGCGACTCGAACGTGACAGCGTCCGCGCCGCCCTCGAGCAGTGCGGCGGCCGGATCTTCGGGCCGGACGGCGCCGCGACCCTGCTCGGCATGAAGCCGACCACCCTGGCCTCTCGCGTGAAGGCGCTTGGGCTGAAGGCACCCGCCCGCACGTGAAGGGCGTCAGACTGGACCAGTGGCTACAGCGCCTGCCGCAGGGGTACGGCACCGGCCCGGCGGCGGCGCGGCATTCGCGCTTCCACGGAACGCGGAAGGTCCACAGGCCGGCGCCCGTCGTCGCCACTGGCCTCGGTGATGATCCGGCACAGCCCACGACCAGACGGCGGATTGTCTTCCCACCTGGCCAACTCGGCCGCCAGCCGCCCTCGAAACGCCTCCAGGAGACGAATCCGATCCTCGACGGCCGCCAGATGCCGGTGCACGACCGCGAGGACGTGCGCACAGGGAGCCTGGCCGGACCGCGACAGCCGCAGGACCTCCGCGATTTCTTCCAGGGAGAACCCGAACGCCTGCGCCTTGCGGATAAAGCGGAGCTCGTCGATAGCGGCCTCCGAATAGCACCGGTATCCCGATGACGAGCGGCGCGGCGGCGCCAGCAGACCGATGGCCTCGTAGTAGCGGATCGTCGGAGGCGTCACCCCCGTCAGCTTCGCCACAGCGCCGATGAACAACCCGGTCATGGCACCATTGAACACCTTCAACCCAGCTCGAAGGTCAAGACCCTGCAGTTTTCCCCTTGACTCTCGAGTCTACTGCAAGCCGTACGCTTGACGGAGTCGCGGATTAGCCGCGATCTGTATCCCGACGGAGATGAACGATGAAAGCAACAGCGCTCGGCGTGACAGTGCTCCTGACGCTGGTGGCCGCCGCGACGGCTGCGGCCGCTACCGCGACGGGAGGGGGCTGCTGTCCACTCTGCAAATAGACGGCCGCCGTGCTCGCCGCGATCAGTGCACGCGCTCGATCGAGCCACGCGCCGTCATCCGGCTCAGCAGGATAGCTGTCCGACGTCTTTCGTGAACGTCTGCGCCGCCAGCTTTAGCCCCTCGACCATCGTGAGTTACGGAAAGCGCTGATCGGCGAGATCGTGCACCGTCATCCCCGCGCGGATGGCGAGCGCCGCGGCGCGGACACTCGCCGAGCAGAAGCTGGACGACGTACGCGCGAAGCTCGACGACCTGCGCCGGATGGAGTCGATGCTGGGGGAACTGGTCGAGCGCTGCGGCGCGAGCCGGCGCAAAGTGACTTGTCCGTTAATCGCGGCGCTGCACGCGCATTGACGGCGACGGCGCGCTCGAGTAACGGGCGTGCGATGACAAGACGGGCGTCAATCCGGCCTCGACACCGCTGTCGTGGACGCGGGCGCTCGCGCCGCTCGGCTACCGCGCCCGCGCACCGACGGCCGTTCCTGCCGCCGGCCTGTGCGACGGCATGCTGATGTCTGACGGACGCGCCCCCGGGGCGTAGTAGCCGGCGCGGGTGCGGATCACCGCCCCGGGGCGCGACGGGGTGCGCACCGTAAGACGGCGAAAGCGGCCATCCTGGCGCGTGTCGGTCGAGACGTACCCGAGGGTGTACTGGCGGGAGAGATCCAGCACGATGTGATCGTAGAGGCTCGCGAGCTCTCGTGAGTCCACGGCGCGATAGGCGCGTCCTCCGGTTTCCCTGGTCAGCGCATTCAATTCGAAGTCGGCCCGGCGGAGCGTCGGCGGAAGAGCCGGACGGGCGCCGGGCCTGGCGTCGGGTGGCGGCTCGTGCGCCGGCAGGGACACGGCGTAGATGACCACATCGATGCCGCGCGCGAGGTCCATGATCTCGTCGTGGGTGTTCAGGCTGGTCGTGTCATCCCCATCCGTGAGCACCACGAGCGCCCGGCGGCGGACCTGCGCGCGTGGCGCCGGCCGCGTCCAGCCCTTCAGCACGACATAGAGCGCGTCGTACAGCGCCGTCTGGCCATGGGGCGACAACGCCTCGAGCGCGGCACCGAGGGCGCGTTGATCGTGGGTGAACTCTGTCAGCACGCTGACGGTGTTCGTGAAGGAGGCGACCGACGCCCGGTCGCCCGCACGCAGCATGCTGACGACCCGCTGCGTGGCCTGACGGACCACCGGCAGCCGGTTCTTCATGCTGCCACTGGCGTCGATGAGGAGCATGACGTCGAGCGGCACGGTGTCGACGGCCACGAGGGCGACGGATTGGCGCTGCCCATCCTCGAGGACGTCGAAATCGCCCGGGCCCAGCTTCACGACGGGCCGGCCCTCTCGATCGGTGACGGTCACGGTCAGTAGCACGAGATCCACCTCGCTCTTGAACTGGGGTTGTGCGGTTCCCACGCTGACGCACGCCAGCAGGGCGGTGAGCGCCGCCACCCACGGCAGCCTGCGCCTCATGCACGCGAACCATGGCCGGAGCTGCGTTGTGGCGCCGCCGCCCGCGGCGCGCCAGAGTAATGGCCTCCGGCATCGCGCACGAGGACCTTCATCTCCACCAGCGCATCGAGCAGGCTCCGGCACACAGTCGGATCGAGCCGGAACAGGCGTGAGGCCTGCCATGTCGTGAGGCGAAGGCCGGGTGTTTCCTCGAATTCCGCCAGCAGGCGGAAGATAGCGTGAGACATGGTGGCGTCGGGTCGTAGCTGGCGAATCATGAGGCACGTCCTTGACGCAGCGCTTCGGCCAGCGCACGAGCCCACGACGCTGGTGGGCCTCGGGACGCCTCGGACCGGCCCGAACCGCGGGCGCTGCCTATCTGCTCAGTCTGGACGGGCGCGCTGGTGTTACGCCGGCACGTCGGGGGACGCGTCGACCGCGGGCGGGAAGTGCGCCTCAGCGGGTGCGGCCTGGGAGAGTGTCGACAACGCGCGGCATCGCCACACTGCCACGCCACCGACGAGCGCGGCGCGGTTGTCGGTGAGCCGGACGCGCGGCGAGGCGATCCCGCGCAGGCGCTTTGCGCCACCGCCGCCGATGTGGAGGGTGTCGTAGTTGACGACGGACTCGAGGATGGCCAGCAGACGGCGGACGCGTTTCCGCCATCGGCGGGTGCCGACGCGCTTGCGCGCCTCGTTTCCGACGTACTCGTCGTAGTTCTTGCCGCGGTGGACGGGGTGCCGCGACAGCTCCAGGTGCGGCAGCAGCCGGCCGTCGAGAAAAAGCGCCGTGCCGACGCCGGTGCCGAGCGTCACTACGAGCTCGAGGCCCCGTCCCGCGATCGAGCCGAGTCCCTGCAGGTCCGCGTCGTTGAGCACGCGAACGGGGCGCGCCAGCGCCTGAGTGAGTGCGCGTGCCAGGTCGAAGCCGCGCCACTTCGGGCTGTCGAAATTGGGGGCGGTCTGGATGACGCCGTCGCGCACCAGCCCCGGAAATCCCACCGCGACGCGGCCGTAGGCGGCGAGGGGCGCGACGAGCTCACGGAGGATAGCTACGATGGCCGTGGGCGGTTGGTCGGCGGGCGTGGGCACGCGGACCGGGTCGCCGATCACGCGCCCGCGGGCATCGACCACGGCGGCTTTCAGTCCCGACCCGCCGATGTCGATGGTCAAGGTCCGTGCGCCACCGCGGGACGAGGCGCGGGCGGGCCCTGACGGCTTCCGGTTCCGGACTTCTGGCATATGAGTCACCGCGAATACGAGACCGGCCGCGGTGACGTGCTGGGCACCGCCGGCTCGAGGTGGTCACCGGAGTGGATACGCACGAAACACCGCCGCCGTTACCGCCGCCCGTCGTAACGTTATCCGGCGTCGGGAGACCATCCGCTGTGCCAGGGCAGAAAGCCGATCGCGAACCCGTCGTCTGCCAGGGATGTGGCCAGTTCTCACGGCTGGCGTTCGGGCTGCTCCTCGTGATCTTGCTGGCAGAGTTCGTGTTCTTCCCGTGGTGGCACGCTCTGCCGTGAGCGTGCGCCGCCGCGGGCTGCGCCGCGCGCGGTCCCCGCATATGCTCCGACCACGACGACCGGCCGCCCCCGGTTGGCCCCTGCGGCAGCCGTCATGACGCCACCCGACCGAGACACCTGGATGCAACTGGCCACCGCGCGCCCCGTCGTGCGCCGCAGCCTCAAGTACGCCGTCGTCGTCGGAAGCCTGCTCATCGCCATCAATCACAGCGATGCGCTGCTTGCCGGCGAGGTCGGCCTTGGCCGTCTCGCGCGGATGGTGCTGACCATGATGGTGCCGTACGCGGTATCGACGCTCGCCAGCGTCTCGACCTCGCGTGACGCCGCCCGAGCGCGGCGCGCTTTGATCGTCAACCCTGGAGGTCCCACTCATGACTGATCGCATTCCGCTCGCGCTGCTGTCCCTCCGCCTCGGCGTATTCATCGTAATGTTCATGTGGACGCTGGACAAGTTCGTCCAGGCCGAGCATGCCGCCGCCGTCTTCGAGAACTTCTATGGCCTTGGCGGCCTGGGGCCGGGGGCGTTTGCCGCGCTCGGCGCTGCGGAACTGGTGCTGGTCCTGGCCTTCGTCGCGGGATTTCAGAAGCGGATCACCTACGGCCTCGTGTTCGCCCTGCACGGGATCTCGACGCTCTCGTCCTATCAGCAGTATCTGGATCCGTTCAACAACCTCCTGTTCTTTGCCGCGTGGCCCATGCTCGCGGCCTGCTTCACGCTGTACCTGCTGCGCGACCTCGATACCCGGTGGGTCATCGATCGCGGCGTGCGCCGCCCGTAGGTCGACGGGCCGGGCGTTACCGCTGGCCGGCGCCGTGCGTGAGCACAACGCTGTCGGGAAAGAACGAGTGCCACGAGAACCAGTAGGACAGATGCGCGACGACCGGCTCGAGCTGCTGTCCGGCCAGTGAGCCAGAGACCGCACGACCGGCGAACGCGTCCCACTGCGACCCGGTCTGCTCGTCCGTCATGAGCACGCGTCCCGCGTCTTCGCGCACGTCACGGAAGGTGTGGCCGCCGGCGACAAAGGCCCGCGCCGAGGAACGGTCCGGAGACGCCACGACGACGACCGGAGTGCCACCGGCATCCGTCTGCATCACGGGATCGCGGGTCAGTCGTTCGGTATCCACCGCGAAGCTGTCGCGCCCGAGGCGGAATCCGAGCACCTGGGCCTTGGCGTCGAGTGCGCCCGCGCTGCGCGTGCGGCCCGTGACGCCGATACTGCCGCTGCGATGGTACGAGGCGTAGACGTCGCGGCCGGCACGATCGCGCGTCGCCTCTGGTGCGAGGACGCGGGTGCGCGGGTGCAGCGCGCGCCATTCCTTCCACGTCATCATGTCGGACACGACCTGCTCCAACTGCGTGCCACGCTTCGGACCACGGATGGCCCGTCCCGACCCCTGCGCCCACCAGGAATCCGTCTGCCGGTCGTACATCACCAGGTTGTCGCGCCAGAGCATGCCCGAGACGCCGAAGCTGAGCTCGTCGCCATCGACCGTGCGGGCATACACGATGCCCGTGTAGCAGAGCGGTCACCAGGTGACTGCAATCGCGCGGCCTCCCATTCGGTCGTTGACGATCTCGTGGGCGTTCAGCAGCCAGGTAGGATAGGCGCGCGCGTCGTCGCCGGCCACGAGGCCGATCACCGGTTCCTCGTCGGCGACGAACGTGGCCTGGGCGGCCGAGACGAACCGCGGCTGATCGATGGCCGGGATGGCGTCCTTCGGCAAGCCCCGCAGCACGGGGTCGCCATCAATGGTGACCTGCTCGACCCAGCGCTGTGCTGCGCCAAGGCCAACCAGCGCGATGAACACGAGAACAATGCTTCGGGCGATCCGCGTGATCATCGGTGGGTCTCCTCGACGTCGTTGAGCGACCAGTCGTAAGGCAGGAATACGATGCGGATGCGGCTATTGACCACGTCCTGAACATCTGGCGGCCCGTAGGTCTCGATGACGCGCTGAATGGCCGCGTCCCGAGTCGACCGCGCGCGCGTATCGTCCTGCGCGAAACGATCGACGAAGTCTTCGCCGTACCACTTGAAGAGACTCGACACCCGCCACAGCCGCCCATCGCGCTCCAGGCCGTGCGGGCTTGCAAGATAGCGCTTCGCCGCGTGCTCGAGCTGCGCCTTCAGCGTCGCAGCGCGGTACGGCTCCGCGGCCAGGGGCGGGCAGCTGACGGAGGCGCAGTTGACAGCGAAGTGGATGAGCGGCTCGTCGAACCCGGGCCGGATGATCCCGTGTTCGATCTCGTCGAGCGTGACCCTGCGCCCGGCGGCCTGCCACGTGAGACGATCCCAGACACCGGCGATCTGGCGGATGCTGTTGTCGGGCTGCAGGCTGAAGCGCCGGCGCTGAACCGGATAGTGGTCGACGACGACCCGCAGTGTGAAGGCGTTGTACGCGTTGATCCAGAAGGCGAGTTGCTGCGGCTGGGTCCACGTTTCGATGGCGTGGGTCGCCGGCGCGTCGAACGCGGCGACGGCGGTGTCGAGGTCCGTACGGTTGGCCGTCAGATTCCGATAATCGACGCGATCGCCCCGCACGGCCGCGGCGAGCACGCGGCCGAACGCCGCATACTCGTGGTCGAAGGCCGTGGGGTCGCCGAGTGCCTCGCCGCCCGCGAGCGCGAGCGTCAAGGTAACAGCAGTGGCGAGGCGTCCCGTGTATGAATGTCGCGGCATGAGTCGGATTCCTGAGCGGCCATCCGCAGCGGCCCTGAAAGGGAAGTCCCCTTACGCGTCCCTCCGTTACACGTCCGCGATCCTCAGGTGAACCTCCGCTGTCCTCGTGTGAGGCCAAGCCGGGCAATCGTCGCGAGCATCTTCGTCGCCGCGCGCAGCGTGCCTTGCACGGTACCGGAAATCTTCGACTGTCCAATCCGTGGACGGGTGGTGACCGGCAGTTCGAGCGTACGGAGCCCGGCCTCCGCGGCCTTGGCCTGCATCTCGATGGTCCACCCCCACGTCCGATCCTGCATCTGCAGACGATCGAGCGCGTCTTTGCGGATGGCGCGGAACGGACCGAGGTCGCGATAGCCTGTGCCCCAGATGCTATTGATCGCCGTCACGCAGAGCCACGTCCCCGCCAGGGCGTGCCACGGGCGTCCCTGCCCGACGCGCATGCCGAGGACGAAGTCCGCGCGGTTGTCGAGGATGGGGGCCACCAACTCGACGAGCTGCTCGGGGCACTCGCTGAAGTCGGCATCGAGGAACACGATGATGCGCGCGTCCCCGGCGACGGCCAGCGCCGCCAGACATGCGGCGCCGTACCCGCGCTGCGCCTCGTGGACCACCCGCGCCCCGGCGACGGCGGCGAGGGCCGCGGTGGCGTCTGTCGACCCATTGTCGGCGACGATCACGGACACATCCGGCAGGGGCAGCGCATCGATGACGCGCGTGATCGACGCCGCCTCGTTGAGCGCCGGGATGACGACGGCAATGCCGGCATGTCTGAGATCCATGGCGGATGTAACGTCTTCCGGAACGGTGGGACATTACAGACGATGAAGGCTGGAGGTGCCGTGCACCGCGTCGTGCTCCTGGTGCTGGTGCTGACGACGCCACTGTCGGGGCTGGCGAGCGCCAGCGAACTCGCCGGGCACGTCTACGCGACCAACGGCGCGGCCGTGCCCGGCGCCACTGTCACGGTGGTTCAGGCAGAGTCCGATCGTGTCCGGGTCGCGGTCACCGATGCCCACGGCCGGTTCACGCTGAACGACTTCACCCTGACCGGGACCGTCGCCATCACGGTCGAGCACCCGGAGTTTGCGCCCACGACGACCGTGGTCACGGTCGACCCGCCACCGGCGGCGCCGCTCGAGCTGGTCCTCGCGCCCCGCGGCGCGCGTCTCTGAGGATGCCTCGCCTCGCGTTGGTGGCGGGCGGCGCCGTCATCGGTACCGCCACGCTCGCGCTGGCATGGATCCAGCCCGCCATGGGCACGCCGGCCTTCATGGCCGTGGTGCTGGCCGCGACGGCCGGGTACCTGCTGGCGATCGCATCGCTCGCCGCTCGTCGCTCCCTGTCGGCGGGGGTGATCGCCCTCTGCCTTGTGTCTGCCGTGGTCTGGCGCGCGCCGCTCGTCGGGGCCTCCGACGCGTACTCGACGGACACCATCCGCTACGTCTGGGATGCGCGCGTGCAGCGTGCTGGTCTGAGTCCCTATCGGACGCGTCCTGACGATCCGGCCACGGCCCACATCCATTCGCCGCTGACGCACGCGATCGATGCTCCCTGGCTCCCGACCATCTATCCGCCGGTCGCACAGCTGTACTTTCGGGTCGTCACGGCGTTCGAGGAGTCGCCACGGGCGTTCCGCGTCGCTGGCATGGCGCTGGATCTGGGCGTCAGCCTGGCGCTCTGGGCGGGGCTGGTGGCGAGCGGCCGCGCGGCCGGATGGGTGCTCCTGTACGCCTGGCACCCACTCGTCCCGCTCGAAGCCGTCCTCGGCGGACACCTCGACATCGCCGGTGTGCTGGCGCTCACTGTGTCGTGGATGGCGCTGGTTCGCCGCTGGCCGGCCGTAGCGACGATGAGCTTCGTCGCTGCCGTGCTGATCAAACCCCTGCCGCTCGTGCTTGCGCCGCTCTACTGGCGTCGCGTCGGCGTGCGTCACCTCCTCCTTGGCGTGGCGTTCGCGGTGGCCGCGACTGCGGCTGTGCCCGGCGGAGCGCTGCCCGTGGGGTCGATGCCGGATTTCGTGGACGTATTCCGCTTCAACGGCCCCGTGTTCGGTGTTGCCGCCCAGATGGTCGGGGCGCGCGGCGCGGCGGCGGGTGCCCTGGCCGTGGGGTTGCTCGTCGCGACCCTTCTGCGGCGGTTCCGACCGCGGGAGGCCGCGGACGCCTGGGCCTGGCCGTTGGCGGCCGCGCTCCTCTGCGCGCCGGTGATCTATCCGTGGTATCTGCTGTGGCTCCTGCCCTTTCTCGCCAGCCGGTGCTCGCTCCCGGTGGCGGCCTGGACGCTGAGCATCGCGGCAGTGTATCCGGTATGGGCACGTGCCGCGGGTGCTCCGTGGGCCGTGCCCCCTGGACTGCTGGCGCTGGAGTTCGCCGTGCCTGTGTTGACGTGCCTGGTGCTGGCATTCAGACCCTTGACCCAAGGGTGGCGACGACGGGTCAAGAGTCCGGCAGCCGAATGACGGTCTCGCCCTTGGCGCCGCTGTTCGCCGCGGCTCGAGCCAGATAGGGGCGGAGACGGGCGACCAGCGCCACCCAGAGCAGCGCGAGTGCGAGCAACCCCCACGGGAGCCAACGTCCGAGCGTGGCCGGATCCTGCATCCCCGCATAGAGCAGCAGGGCGGTCGCACCCTCGGCCGCGCGGATGCCCATCCCGTCGACCACGAGGCGTGCCTCCGTGCGACAGCGGTCACTGACCAGCAGATACACCTGCTCCCATCCGACCCGGTACAGCGAGGCTTTGAGACCGCCCTCGGCCAGCCGCAGCGCCGCGAACGCCGCGCCTGCTGCCAGGCCGATCACGACCGGGAGGAGCCCGGTGATCACCAGGGGCAGCACGGCGAGCGCACCGGCCACACCGATGCGCCGCTGCAAACGAGCGCCAGCCACGAGCTGCAGGACGAAGGCCGCGAGGTTGAGTCCCAGATAGAGATTCGCGAAGCGCGCGGCAGGCCCCTCGTTGCCCGCATCGAGGCGCGACACGTGCCAGTAGAACTGGAACTCGATGAGGACTCCGCCTGCCGCCGCGAGCGATGTGATCCCCAGGAGCAGCCGGACGTACGGCTGTGACAAGGCGGCGCGTGCCGCGGATCCGGTCACCACCGGTTCGGACGGTACGGCGAGGCCAGGACTGGGGAATCGCTGCTGCGTGAGATGGATGGCGGCCACGGCCGCGAGCACGCCGACGCCTGCGAGCATCAGCAATGCGTGAGGACTCACGCTGGCGCTCAGCAACCGCGCGAGTGCGGCGCCTCCGATTCCTCCCGCGATCGAACTGGCGCCGGCCCGACTGTAGGCCGCCGCGATGTCCGGCCCCGTGCGTCCGATCGTCTCGGCCACCAGCAGCCACGCCAGCGAGAACGCCGCCCCGAAGGCCACGGGCACCAGGACGAAGAACAGCGTCATGCCCGTACCGGCTCCGGGTCGGGCGGTCCACGCCGCGAGTGCCAGCGCTCCCGCCATCGCGAGCAACATCGTCACGCGTGTCGCTGAGGTGCCGAACCGGCGGACGGCCGCCAACAGCACGATCGCCATGGGCAAGGCTGCCAGTGCAATCCCGCCGTACGCCACTGGGAGGTCCCGGATGCCATCGCGCTGAAAGTACAGCGCGTCTCGCCCGGTCTTGGCCAGCACGAAAGCCGCGGTCAGCACGAAGAGGAGGCCCCCGATGTACCGGAGGCGTGAAGCAGTGTCGTGGGCCATTGGGTACACGGAGGTCCGCGTCGCCGGCGCGGCAGGGAATGCCGGCCGGCTTCGCGGGTCGGGGAACGGCGTCCGCGGACGACGACTACTTCATCGCCGACACCTTCGGCCAGTTGGCGTCGGCCTTGGCAATCGTGCCCGCCTTGTCCTGGTCGAACATCCCCTTGGCCTTCTGATCGGAGAAGAGATACGCCTTGCCGTTGTGAACGGTGAACAGCTCGGGCTTCGACTCGAGCTTCATGCCCATCGCCACGCCCGTGGCGCAGATGCCGTCGTACGCCGGCACGTACTTCTCCGGCGCGGCGTCGAACATCTTCTTCGCGTCGGCATTGGCGAGCAGGTACGTCTTGCCCTTGTGCGTGCTCGAGATCGCGGGGTTGCCCTTCATGGCCTGGTTCATGGCCACGTAGGCGACGGGGCAGTAGCCGCCGAGCGCGTGCGCCGACTGCGCGCCCGGCTTCGGCGCTTCACTCTGCGCGAATGACATCGTCGCGCCGGCGACAGCCATGACGACGGCGAGGGGAATCCACAGGAGCTGTTTCCGCATATGACTCGTTCCTTCTTTTCTTGTGCGCATGAGCACAGACACGACATTCCCGTTGGGGCCGCCGGTCTGGGTGGGCTGCGCTGCCAGACCCACGCGAACCGTCTCCGCATCGTGCGCGTCGTTACAGCAGTTCGCCCTGCGGCGCGGGGCACGACCACGCGGCACGACTAACAGAGGCACCACTGAAGCGGCGCCACCTCCCGCGAGAGGTGTCCCGGCGGCGTGAGGCAGCTTCGCTGGCGGGGTGTCAGGTACAAGCCGTCTCAGTAACGTCCGACGCCAGACGGTGACGATACGGAGGCTGGTTCGCCTTCTTTGGAGTAGCCTGATCCGGGCCTGCCGCCAGCACCTTGTCCGAGATGACGACGATCGCACCACTGCACGCCACCCACCCGCGGGCCTACGGTCTGGATCCTGCGGATCTGGACGGGCTCGACGCCTACCTGCGGGCGCGCCGCTGGATCGCGCCGTGGGCCAGGGTGCAGCGCGCCGAACGCGCGGGCGACGGCAACATGAACCTGACCCTGCGCGTCGTGACCACGACCGGCTCACTGATCGTGAAGCAAGGGCGGCCGTGGGTCGAGAAGTACCCGTCGATTGCGGCTCCCTGGGGACGAATCGCCGTGGAGGGGACGTGTTACGAGATCGCCGGGCGCGTGCCCGCGACGGCGCATGGCATCCCGGCGATGATCGGCGTCGACGAGGTATCACAGATCCTCGCCGTTGAGGACCTGGGCCCGGCTGCTGACTTTGCCGACGTCTACCAGGGTGGCACGATCGCGTCCCACGAGATCGAGTCCCTTGCGGCTTGGCTCGCCGCCTTTCACGCTGTCCCCGTGCCGCCCGCCGATCGGGAGCGGCTCGGTAATCACGACATGCGGGCGTTGAATCACGAGTACATCTTCCATCAGCCGTTCGGGTCGGACGCCGCCGCTGGTCTCGATGCGGTCTGTCCCGGTCTGGCGGCGCTGGCCGCCGACCTGCGGCGCGATGCCAGACTGGTCGAGGAGATCGCCCACCTCGGCCGGCGTTACCTGAGCGACGGTGGCGGACTCGCGCACGGCGACTTCTTTCCGGGGAGCTGGCTGCGCGCGCCGGGCGGGCCACACGTGATCGACTTCGAGTTCGCGTTTCTCGGCGAGGTCGAGTTCGATCTCGGCGTGCTGGCGGCGCATCTGCACCTCGCGCACCAGCCGCAGTCGATAGTGGCGCTTGCGCTCGACACGTACGGGGCACGGCGGGGGTTCGATCGCTCGCTCGTGGGACGGTACGCCGGCGCGGAGATCCTGCGCCGCGTGCTCGGCGTGGCGCAGTTGCCTCTTTCGCCGGGACTTGAGCATCGTCGGGCCGCGCTGGATCTGGCCTGCGAACTGGTGCGCGGCGATCGCGACGTGGCCGCATGAAACACGCGCGACGCCCTTGGGCAGCCGTCACCTTCGCCGTGGTGGCCGTGGCAGGACTGGTGACCATGGGGGGGATCTCGTGTGCGGCGTCGCAGCCGGTCTGGATCGACACGGACCCGTCGGCCGGATTGCCCGATCGTGACGTGGACGACGCGCTGGCGCTCACCCAGGCGTTCGCGGCGTCGCACCTGACCGTGCGGGGCGTGTCGGCTGTCTTCGGCAACGCGCCGCTCAAAGACACTGGGCGGATTGCGGCCGACCTCGTCGATCGTTGGGGGCCTCCCGGCGCACAGGTGTTCACGGGGGCCTCGTCAGCCGAGATGCTTGGCGTCGAAACCGAGGCCTCCCGCGCCCTGGCCGAGCACCTGCGCGAGGAGTCGCTCACGATCCTCGTGCTGGGGCCCGCGACCAATGTGGCGACGGTGGTGATGAGGCATCCCACCCTGATCTCACGCATTCGAGACATCGTGGCGGTGGCGGGTCGTCGGCCGGGGCAGCGGTTCACCACCGGGACCACGAACCCGGCAGCCCACCGCGATCTCAACTTCGAACTCGACCCCGCCGCATTCCGTGTGCTGCTCGAAGCCGATGTGCCACTGACGCTGACGCCGTTCGAGATCTCGTCGGAGGTGTGGCTGACCGAGGCGGACCTCGACCGCCTCGCGACCGGTGGCCCTGCCGCGCAGTGGCTGGTCGGCCCCGCGCGCGCATGGCTCCAGGTGTGGCGTGATGTCTTTGCCGTGGACGGGTTCAATCCGTTCGATACGCTTGCGGTGGCGGCCGTGGCCACGCCGCGGTTCGTCACCTGCGAGATGTTGCCGGCGGCGATCGTTCTCGGACCGGACGACGGCACTGAAGCGAGGATGCAGGGGACGACTCCCGTCGACAAGCCCTACCTGACCGTCGCCTCCGACATCGGCTCCGAGCGGCGTGTGCGGTACTGCTTCCGGGTCGCTCCCGAATTCAAGGACCACCTGATCGAGGCGGTGCGTGGCCTCGCGCCAGATCGGTAGCCGGCGTCGCCCGAAGGCCGCGTTCGCGGGCGCCGACCGTGCCGGGGCCGCCGAGACGCCGCGGTCCGCTTCCGGAGCGTTGCCGCGTTTGCCACAAGTCGCGCTCGTCGCGGGGTTGTCGACGTTGGCGGCGTGGGTCGAGCGCTGGTGGTTTCCGCGGGCCTGGCACGAAGTGGAAGCGGCGGCGAGCGTCTTCTATCGCGGCGATGCCGTGGCGTTTCACGCATTCGCGCGCGCCCTCGCTGACGGGCGTGCCTTCGACAACGGGATCCCCTTTCATCCGCCCGGATGGCCCCTGCTCCTGGCGATGCTGTCGACCCCTGGGCCTCTCGCCGCGAAGACCCTCACGGCACTCCTCGGCGCCGTCACCGTGGGTGCGTCCACCGTCGTGGCCGGGCGCCTCGGTGGCGTCGGCGCCGCGGCGGCCGTCGGTGTGCTCGGCACATTTCATTTCGGGCACCTGGTCATCAGTGCGACGCCGAATTCGGAGGCGCTCTATGGGTGTGCGATCGCGTTCGTCCTGCTCCTCGGCTTGCGATGGATGGACGACGACAGGACGCGCTCTGGGGACATCAGCGGGGGAAGCTGGACGAGAGCTGGCCGGGCGGCCGCGACCGGGGTGCTTGCCGGTCTGGCCTCTCTCGTGCGGGTGGAGTTCCTGCTGGGCGCCGTGCTGCTGGCCTGCGTGGCCTGGTGGCGCGGCGCCGGTCGCCGGGAGGTCCTCGCCTTTGTGGTGACGACCGCGCTCGTCCTGACGCCGACCACCGTGTGGCATTTCCGGAGCCTCACCGCGTTCAACGAGGCGCATCCGCCCCCGTTTCCCGGGCCGCTGCCGCGGTTTGCGCCGGTGACTTCGTACGGGGCGTTCAACTTCGCGATGGCCAACCACGAGCGTGCCGATGGTGAACCCAATCGCGATCATCCGTGGCTCGACGCCTGCGACGACGAGATGCTCGAGACCGGTCTCCTGGATCTCGACTGTCCCGCGGCGTACGGGCTGTACGTGGACGGCTACCGCATCGGCCTCGAATGGCTGATCACGCATCCGGCCGACGCGACCGCGCTGTGGTGGCGGAAGGCCGCGATGACGGCGGGGTTCCTGGCTCATGGCTATGGCGTGGACAACCGGGGCGCCGGCGTCGACGGTGTGCGCCGGCGCGTCGACGTGGTGGATCCGGCTGGGCGGGGGTTAATCCCCGTGCACATGGCGCTGCTGGCCGTGGGCATCTTCCAGTTGCGGCGACGGCGGACGGCGCTGCTCCTGCTCAGCGTTCCGGTGGTGACGCTGGCCGCCTCGACCGTGCTCTTTTTCGGCTACGTGCGGCTGGGCCTCGCGTACATGCCCGTGTTCTGGGTACTTCAGGGCGTCGGGGCGGCACGCGTGCTTGCGGTCGTGGCCCCGCGAGCGCTGGCATCCCGGGGGCGACTGGTGGCGCTGGCCATCGCGCTGGCGTGTCTGGCCGGCGAAGCGTGGCAGGCCGGCCTCTTGCGACAGGTGGTGCTTGACGGCCCTCGAGGGCCGACCGGAGCCATCGTCGAGGATGAAACGCTGTTCATCCAGCGCGTCCGGGAGAGCCGCGGCGCGCTTGGCACCCAGCCGATGGGACTGCTCGTGAGTGAGTTCGGGCTGTAACACCGCGCGGCAGCCGGGGACTCCTTCGAGAGCCGCCGGGATGCGCCTCCCGTGTGGAGTCACAGGAGGAATGACGATGACTCGACGACCAGATCAGGCGCGTCCGTTGGATCGCAGGGAGTTTACGGCGGCCGCAGTGATGGCCATGCTCGGCGGGGTCTCCGTGACGATTGCGGGGTGCGGCAGCGACTCCGGCGGGCCCACCGCCCCAACGCCGTCGGCGGACGGCCGCAGCGGCACCGTGACCGCGAACCACGGTCACACCGCTGTGATCACCGGCGCGCAAATCGCCGCCGGAGGTGCGGTGACGCTCGATATCCGTGGGGCGGCCGATCATCCCCATACCGTGTCGCTGACAATGGCGGAGGTGGGGCAGATCGCCGCCGGTGGGCGGGTCGCGAAGACGTCCACGACCGAGGCGTCCGCCACGACGGCCGCTCACGACCACCTGGTCACCTTCAACTGACCCCCAGCCACTCGATCGGATGTGGTGGGTAACGTGCGCCACGCCCGGATCGTAAGAGGTACTCATGACACGGCTTGCAGCTGGCGTTGTCGTTGGGCTGCTCACGGTCGCTGGCGGCGTGCGGATGATGCAGGCGCAAGCCGTGCCGCCGCTTCAGCTCTTCTTCGAGGCCGCCTCGACCGATGAGGCCGTGGCGACGAAGGCGCTCGAGACGCTCGCGACCCAGTGGCGCAACAGCTACACACCGATGATCATCGACCTCGCGCGCCTGATGCGTCCCGCGGGGCGCTCCGGCGGGGGCGATACCTTTGACATGGGGGCTGGCCCCACCACTGGCGGTGCGGGCGAGGACGGGGAATTCAGTACCGGGGCCGGCCGCGGGTCGGGCGACTTTCCCGCCGTCGGGCGGCGCGTGCTGCCCGAGTCGATCGCACGGGCGCGCCTCGTCCGCTTTCTCGAGCAGCAGACAGGCCAGCGGTTCGACGAGGCACTGCACGGCTGGCGGCGGTGGATGTGGACGCTGCCGTACGACCCGCATCCCGAGTACGCCGCGTTCAAGGCGCATGTCTACTCGCAGATCGATCCGCGGATGCGCGCGTTCTTTCCGGCCACGGTCAAATCCGAGATCCGTCTCGACGAGATCGACACGGGCGGTGTGGCCGTCAACGGAATTCCGCCACTCTACAATCCGCCGATGATGACGGCCGCCGAGGCGCGCTACCTCGGCAACAACAACATCGTCTTCGGCATCGTCGTCAATGGCGAGGCGCGTGCCTATCCGAAGCGCATCCTGGCCTGGCACGAGATGGCGATCGATCGGCTGGGCGGTGTCGATCTGACGGTGGTCTACTGCACGCTGTGCGGGACCGTGATTCCCTACGAGAGCCGTCTTGGCAGCCAGCGCTACATCTTCGGCACGAGCGGCTTGCTGTACCGATCGAACAAGCTCATGTTCGATCAACAGACATCCAGCCTCTGGTCGTCGATCGATGGACGCCCCGTGGTGGGGCCGCTGGCCGGCAGCGGCCTGCAACTCGTGTCGCACCCGGTCGTCACCACGACGTGGCGTGAGTGGCGGACCATGCATCCCACGACCACCGTGCTGTCGATCGAGACGGGGTTCGAGCGCGACTACCGCGAGGGGGCGGCGTACCGCGACTACTTCCGTACAGATACCTTGATGTTCTCGGTTCCCGAGGAGGACCGTCGCCTGAAGAACAAGGACGAGGTGTTGACGATGCGCATCCGTCCGGCGGTGGGCGGCGAGGCGCAGCCCGTGGCGATTGAGGCCGAGCTCCTGAAGCGCCAGCCCGCCTACCACTTCGAGGCGCAAGGGCGGCAGTTCGTCGTGATCACCTCGCCGCAAGGGGCCAACCGGGTGTACCTGCTTGGCGGTCACGAAGCGACGTTTCCGTCACGGCGGCATGACGGCCACGCGATTGCCGATAGCGCCGGCCGCCAGTGGCGGATCACCGAGGAGGCGCTGGTGGCGGCCGACGATGAGAGCGTGCGACTGCCTCGCGTATCGGCGCAGCGCGCGTTCTGGTTCGGATGGCACGCGCAGTATCCCGACACCCTGCTGATTCAGCGATGAGCGCCGCCGGGGGGCACCCTCTGCACAGGCGGCCGGCGATTCGCCAGCGCGCGAACGTGCGGTCCCTGTAACCTGTGGCGCGTTTCCAACGCATCCACTGGTAGACGCTTACGATGATGGTGCCTGTCGTGTCGAGGCGCCACACGCTCGGTGGAGCCCGTCAGCGCACGCGTTTTCTCCATCCTCCCTTTGCACCGGATGCGTCAGCATCCGGTGCTCTTTTTTTGTGAGGCCCCACCACACCGCGTCTGCGTCGCCGTGCGCTGTACGTAATACCTGGGTCGGTGCCGCGACTACGGATCAAACGGAGGCCGCCAATGCACCATAATGAGTTCCTCTTGACCCGCCCGGGCACGCTGACGCCCGATGCCGCGCTGACCTGGTCCAGCGGATTTCTGGCCACGCTGGCCATCACCACGATCATGTACGTGTTTCCCGCGGTGGGGTTGCCGCAGGTCGATCTCCCGCTCTACGTGGCGCGTCTCTTCGTGGGCGACGCGCTCAGCGCGGCGGTGATCGGCCTGGGTGTGCATCTCGTGGTCGGACTCGCGTTCGCCTGGGTGTATGTCGAGTGGGTGGAGCCGCGGCTGGCCTTCGGACCTGGGACCAGCGGCCTGCTGTTCGGGTTCGCCCTCTGGGTGCTCGCCCAGGCCGTCGCGGTGCCGCTGCTCGGCTGGATCGCGTATCTCGTGCGTGACGGCAGCCTTGTCACGCCCGGCGTCCTCTCGCTCCGCCTCGGCTTGGGCGCGGCCCTGGGCAGTCTCGTGGCGCACCTGGCCTACGGCGGCACGCTCGGCTACGTCTACGGCTGCCGTGGAGGCGGACGATGCCGCCCGGAGTGACGACGTTGATCGACGCCGCGTCCGCGGTGAAGAGCCAGATCGACAGTCAGTTCCGGGAAATGCCCGGACTACGCCTGACATCAGCTCAGGCCGCCCGCCTGTTCGGCATCCCACTGGCGGACTGCGAGCGCGTGTTGGCGGAGCTCGTCTCCGCTGGTGCGATCGTCCGCCGGGCCGATGGCCGCTACGTCAGCGGCTGGCAGGCGTGAGCCCGTGTTGCGATCGGCAGTACCCAGTGCGCCGACCGCTGTTCGGGCCGCATCGTCACCGAAGACATCACGGGCCCCGGCATGAGTGTTGAAGACGTTCGTCTGGAGGAAGACCGGCAGCGCACCCGCCATTGGCGGCGCTGGGGACCCTACCTGAGCGATCGCGCCTGGGGAACGGTTCGCGAGGACTACAGTCCTCACGGCACGGCCTGGGACAGCTTTCCGCACGACATGGCGCGCAGCCGCGCCTACCGCTGGGGCGAGGACGGTCTGGCCGGCCTCAGCGATCACAAGCAGCGTCTCTGTCTCGCCCTTGCGGTGTGGAACATGCGGGACGCCATTCTGAAGGAACGGCTGTTCGGGGTGACCGGCCCCGAAGGCAATCACGGTGAGGACGTCAAGGAGATCTACTACTATCTCGACGCGGTGCCCTCGCACGCCTGGCTGCGGATGCTCTACAAGTACCCCCAGGCGGCCTTTCCCTATGCCGAGCTCGTCGCGGCCTCGCGCGCGCGCGGCAAGGCCGACCCCGAGTTCGAGCTGATCGACACCGGCGTCTTCGACGATGACCGCTACTTCGACATCGTCGTCGAGTACGCCAAGCACGGTCCGGACGATCTGGTGATGCGGGTGCGTGTCGTGAACCGCGGGCCTGACGACGCCCCGATTGTGGTGATGCCGCAGGCGTGGTTTCGCAACACGTGGGCCTGGGGCCGGTGGCCCGAACGGCCTTCAGCCGAAGCGGTGGGCGAGGACCGCGTCACGCTGACGCATCCCTCGCTTGGGACGTACGTGCTGCATGCGGATCGGCCCGACGAGCTGGCGTTCTGTGACAACGACACCAACCTTCCACGGCTGTTCGGGCACGGGG